>CALDDN010000018.1 GCA_937936615.1 uncultured Bacteroidia bacterium | reverse complement strand
GGCCAGCGAGCTGTTGCGGCAGGCAGGTCTGCGCCAGACTTCCTGTCGGGTCTTACTGCTCTCGGCCCTGCTCGAGGCAGGTGCGCCGGTGCCTCTGTCCCAGCTCGAGGGGCGGGTTGAAGGTTTCGACCGCGTAACCATTTACCGTACTCTGCAGGCATTTTTACAGGCTGGTCTGGTGCACCGCACCAACGACTCGGCGGGCCACCCGCACTATGCCCCTGAAATGGGTCAGGGGCTGCGGCGCAACCACGCCCATTTTGAATGCCAGCAGTGCGGACGCTTGCTCTGCTTCGACTGGGACGATACTCCGGCTCTGCAGTTGCCGGCAGGTTTTGCTCTCGAAGACCTGGAATTACGCCTGCGGGGCTTGTGCGATCGCTGCACCGTCACTTGAACCGGCTTTCAGTTCACTTTCAGTCTAAAAGCTTCAGCCAGTCGGATCGTTCGGTCTGAGCCAGTCCTCCCGACGACATGAGCAGCAGCACGCCCGAATGGCCCGCCTGCCGCCGGACGGCCTCCAGGAGCTCCTCGCGGCTGTACACCAGCTCGAGCTGCCGTTCGTGAAAGGCCTTGCTGAGCAGGGACTGGCTGGGCAGCGCATTTCCTTTTTGGGATACGACAGCCCGGTCAACCAGCACAATTCGGTGGCGTGCTCGCTTGAGGGTGTTGCGGTATTGCCCGAGGAATTCAGGGTTGAGGCTGCTGTAGGTGTGGAGTTCGAGTACGGCTATCAAAGGCCGGTCGCGCCAATGTTCGGCTACCGCTTCGACGGTGGCGGCTGCTTTGCTGGGGGCGTGGGCAAAGTCGCGCAGCACGACCCAGCGTTCGTCGTTGCGCCAGAATTCGAGCCGAAGCCCCGCGCCCGGGAAGTCGGCCGCAGCAGCGGCAAATTCCGGCAGTTCGATGGCGAGCTGCCGGCACACCTGCCAGGCAGCGGCCAGGTTGGCGGCATTGTGTCGCCCGATGAGGGAAACTTCGAAGCGGTGGCCGTCCAATTTGACTTCCATGCGCCCGCTGCGGGCCACCCGAACCGGCGGGGTGGCATAGGGCAGGGCTTCGTGTTTTTCTTTGTCCAAGTAGCGTGCAGCCAGTTCACGCAGCCGCTTGTCCTCTTTATTGTACACACAGACCCCCCCTTTGGTCAACTGCCGCAGCAGTTCCGAAAAGGCCTCCACGTAGCTTTCCTCGGTAGGGTATACGTTGATGTGATCCCAGCTGATGCCTGTCAAAACGAGCAGGTGCGGCTCGTAGACCAGGGCTTTGGGGCGCAGGTCGAGGGCCGAAGCCGGATACTCGTCGCCCTCGAGCAGTGCAATCGGGGCGCCGCTGCCCAACTGGAGGCTATGTTCAAAGCCGGGTACCGAAGCCCCCACCAGGTAATCGAAACGCATTCCCAGGCGGCTCAGTACATGCATGAGCAGGGCCGTGGTGGTACTCTTGCCGTGGCTGCCCCCGATGACGATGCGCTGCTGGTTGCGGGCCAGGTCGCGAACCAGTTCGGGAAACGAGTAGACGGGCAGGCCCAGTTCCTGGGCCTTAAGGAGTTCGGGGTTGTTCAGACGGGCATGCATGCCCAGAATCACGGCATCCAGGTCGGGCGTGATGCGCTCGGGATACCAGCCCTCGGCTTCAGGCAACAGGCCTGCAGCAGCCAGACGGTCGCGGGCGGGATTTCGGATTACATCGTCGGAACCGGAAACGCGGCAGTCTGCCCGTTTCAGGGCCAAGGCGAGGCTGTGCATGACGCTGCCCCCAATGGCGATGAGGTGTATGCGGGCACCCGCTGGGAATCGGCTGCGGTCGAGCAGGTGGGTAGCTTTCATCCGGGCCTCAATACCGGCTTGTGAAACTTCAAAGCTAAGTTTTTTTTGAGCCCCACGGTGTTGTGGCTTCAATGGAGTTTCTTCTTCTTTCTGCGGTGGAGGATCGAAAAAAAAAGCCTGCGACCGATCGCAGGCTGGTGGAGGGGGTCGGAGAGACAGGATTCGAACCTGCGGCCACACGCCCCCCAGACGTGTACTCTACCGGGCTGAGCTACTCTCCGTAGTTAGTCTAATTGAGAGGGCAAAGTTAAAGATTTTCCCGCAGATGCAAGAGCAGCCGGCGGATTTCTTCGAGGGTTTGCCGCAGGTGGTGGTGGCGTTGGGCGGCCGCTCCCGCTTCGCTGAGGTGGCGGCAGGCTCCCTGAATCGAATAGCCCTGGGCACGGATCAGGTAATGCAGCCGGCGGAAGGTCTCTACTTCGTCGGCTCCGTAGCGTTTGATGCCGCGTGGCCTGAGCTGAAAGCCCATGCCCCCCAGCTGCTTTTCCCAGTAGAGCAGCTGGGCGGGTTTTTCGTCGAGTTCGCGGGCAATCTGGGCCAGCGTCCAGTAGCGGCGTACCCCATCCGAATCTGCACCCGTGGTCATGACTGCCGGAAAAACAGTGAAATGGGCCAGCCCACGAAGCCATATTCGCGGCGCAGCACGTTGGTCAGGAAGCGGCGGTAGTGCTCGGCGATGCCGTCGGGATGGTTGGTGAAAAAGACGAAGGAGGGTACGCGGCCCTGCACCTGGGTGATGTGCTTGATGCGGATGCGCCGTCCGCGCGAAGTCTGGGGCGGGGTCTGCTCGATGATGGGCAGCAGCTTTTCGTTAAGTTCCCGCGTCGGGATGTGGCGGCTGCGGACATCGACGACCTGACGCACCGTCTCCATGAGTTTGTGGATGCGTGTTTTCTCGGTGGCCGAGATCAGCAGAATGGGTATATGGCTCAAGGGCGCGATGCGCTGTTCGATAGCCTGCTGAAGGATGCGGTCGGCTCCGACGATCGATTTGTCGACCAGGTCCCATTTGTTGGCCGCGATGATCAGGCCCTTGCGCTGCTGGGTGATGGTGCGCAGAATGGCCAGGTCCTGACCTTCCATCCCGACGGTGGCATCGACGAGCAGAATGGCCAGGTCGCAGGCCTCGATGGCCCGTAAGGTTCGCAGGGTGGAATAGAATTCGATGTTGTTGTTGATCTTCGCTTTTTTTCGTAAGCCGGCTGTGTCTACTAAAAAATAGTCGAAGCCGAAGGCCGTGTAGCGTGTCATGAGGCTGTCGCGCGTTGTGCCGGCAATCGGGGTAACGATGTGGGCCTCCTGGCCCAGCAGGGCATTGACAAGGCTGGATTTGCCCACGTTGGGCCGCCCGACGATGGCCAGTTTGGGGATGGCCTCGAGGTCGCGGGCATCGGGATCGGGCGGGGGCAGGGCCTCGACGACCGCATCGAGCAGGTCGCCGGTGCCCGAGCCGTTGATGGCCGAGATGGTAAAGAGCTGCCCCAGTCCCAGGCCGTAGAACTCGGCGGCTTGTGCGGCCCGTTCGTAGGTATCGGTTTTGTTGGCCACCAGCAGCACGCGCGATTTGCCGTGGCGGCGCACCACATCGGCGATGGCATGTTCTGTTACGTGGATGCCCTCGGTAACGTCGGTTACGAAGAGGATGACATCGGCCTGATCGAGGGCGATCTCGACCTGCTCGCGAATGGCAGCCTCGAAGAGATCTTCGGACTCGGGCACATAGCCGCCCGTATCGATGACCGTGAAGCGTCGCCCGTTCCATTCACAGCTTCCGTAGAGCCGGTCGCGGGTGATGCCCGGCACATTGTCGACAATGGCCTGCCGCTGTTCGACCAGCCGGTTGAACAGCGTCGATTTGCCCACATTGGGCCGGCCAATGATGGCAACGATGCCACTGCTGGGGTTCATGGATGAATGAGGTCAAGCCGACGGGCTGCAAAGAAACGAAAATTCTGCGGTTCACCACGGCTTCAGAATCGGAATAAATAGTTTTTATTTTTTGTTTTTTGTTGTTTTTTTTTAGTAAATTTTATTGTTTTTATGTTTTTTTATTCTTTAATGTGTTATAGATCGGAATTTGTTACGGAATTTTTGGGCCTGGGGGCAACGTCTGGAACGTGTTAAGCGTACTTGGTAAAGAGATGAATTTTATGTAAATTAGTACCCAAAATAAAACTCCAGACCGTTTCGAGCGGCCCCCGATCATGAAACGTTTTTCCTATATCCTGCCGGCAGTCCTGCTGCTGGTGCTCGGCCAAATAGCCAGTTGGGTCTCCGGTTCCTGCGTGCAGGCGCAAGTCATGAACATTGTGGGGGCCGAGGTCCATCTGAGCAACGGGCCGGGTGTTTTCATTACAACGGCTAACTCAAGCCAGGAGGCCGTCCGCATCCAAAGTAACGGCCTGCTGCGCATGACCGGTTCGTCGTTCCTGCAGGTCTTTGGGGGCTTTTACAACGACGGACGCTTCAGCAGCGACCCGACCTCGACGGTCGAATTTCGGAATGCCGCAGCCGATGCCGTCATCCAGTACACCCATACAGCCACTTCGGTAACCAACAATGCCTTCAAGTTTGGCCGCGTCAATGTCGTGGTCGACGAGCTGAACCTCAATGCTCCGCTGGTCGTGCAGCCAGGCGGCGAGCTCAACATGTCCTCTACCGCCCAGAAGTGCATCGTGAGCACCAACGCGCACTTTGTGCAGCTCGAAGACGATACGCCGTCCAATCCCGTAACGCTGAGCGTTCCCCCAGGAACCTTTCTGCAGGGAGGCCCGACTATCCGCGAAAGCAACTACATCAACGGTACGCTGCGCTGGTTTGCCAGCGACGACAAAACGATCTACAACTTCCCCGTAGGAGTCAAAGGCCGCGGCCTGCAGCATTTCCAGATTCAGCCCTCGCCTTCCTCGGTGGGTAACCACAACATCGTCATGTTCGATGGCCGCTTTCTTACCCAATCCGGTGGCATCAAGGACCCCGAATGCGGTGTAACCATTTTCGATACCGATTTCATGTGGGAGTACCACGCCTACGAAACCCGTACACTGACCTCTCCGACCGTGGTGGCTGAGATGCTTGTACCCGGCGACGAGTACACCCTCGTTGTCAATCCCCGTGGAACGCCACCCTCCAGCTCGGAAATCACCTGCCAGTTCAACCACACCGGCGATCCGGCCAATCAGTTCAGGGTACACAAACCGGACGGCACGAACTGCTTCCGCACCACGACCTTTCACGACATCGCTGTTCAGGGCCTGCGCCGTTTCTCGAAGATCAACCCCATGTATTCGGACGATCCGCTGCCCGTGCAGCTGCTCAGCTTCGCCGTACAGCCTCTGGAACGCAGCATCCGCCTCTTCTGGTCGAAAGAAGGTCAGGAAATGGCCCTCTCCTACGACGTGCAGCGTTCGACCGATCTGCGTACCTTCCAGACCCTGGCCGCGGGCATCCCAGCACGCGCCGACCAAGGTTCCCGCAAAGCCAATTACGACTACATCGACCGCCGCGTCGAGTTCAACACCACCTACTATTACCGCCTGCGTCAGCTCAACCACAACGGCCAAGTAGAGTATTCCAATATTCTAGAAGCCCGCATCGAGGGCCGCAATGGTCTGCACCATACCGACTTTGTGCTTTACCCCAACCCCTCGCAGGGCACCCTGGAGCTGGTTGTCGATCTGTCCGAGGCACAGGGCATACGCATCGAATTGGTCGACCTGCTGGGCCGCCGCCTGCACCGGCAGGATGTGCGGCTCGAAGCCGGCTCCAATCGTGTCGACCTCACGCCTGTCGTTTCGGCTCTGGCCTCAGGTACCTACCAGGTCATCATCGAAAGCCAGGGGCAGCGCAGCCTTCAAAAACTGGTCCGGTACTGATTGGCTCCCCCTTGGCAGCGCGGCAGCAGCGAAACTGCTTAACTTCGTGTTGTGTTAGTTCGCATGCTCGAAGCTGGAGCCGCAGGCCGCTGGGCCTTTCTGCTGGCAGGGGTGTGGCTCCTGGCTGCAGGCTGCAGCCTGCAGCGCGACACCAACCTGTTTCGTGACCCCGTTCACGAAAAATATTACCGCAAAGGCCGTCGGGCCGGTCAGGCCGTCATCCGGCTCAAGCCCGGTATCGATTCGCTGCGCAACTACCGCTACCGCATTCAGTCGGGCGATGAACTGCGCATCCGCCTCCTCAATCTGCCCGCCGAACTGGGCCAGACGGCCTTCGAGCTCAAAGCCGACGAACGCTACGTGGTCAACGTCGATGGCTACATCCATCTGCCCTTGGCCGGGCGGCTCTATGTGCAGGATCGCTTCACCGAAGAGGTGCGCCTGCGCATCGAGGAAGCCTATTCCCTCTACTTTCCCAAGCCGACGGTCGAACTGACGGTAACCAACCTGAAGGTGTACCTCTATGGGGATTCCCGCCGCATGGGCGGGCAGCAGTCGGTTATTCTGCTGCCCACCGAGCGCACGCACTTGATCGAAGCCCTTGCTATAGGCGGAGGCATTCCCTACACCACCAAGGCTCACAAAGTCAAGATCATTCGAGGTCGACTCGACGATCCACAGATTATCTGGGTGGACATGAACCGCGTATCGGCCCTGCGCGACGAAGACCTGTTCATGCGCTCGGGGGATATCATTTACCTGGAATCGCGGTTCATGCCCCTACTCTTGCGCGAAGCTCAGCCCTATATCGTGCTTATCAATTTATTTACCCTTGTACCGACGATTATCATTCTGATACGAACCATTAGTTGAGTTCAATCATGCAAGCTCGCCGTGACACTCCGTTCGAGGAATACGACCTGCGAAAGCTGCTGGGGGTGCTCATCCGCGGGCGTTGGATTCTGCTGCTGGTACCGGTATGCCTCTACGTCCCCACGTACCTGGTGCTCCGGTGGACGCCCTCGCTCTACAAGGCGACAACCCGCCTCAAGGTGGAGGTAGGTACGGATGATAACGTCATCAGCCGCACCAACTTCTCGCCTACCGACGAAACGAGTCGCCAGCTCGAGATGAGCCAGATTCTGCGCTCGCGCGAACAGATCGAAAAAGTGATCCGCCTGCTCGATCTGCAGGTAAGCTACTACCAGCAGGGGCGGGTGCTCAGCAGCCCCCTCTTTCGCAACCAGCCCTTCAAGGTGAGCTTCGATTCGGCAACTTTTGCCCACTACGGCCAGCGATTCGTGGTCGAGTTTCAGGATTCGGTCAATTTCATCATCTATCCTCAGGGCCAGCCCGATCAGGCCACCAACTGTGTGCTGGGTGCCGTCTGTCGCTTCGGGCCTTCTACCTTTGTCCTGCGGGGCATACCCGGGCGCAGCTGGGCCGATCAAAGTTTCGAGTTCGAAGTCTTTACCGTCGAGCAGCTCATACCAGCCATTCAAGGCCAGCTGGCCATCGTACCCTCGGGCATGATCTTCGAGATCAGCTGCATCGATGCCTCGCCCCAGCGGGCCATAGCCATTCTGCAGAAAATCTGCGAACTCTACCTGGCCGACGAACTGACCCTCAGCCGCCAGTCTATCAGCCAGACCATATCGTTCATCGATACGCTGATGTTCGATATCGGACGCAGCCTCGAAGCCTCGCAGAGCGACCTCGAACGCTTCGAACGCAGCAACCGCATCGCCAACCTGGAAACTAACCGCAGCTACGAAAGCAGTCAGATTGCCGAGCTGCGCAACCAACTCAACGGGCTGGCCTTCCGGCTGCAGGCCCTGCGCCAGCTGGAACGCTACGTTGCCCAGGCCCGCAGCCTGCCTGTCGACTCGCTGAGCTTTGCTCCCAACCTGGCCGATGCCTTCGGGACGGTGCTCAGTGAACAGATCACCGAATTCAACCAGACCCTTTTCGACCGCTCGACCCTGCTCCAGCGCATGACCCGTCAGACCAGCCTCGTGCAGCAAAAAGAGCAACGCCTGCGCGAGCTGCTGCTCCTGCTCGACCATTCGGTACAGACGAGCCGCGAAGCCCTGCAAGCCCAGCAGGCCGATCTGCAGAAACGCCTCGATACCTACGACCGCCGGCAGCAGAACTACCCCTCCCTCGAACGCGACTTCATTCAGGTAGCCAACAAATTCACCAACTACCAGGAGGTCTACGACAACCTGATGAAGAAGCGCACCGAGATGCTCATCACCAAGGCTGCCATCACCTCCAAAAGCCGCGTCATCGACCAGGCCTACGCCGATTCGCAGCCCGTCTCGCCCAAGCGGCAGAACTACCTCTACGGCAGCCTCGTCATCGGTCTGATCCTTGCCTTTATTATCGTCATACTCAAAGAGTCGCTCAAGGAACGGATTTCTTTCCGGGGCGAACTCGAACTCCATACCGACAAGCCCATCATCGGCGAAATCGTCAAAACACGCAAGCGGCAGTCTGTTATTACGCTGCCAGTCATTTCGCAAAACAAGTCGATTATCGCCGAATCGTTCCGCGCACTGAGAGCCAATATTCAGTTTGTTCTTTCCAAAAAAGAAAAAGTAATTCTGTCGGTAACCTCAACCGTCAGTGCCGAGGGCAAGTCATTTATTGCCTCCAATCTGGCCTCTGTGCTCTCTTTGTTAAATAAAAAAGTCATTCTGGTTGACCTCGATTTGCGCAAACCCCGCCTGCACATTGCCTTCAACCTCAACAACGACTTCGGGGCCAGCTCGCACCTCATTGGCCGCGATGCCCTCGACGAGGTCATCCAGTCTACGGGCTTCAACAACCTGGACATCATCACATCGGGGCCGGTGCCGCCCAACCCCGCCGAATTGCTCTCGGGGCCTGAGTTCCAGGCATTCATCGATGAGCTATCGGCCCGCTACGATTTTGTTGTCCTCGATACCTCGCCCGTGGGGCTGGTAACCGATGCCATTTCCGTGCTCAAGATCAGCGACCTGGGGCTCTACATCTTTCGGGCCGATTACTCGCGTAAAGCGTTTCTCCACAATCTCGACCGCCTGGTCGAGGAGCACGGCCTCAGCAAGCTTTACCTCGTATTCAACTTCGTCGACACCGTCAAACAGCGTTACGGTTACGGCTATGGCTACGGTTATGGCTACGGCTATGGCTACGGCTACGGCTACGGTTATGGCTACGGCTACGGTGGTACCTATGGTCAGGGCTACTACGCCGATTCAGGCGAACGCCGCCCGCTCTGGCAGCGCATCCGCCGCTTCTTCCGCCGGCTCAAAGTCTGAGCGATCCCCCCTCAGGGGGCAAGCACGGCAAACCGCCTGCTCGCGGCATCGTAAGCCAGCGTCAGTTCGTCCGAGGCGCGTTGCCCCAGCGAATCGAGCAGCGTCAGGTGCAACCGGAATCCGGTTCCAGTCCCCGAAGTTTCGGCACGATAGCCGTGGGTGGCCACCACCTGATCGATCAGGGGCTGCCCCAGCGAGTCCCGAATACCTGTATGGTCGACCGTAAGCAGCGGGCGGCCTTTGCGCTTGCCCAACTGCATCAAGACCAGCCGGTCGAAGGCAATGGCCCCGCCTGCCGTATCGGCAGCACCCGACCGGGTGGTGTAGGCGATGGCTTCGGGCTGGCCGTCGCCGTTCGTATCGAGGTCTTCGAGCCAGACCTGGCCCTGATGATCAAGGTACTTCAGGGCTTCGGTACGCAGGTAGTTGGGCAGGGTTTCGGCCTGTTCGATGGCCTCGTCGCCCACGCGCAGGATCATCCAGAACGAAAAAGCCCCCAGAGCCAGCACAAAGCCGACCACGACCAAGGGCAGCAGGTTAGCACGCTTCATACCCTGAATTTACGACGCGGACCAGATCGCCCGCCGGGCGGCCCAGCAACAGATCGGCCACGGCCTCGCCAACGAGGCTGCCCAAGGCCACCCCCATGCCGTTGAGGCCCACGCCCGCCGCCCAGCCCGGCTCCAGTTCCCGCACGATCGGCAGGCCGCTGCCCGTAAAGCCCATGACGCCCGACCAGCGGGCGGCTACCTGAACCGCGTGACCGGGTAACAGGGTCTGGGTCAGCAGGCCATCGAGCCACGCCCGAACAATGGGATTGATTCCTGCCTCGGCGGTTGTCTCCCCTTCAAAATCTAGGTTGCGGCCGCCCCCCAGCAGCAGGCGGTTGCCCACCGGCCGGAAATAAGTATAGCCAGCGTCCAGATGAAAGGCTCCATTCCAGCCGATGGATTCCAGCGGCTGGGTAATGAGCACCTGCCCGCGGCCGGGTTCTACGTCCAGCTCGGGACGCAGGCGGGCTGCTGTGGCATTGGTGCACAGGGCTACCCCCTCGGCCTGCCAGCTGTAGTGGCGGCCATCGGCTCCGGCCGACTCCAACCGAAAGCCGGAATCCACCCGCTCGATGTGCTCGACTGCCTGCCCGCCCGCCCAGCGGACGCCTGCCCGCCCAGCCCGTGCCAGCAGGGCTTCGCCCAGGCGGGCCGTATCGAGCAGGCCTTCGTAAGGCAGGGCCACCACCCCTGCAAAGGCTGCCCGATCGAAAGGCCATTCCGACGGCCACTGACGCAGCGGTACGAAAGCCTCGCCCCCGAAAACCGGCCGCAGGCGGTCGTTCCAGTCGTCCAAGGCCTCGAGGACGGCCGCATGGCCGGGCAGTAGCAGGTCGTAGCCGCCTGCAGGCTGGTAGCCGATGGCTTCGTCGCCCAGAAGTTCGCGCAGGCGGTTCAACCCCCGAAAGCGCAACTCGACCAGCTGGGCGACGCGGTCTGCAGGCTGGTGCTGGCTGTCCATAAGCAGTTCCGTGGGGCTGCCAAAGCAGGCGAAACCGGCATTGCGCAGGCTGGCTCCATCGGGCAGCAGGCCCTGTTCGAGCACCACCACGCGGGCCCAAGGGTGGGCCAATGCCAGAGAGGCTGCAGCGGTCAGGCCCACCAAGCCACCGCCCACTACTGCGAAATCCACCTGCTGGAGCCGCGTCTGCCAGTAACTGAAAAAGCTCATCTTCGGGAATTGCTGATCAAGCTCAGGCAAAGTTAATCGGACTCCGCCAGGAACAGCCCTGCTGGGGATGCCATTTATTTTTGTTTACATCGCTTGGTTGACTAGTCATTATCAATGAAAGCAATAAAGTAATTCTGAAAGTAAATGATTTCTAATCATCATATACTGTATCTGTCGCACGAGGGGCTGACCGATCCGCTGGGGCGGTCGCAGGTACTGGCCTATATTGTTGAGCTGGCACGGTTGGGCTACCGCTTCACGGTTGTTACAGCCGAGAAGACCGGGCGGTTGGCTGCCGACGGGGCCGAAGTGGCGGCGGCCATCGAGGACCTGCCCGTTGTGTGGCGGTGGGTGCCTTACCGCAATCGTCCGCCCCTGCTGGGGCCGTGGCTGACCCTGCGGCGCATCAAGTTCCTGGCCGGCTTGCTCGTCCGCAGCGATCCGCCGGACCTGATCCATTGCCGCAGCCTGCTCATGGCCCGTATCGGGCAGCAGCTGGCGCAGCAGTCGGCTTGTCCCTGGCTCTACGACATGCGCGGCTTCTGGCCCGATGAACGCGCCGAGAGTGGACTCTGGCCTCCCGGACATCCCGTCTTCGGGCTGCTCTACCGCTACTTTCTGGCCGAGGAACGCCGTCTGGAACGCGAAGCTCCCCACGTGGTTACGCTCACCGACCGTGCCTGTGCTTTGGTGCAACAGCGGACGGGCCGCCCATCCGATTCGCTGACGGTCATCCCCTGCTGTGTCGATCTGGACTGGATGCAGTCGGCCGACGCGCAACGCATGCAGGCTTTTCGGGCTGAGCTCAACCTGCCGCCGGGGCGGCTGGTGGTGGGCTATTTAGGCTCGCTGGGGGGCTGGTATCTTGCCGAGGCCATGTTTGCCTGCGTGGCACTTTGGCGGCGGTATGGTCCGCTTATTTTTTTGGTGGTAACGACTGACCCGCCCGAGCGGGTGCATGCCCTGGCTGCCGAAGCCGGTCTGGAGCCGGAGGCTCTCCGGGTGCGGTCTGCGGGACGTTCGGAGGTGCCCGACCTGGTGCAGCTCATGGATGTAGGGCTGTTTTTTATCCGGCCCTGCACCTCGAAGCAGGCTTCGTCGCCGACGAAGCTGGCCGAATTTTTAGCGGCAGGCAAGCCCGTCGTTACTTTAGGTGGGGTGGGCGATTTGGATAGTCAGCTGAGGGGCCAACCTTTTGCCTACGTGCTTGGTGAACCGGGTGATGCTGAATTTGAGCGGGCCTGGGCCGAGTTGCCGCACTTGCTGGCCGTCAACCCCGAGGCCGCGAGGCAGTTTGCGGCCCGGTATTACAGTTTGAATCTGGGGGTCGAACGGTATGCGGGCATTTACCGCAGGTATCTGACATAACTTTTTCCCAAAAGGCATATTAAATTCGAGCTATCCGAATGCGCAGCTCCGAGCAGTGTTTCGCTCTTTTTAGTTTTTATATGACGATTGATTTTTTATTAATTATCAGATCATTTTTTGTACTCTGCGAGATAGAAGTCGCTTTTTTATTGATTTTATAAAATATCCTATTGTGCTGGTTCAAAGCTCAAGACCAATAGCCAGCAGGTCGACGGCTTGTTTGTCAGGTTGCTGATGCCTCTGAAGCTCGTTTTCCAGCTGATGGCCTGCTTCGGATAGGGTCAGGGCTTGCATTGAGGCCAGCTGCTCTTCGAAAGTAGAGGATTGCCAGCGATCCAGCATGCCATTGGTCAGCAGAAAGAGCCGCTCTCCTGGGATGGTCGTCCATTCGATGAGTTTGGGTTCCGGAAATGGATTCGCTTGCCCTCCGCAAGGCTGGGTGCTGGAAGTCAGGCGTTCGACCGTTCCATTTCGCTGCCTGAAGACGGGCAGGCCTGCGCTGGCAAAGCCAATCCGGCGTTGGCCCGATGAGTCGGGGGGGGCTATTCGCAGCAGGGCCACACTCAGGGTACTGGCTGCCTGACGGGCATGCAGGCTTGCCCGCAGCCGCCGGTCGAGGCTCAGCAGCAGTTCGTCGAGTGCTGCCCCTTCACCTGCCAGCTGGTGGAGCAGGCTGGCCCCCAGCACGCTGAGGAACGCTCCGGGCATCTGATTGCCGCGGCAGGCCACCACCCCGATAAGCAGATTATCGCTCTGCCGCTCGGTCCAGTAGAAGTCGCCCGAAACTTCGGGCAGCGGCTGGTAGACGATGACATGAGGCGGCCAGTGGGCCAGCTGCTCGGCATCGGGTAGAATGGACTGCTGGATGCGCGAGGCGTAGCGAATCGATTCGGCCAGGCGGGTCTGCTGCCGCTCGAGGGCAGCCCGTTGCTGGCTGACCTGCTGCAGCGTCGAGAGCAGCTCGGTATTGATAGCCTGAATGGCCTGGTGCTGGGCCTCGATTTCGGCCTGCTGCTCGGCAATGGCCTGATTCATTCCGACAAGCTCGCTGCTGACCTGGTTGCGCCGCCGACGGGACAGCAGCTGCACATAGGCCAAGCCCAGCAGAAGCACGCCCAGGCCCAGTACGGTCAGAACCAGCCATTCGGTGCGGGTATCGCCTGCGTCGATCACAGGCAGCTGCTCGACCCAGTCGGCCCTGATGGGCAGCCTCAGCTCATGCGGGGTAGCTTGTGCAGGGTCTTCCACTGAAAGACGGGAAAAATTGTAAATTACGACAAATCCGTAAAATCGGCACGGTATTGGAAAACATGCAATCGAGGGCCAGCATTTAGCGTGTAAACGGCAGCTTTGAGGCTGATGGTATAGTGTAGCATTTTTTATTTATTCAACTGTTCATACCTTTGAAGATCAAGATCAAATACCAGCCCGGTTTCAAATTCATCGACCCCCTTGGCCAGGAGTACGTTGTGGATGAAATCCGCTGGCGCGGCGATCCGCACCGTGTGCAATATGTTGTATTGCCGAGCATGAGCCTGAACGACCGGCCTTTGCTCGTCGAAGAGCACGAGATCGATGATGTGATTTTGCGTCACCAGTTCCTGCCTGTGTCTGAACTTTGATTTCCTCGCAAGCGAGCCTTCGGCTGGCCTATATGGGTACGCCCGACTTCGCCGTTCCAGGTCTGCAGGCCCTGCACGCGGCAGGCTTCACAGTGGCGGGCGTCGTTACGGCCCCCGACCGGCCGGCAGGACGGGGCCTGCGCCTGCAGCCCTCGCCCGTGAAAGAAGCGGCCCGGCAGTTGGGCCTGCCCATCCTGCAGCCGGAACGTCTGCGCGATCCGCAGTTCCTGAACGAGCTGGCTGCCTGGCAGGCCGATCTGTTCGTGGTGGTGGCTTTCCGCATGCTTCCCGAAGCCGTTTGGGCCATGCCCCCTTTAGGGGCCTTGAATCTGCATGCTTCCTTGCTGCCGGCCTATCGCGGGGCGGCACCCATCCACTGGGCGGTGGTGCGCGGCGAAACGGAAACAGGCCTGACGACCTTCCGCATCGAAAAAGAACTGGATACGGGCCTCGTTTACCTGCAGGAACGCGTTCCCATCCCCGATGACTGGACAACGGGCGAGCTGCACGATGAACTGAGCCGGCGGGGTGCGGCCCTGCTGGTCGAGACCGTCGGGCAGCTGGCCGCGGGTACGGCCCAGCCTTTCCCCCAGCCTGCCCCGCCGCCCGATGCGTTTTACGCCCGAAAAATCGGCCCCGAGGATGCCCGCATCGACTGGAACCGCGATCGCGAAGCCCTCTACCACCACATCCGTGGTTTTTCGCCGTGGCCCGCGGCCTGGACCCGAATCGATGGCCAGCAGCTCAAAATCTACCGCGCCCTGCGGGCTGAGGCATCTGCTGCTCGCGATCCCGGACGCTGGGTCGTGCACGAAAACCGGTGGCTCGTGTCGGCTGCCGATGGCTGGCTCGAACTGGTGGAGGTTCAGCTCGAGGGTCGACGTCGCATGCTGGCGGACGAAGTGTTGCGGGGCTTGCGTCGAACGGAGGGCCGACTGGGGGACTGAATGCTGCGTGTTTTCAAGCGATCATTTTGTGTTTTCTTGGAGTTGATGTGTCAAAAAATAGACTCTACGAGTGAAAATTTCATATTGCTCTGAGGCTTAATTTCATACTGAAGAGGGCACCAATCAATTTGAAAACTCGATCGTGAACTCCCACAGCCCGGCAGCGACCAATCTCACTGACAATTCTGAATAGCTTGACTTGGGCAAATACCTATTCGATTTTAATTCGTTTCGATGCCAACTGCTTGTCGCTGGCTTTTGCCCGACACGTCAGCGGACAGCTGACCGGCTGCCAGACCGCATCGATGCCTGCCTGGACAACGATTCGGCAGGCTGCGAAGCCCTGCGCCACTTTCTGAGGGCAGCAGACTACGGCGCAATGCCGGCCCCCTGCAAAGACCTCAACGAGTGGCTCGGAGCTTCCCGAAAGGGCCGATGGGGAGCATGAATCATCGCCCGGTGAGCTGCAGGCCCGCGCTTTTGCTCAGGCTTCAGAAACCATCGGCAACCCGAAGGGCGGACAGCTCGATGGCCAGTTCACGCAGCCCGATGGCCTCGATGCGCTCGCTTTTGGGGTAGCGGTCGCTGCCTGCATGCACGACAAAGGCCCGGCGTGGCTGCAGGTCGTCCAGGGCCACATGGAAGCCGCGCTCCAGCTTGGGCGCAAGGCTCCGTTTGATCTCGATGGCCCACAGGCCGTGGCGTAGTCCCAGATCGAGCAGCAAGTCGATTTCGGCACCTGCCGCCGTGCGGAAGAAATAGGCCGAAGCCGAAGAAGGAGCCGCGGCCAGCAGGTTTTCAATCACGAAGCCTTCCCAGCTGGCACCTGCCACCGGATGACCCAGCAGTTCGTCGAGCGTGGCCAAGCCCAGCAAGGCATGCAGCAGCCCGCTATCACGCAGGTAGACTTTGGGCGATTTGACCAGGCGTTTGTCGAGGTTGGGCAGATAGGGAGGCAGGCGGCGGACCAGCAACAGATCGACCAGCAGATCGACGTAGTGGCTGACGGTAGGGGAACTCACTCCCAGACCTGCAGCCAGGCGGGCAGCGTTCAGCAGGCTGCCCTGCCCGTGGGCCAACATCGTCCAGAAGCGGCGCAGGGTCTCGGCAGGGATGCGCGGGCCGAACTGGGGAATATCGCGCTCCAGGTACGTACGGATGAACTGCTGGCGCAGGCGCAGGCTTTCGGTATCGGAAGCCGCCAGCCAGCTGTCGGGGAAACCCCCACGCAGCCAGAGGGCTGTCGCTGAATCGGCTGGCAGTTCATGAACGGCCAGAGGCCCCAGCTCCACGTATTCGATGCGTCCGGCCAGGCTTTCACTCGATTGGCGCAGCAGATCGATCGAGGCCGATCCCAGAATCAGAAACTGGGCCGTGCGGTGGCCGGCCCGACGGTTGGCATCGATAATGCCGCGGAGCTGGGAAAAGAGTTCAGGCAGGCGATGAATTTCGTCAAGAATAACGAGTTTGTCGCGATGCTGCTGCAGGTAAAGCTGGGGTTCGGAAAGGCGGTCGCGGTCCGGTTCGGATTCCAGATCGAGATAGAGACTGGGTCGCTCCCGGGCCAGTTCAAGAGCCAGGGTGGTTTTGCCAACTTGCCGTGGTCCAAGCAAAGCTGTGGCAGCTTGACGCGAAAGAGCAGCTTCGAGCTGCTGGCGAGCTGCACGCTGTATCATCCTTGCAAATCTAAAGTTCAGTTTTAGATTTGCAAGGATGTAACAATTTACTCAACAAAGATTCCAATGACGCGAGGCTGGTCATTGGCAAGCGGGTAAACGGCGGCTAATCACAAAGAAAGCGTTGTAAAAACCTGTGTTCAGGCTTTCACAACGCTAAATGAGACAATGGTTTTTTAATGGTTTTTTGAGTCTAGCGAATCGGTTCGATGACCGTAAGCTTGCTTATTCCGCCCTCGCCCTCAACTCGGATGGCCTCGGCCATGATGCGCACCCGTTCGCCGTTGCGCCGCTGCACCTCCCATTCGGCGGGCATTTCGACCTCGCCGGCAATGAAACGGTTGTGTACATCGGCTGCATAGTCGCGGTAGGCTTCCGGAACAACGATAGTGAAATGATTGCCCAGCAGTTCCTCGCGGCTGAAGCCGTAAAACTGCGTGTAGGCATCGTTGACTTCGACGAAGTATCCGTTGGAGTCTGTGATGCAGAAGGCCAGCTGCGTGATGCGTTCAAGCAGCTGGTCTGCTTTGAGCTGCTCGCCCTGGTAGTCGACGAGCTTCAGGGCTGGGTTTTCGAGTAATGTGTTCATGGGAATAGCAGTAATAGATTAAGTAATAGTATTGGTTATGCCTTTCAATCGGTTGGAGTCCAGAGCTTTTTTATTAGTTAAAAGTGCTTAACTGGGTGTCTTTCTGTTGATTCAATACGGAAACCGAATCCAAATTTAATAAAACCTTAAAAACAGTTCAAAAAGCAGAAAGAATTTTATCGAGCCGATCAGTTTTTGATCCAAGCCAAGCTTCGGAACTATTTCGACGTTTGCCTCTTCGATCGCGCGGATCAGGAAATGAAGCCGTCCTAATAAAAATAAGCACAAAGGCGTACTTCCAATCTATTAAAAGTATAGACTAAGAGGGGTAGCTTGTACTAATTCAGAATATGATTTTTATGCGAAAAAGACTGAAAAATGACTGTTGTTTATTTGCACTAAAACCAAGTGTCGATAAATTCGTTTGTTACTATGTGAATGGGTTCCGCTTAATCAAAACAGAGAAATCATTCATCTCTATGCGATAAACCAAAATCAGATTAAAATCAATTCTTAATTCTTAATCCATCTATCCCACAATTATGGCACAGGTTCGTGATGTCAAACTATTTACCGGCTCGACGCCCGATCAGCAGGTCGTAGCCGAGGTTCAGTTCGCGGTCGAGTACTCGCAGGCTGAACTGAGTCAGAACATGCAGTTCGGACTCTATGTAATGCTCATTGCGGTAGATGAGCGCATGCAGCCCGTCAACATGGGACACAACGGGGCCCGCGAAATGCAGTACCAGCAGCCCGAACGCTGGATGCAGTCGGGCAATTCCCGGATGCAGGATCAGGTGCTGTGGATTGCTCGCGAGTTCGTATCGCCGCGCAATTGTAAGACCCAGTTCTATACCCGCCGGGCCGTACTTCAGCGCAACAGCCGCTTCATGAGCTGGCCGGGCTTTTTTGCTCAGGTGGCCGTCATCCCCGAGATCACCGAAGGCCGCGGCTGGAGCCGGGTTTTTCAGCTCCAGCCCAACCAGCAGCTCTTTATGCCCTTCGAGAACGAAATGATGTTCATGAACAACGGCATGGGGGTTCCCTCTTCGAACCAGGCGGAGCAGGTCTATGCTCCGGGCGTCATGAATGGCAGCAACGACTGATCGAGCCTTCATTTTTTGATCTCAACGAAAGGACTTTAGAAATGGCTCAGATCCATAACATCCAGCTTCAAGTGGGCCTCGATGGCCAGAATCAAGGCCGCGCCCGCGTCAGCTTCATGGTCGAATTCAGCGAGGCCGAGCAGAACCGCAACCTCCAGTACGGTCTTTACATCGGTCTTTTCGATGCCGATTACCAGCGTTACGACCAGCAGTTCGAGCACAACGGGGCCTATCAGACGGTCTTCATGCCTGCTACCCCGCCCGAATACCGCCAGCGTCATACGCCTGAAAACAGCGGTGGACTCATCCTGTGGGTTTGCCGCGAGACACTCAATCCGCAGGGCATGCGCAGCCGCCAGATCGAACGTGCGTGCTCTTTCGACTGGAACCAGATCATGCGCCGCACCCGCAACCTGCGGGCTTATGTGTGGGTCGTACCCGAAATTGCCGACGGGCGGGCCAGCAGCCGAATTGTTCGCATATCCGAGCTGCCTCAACCGGCCTTCTATTGATTTTCCCCTTCGGGCTGTGCTGACTTCCGCGGGCCTGTGGCCTGCGGAAGCCCAGCCGCCTGACAGGCAGGCACATTCAACAAGCTGCTTTTAACTATCCCCAGGAAACCCAAGGACTCATGGCTCAAATTAATGATGTTCGTTTCCAGCTGCGCCCCCGAGACGGGAGCAATCAGGCCGAGGTTGAACTCTCGTACGCGCTGGATTTCACCCCTGCCGAGCTGGCCCAGGCATCTGCCTATCGGCTTTACACCTCGATTACTGACGCTCCAGCCGCTGCTGCTGCTGCCCCCGAGGTTCTGGCCCAGGCACCCGCAGGCTTCGATCGCTACCAGCACAAACACGAAGCTTATTACCGTTTTTGCGACGGCAGGTTCGAGCTTCTGCTTGTATTGGTACTCGACCCTTCGGCAGCCGCTTCCAACGCTCTGTACAGCGGCGAATCGCAGCCGCTGCAGCGGATTGCAGCTTTGGGGCAGGGCACGCTAGGCGGCAACGGCAGATACCAGCCCGAAGAGCGGCCACTGGCTTCTGTGCCCGTTTCAGGTTCGGCCTCTTCGCGCCATTCTTCGCACAACCAGTGGAAAGCCGACGGCTTTACCCTGCTCAGCGTTATGGACTCGCTCCTGCCACGGCAAGCCCACCAGGTCTACCGTAAACAGTATGAACTGGAACTGCTGGCCAGCGTGCCTGCCCAGTCCAGTGCATGGGCCCAAGCACCCAAGGAAGCGGTTTCAGGCACCTCAGCCGTGAGCTGGCCTGCCGTGGAAATAATGCTGCGGGCAGGGCTGCGCTTCCAGTTTCTGCGCCCTGTATCCGAATGGCTGGGCTACTCCGAAATGCAGCTGCGCCAGCTTAATCTGCTCGACCTGATCGACTGGGCCGAGCAGGACGATTTCCTGCGTTTCCTGGCCACAAGCAGTGAAACTTCGACACCTGAAGGCTATTTTACAGCCCGCACGGCAGCGGGCCACAACCTGGGCCTGGTGGTGAGCATCCGCTCCGAAAGCCTGGACGCTCACGGACGTCCGGAACGGCACCTGCGCCTCGAACCCGTTGCCGGGGACGAAGCCATTCCCGAGCTTCACTCCCTGCGCACGTTTTTCGAGCGCATCGACCTGCCCGTTTGTGCTACCGATGCCAGCGGACGCTTCCTCTGGACGAACGCGGCTTTTCGCAGCCTCATCGCCGACAACCAGCCCATCCGGCGCGGTCAGCCCTATTACCAGCTTTTCCCCCACTGGAACATCAATCTCAATGCGGGTCAGAGGCTGCGTACAGGCTACGAGCTCGATGAACAGATTTTTACTGTCAAAGTGAATTCAAAAGTGAATTCAAAAGTCGATGCGCAGCCCTCGGCTCCCAGTTCCAATCCAGGCACGAAGCCGATTGCCCGCAGCATCGACCCTTTCAGCAACAATGGCAACCTCGCCCAGCCCGTACGGAGACCTCTGCTGACTCCCACCCCTCTGCTCGATCGTTCGACACCCCAAGCGGAACCGGTTCCGCAGCCTGTTGAGTTTCGGGTCCGGATCCGGTCGGCCAGCAATCGGGGCCAGACCCCCTTGATCTGGATGTTTGATCGCGCTCCATCCGAGAGCAGCCCCGAGGCTGTCAAGGCTCAGGAACAGCTCCAGATCATGGTTGCCCAAGCCCCGCTGGGCGTGTGCGTAACAGACGAAAAAGGTATTTTCGAATACGTAAACGAGGCGTATTGCCGCATTTACGGCTACGAACCTCACGAGCTGATCGGTCAGCCCTTTACGCGGGTAGTTCCCCCGGGCACGGAACGGCAGTGGATGCAGATTCATGACCGCTTCATTGCGGGTACCGAGGAGACGCGGGGCGAGTTCACGGTCTGCCACCGCGATGGACACCTCCTGACAGTCCTGGCCGACTCGGCGCGGGTCGTCCTCGATGGAGGGGCCGTGCGCAAGATCACGTATGTGCAGGAAATTACCCAGCGCAAAGAAATGGAGCAACGGCTGGCGGTCAGCGAACAGATTCAACGTCAGCTTTTCGAGAACGCACCTATCGGCATCTGCATCACCGATGCCGATGGCTACTTCGTCGACTTCAACGACGGCTACTGCCAGATGTACGGCTATACCCGCGAAGAGCTTAAGGGCCAGCATTTTACCGTTGTTGTACCCAAGGAAAAGGAGCAGCACTGGCGGCGGGTTCACGATCGATTCATCGCCGGTCAGGAAGACACGCGCGGCGAGTTCGAGGTACTGCACAAGTCGGGTCGGCCCATGATCGTGCTAGCCGACTCGGCACGGGGTACCGGCCCCGACGGGCGGCCCCGTAAAATCACGTTTGTAGTCGATATCACAGCCCGCAAGCAGGCCGAGCGCAATCTTAAGCGCAGCGAGGAAATCCAGCGGCACCTCTTCGAGTCGGCCCCCATCGGCATCTGCGTTACCAATTCGCAGGGTTACTTCGTCGATGTCAACGAGGGCTACTGCCAGCTCTATGGCTATCGGCGTGAGGAGCTGATCGGCCAGCACTTTACCTGCGTGGTAGCTCCCGAGCAGGCCGATCACTGGCGGGCCGTACACGACCGCTTCATTGCGGGCAAGGAGGACACCCGGGGCGAGTTCGAGGTACGCACCAAAGACGGACGCAAACTCATCGTCCTGGCCGATTCGGCCCGCAGTACAGGCCTCGACGGCTTGCCTACCAAGATTACCTTTGTAGTGGATATTACGGCCCGAAAGGAAGCGGAAAAAAGCCTGCGCGTCAGCGAGGAAATCCAGCGCAAACTTTTCGAGAATGCCCCCATTGGCATCTGCATCACCAATTCGCAGGGCTACTTCATCGATTTCAATGAGGGCTACTGCCAGCTTTACGGCTACCGTCGTGAGGAACTGCAAGGTCAGCACTTCACCAAAGTGGTGCCACCCGAGACGGTCGATTACTGGAAGGCGGTGCACGACCGCTTCATTGCCGGCAAGGAAGACACGCGGGGCGAGTTTACGGTAATGGCCAAAAATGGGCGCAAGCTTACGGTGCTGGCCGATTCGGCCCGCGGAACGGATGCCCAAGGCCAGCCAACTAAAATTACGTTCGTCGTCGATATCACCGAACGCAAGGAAGCCGAGCAGCAGCTCCGGGCCGCCGAAGAAGAGCTGCGCCAGAACCTCGAGGAAATGGAAGCCACCCAGGAAGCGATGCGGGCTTCGCAGATCAGCCTCGAACGCAGCGAGACACGCTTCCGCAAGCTCTTCGACGAATCGCCCATGGGGATCTGCGTTACCGACGAGAAAGGCATTTACGAAAGTGTCAACGCCGCCTATGCCCAGATGTACGGCTACCGCCCAGAAGAGCTGATCGGGCAGCCTTTTGTCGTCGTTGTTCCTGAAGAGACGAGGGCCAGATGGCAGCTGGCACACGACCGCTTCATTGCCGGAAAGGAAGACGTGCAGGGTGAATTCGAAGTCGTGCACCGCAGCGGCAAACGCATGATGGTGCTGGCCGACTCGAGCCGCATCACCGGTTCAGACGGCAAACCCCGCAAGGTAACCTACGTCATCGACATCACCGACCGCAAGGAAGCCGAGCAGCAGCTCCGCTCGGCGGAAGAGGAACTGCGCCAGAACCTCGAGGAAATGGAAGCTACCCAGGAGCAGATGCGCCAGAGCCAGGCCGAGCTGATCAAAAGCGAGAACCGATTTCGCCAGCTGGTCGACCAGGCTCCCATGGGTATCTGCGTTACGGACGAGAACGGCTGTTTTGAAAGCGTCAATCCTACCTATTGCCAGATCTACGGCTATACGGCTCAAGAACTTCTGGGTAAGCCTTTTACGCTCGTTGTGCCCACCGATCAGGTCCGGCACTGGCAGAAGCTGCACGAAGAGTTCATCGCCGGAAAGGCCGAAACGCACGGCGAGTTCAACGTCGTACACAAATCGGGCAGACCCTTGCAGATTTTTGCCAGCTCCACCCGTATCACGGGTTCCGACGGTCGGGTGCGAAAAATTACCTACGTCATCGATATCACCGACCGCAAGCGTACCGAAGAACAGCTGCGACTGGCCGAACAGGAACTGCGCGAAGCCCGCTTCCGCCAGCTCATTGAAGAGGCACCCGTCGGTATAGCCGTCATTCGCGAGGACGGCCACTTCGAGAGTGCCAACCAGACCTACGCCGAAATCTTCGGCTATTCGGTCGAAGACCTGCCGGGCCAGCCTTTTACCGTGGTTTTTCCGCCCGATAAAACGGCGTGGTGGATGCAGCAGCATCAACGCTTCCTGCAGGGGGCAGCCGAAGTGGGCGAATTCGTCGCCCGCCACCGCACGGGCCGCCAGCTTACCATCCTCTCCAACGCCCTGAAAATGGACTGGCCCGATGGGATGGCCCGCAAAGTAGTGTTCGTAACCGACATCACGGCCCGCAAGCGCACCGAGCACCTGCTCAAGCAGTCGGAAGAATCGCTCAGCAGCCTGATCGAAAAATCGCCCATTGGCATCTGCATCCTCAATGCCGATGGCCTGTTCGAGTCGGCCAATGATGCCTTCTGCAAGACCTTCGGCTATGCCCTCGACGATCTGCTCGCCCAGAGCTTCACCATGCTCAGCAGCAACGCCAAGCGCAACAGCTGGCAGCAGCTCATCGAACGATTTGTGGCCGAAGAAACCGAGATCCAGGGCGAGCACACCCTCCAGAACCGCAAAGGCAAGCCTCTGACCGTCCTGCTCGAAGCAGTTCGCATCACCGGTTCGGATGGTACGATCAAACTGGTGTTTTTTGCCATCGACATCACAGCCCGCAAACAGACCGAGCGCGAACTCAAGCGCAGCGAGGAACAGGTGGCCTCACTGGTCGAAACAGCACCCGTGGGCATAGCCCTGCTCGATGAAGAGGGTAAAATCCTGAGTGCCAACCGCACCTTCAACCGGATACTCGACCGCGAAGCAGACAAGGATCAGGAACTGAATTTTGCCAGCCTCCTGCCCCGCGACCGTCAGGCCCAATGGCGGGAAAAACTGGCCAAATTCTTTACCGACGGCCAGCCGGTGCGCGGGGAAATGATCCTGCACACGAAACGCAACCGCGAGATCACTGTTCTGACCGATTCGACCGGTATCGTGGGCATCGATGGCAATCCGCAGATGGTCTGCTTTGTCATCGACATTTCAGAACGGCGCGAGGCCGAGCGCGAGCTCGAACGCCTCTCACTCGTGGCCAGCAAGACCGATAACGCCATAGCGATCTGCAATCCCGAGGGCCAGGTCGAATGGATCAACGAGGCCTACAGCCGCCTTACGGGCATAAGTTCTGAAAAAGCCTTGGGCGAGCCGCTGCTGGTGCAGAGTCTGGAAAGCACGGCACGCGAGAAGCTCATGGCCCAGCTGCAGAAGGGTACGGCCTTTGTCGAAGAGTTCCAGGGCCAGCGGCCCGACGGCTCCAAATATTGGACGCTGCTCAACCTGACCCCCGTCTTCGATGCGCAGGGCCAGGTGCAGCAGTTCATCGGGGTGCTCAGCGACCTGACCCGCACCAAAGAACTAGACGAGGAGATCAAGCGCGAAACCCAGCGCCGCCTCGAAGAAGCCAAGGGCGAATTGGCCGCAGCCCAAAACCAGCTCATTATCTCCGAAAAAATGGCCGCTCTGGGACAGCTGATCTCGGGTGTGGCCCACGAGGTCAACACGCCCATCAGTGCCGTCAAGGCTTCGATTCGCAACCTTTACAGTACCCTGCCCGAAACTCTGAGTACCCTGCCGGCTCTGGTGGCCAAGGTGCCCAAGCAGCATCAGCCTCTGTTCCGGGAACTGATGGAGTACGCGCTCAACACCAACGGCCAGCTTACTACCATGGAAGAGCGGCAGTACCGCATGCAGATTACCGATCAGCTCATCGAGGCGGGGGTAGACGAGGATTCGGCGGAAGACCTGGCTTCGAGCCTCGTGGAAGTAGGCGTCGTGCACGAGATCGACAAATTCCTGCCCCTGCTCAGCGGGCGGTCGGCAGTCGAGGTAATCGACATGATCTACAAGCTGGGCCAGCTCAAGGTCTCGATGCAGAACATTGACATTGCATCGGACAAGACCTCCAAGATTGTGATGGCCCTCAAAAATTACGCTTACGTGCAAAGCTCCGACCGACTGGTCGAGACCTCGCTGGCCGAAAGTGTCGATACAGTACTCACACTTTACCAGAACCAGCTCAAGTATGGCGTAACGGTAGAAAGACACTACGACAGCTCGGTGCCCAAGGTGCCCCTCTATCCCGACGAAATCGGGCAGGTATGGACCAACATCATCCACAACGCCATTCAGGCCATGGCCACCGTAGACCGCGAAGGCAAGCTGACCATCACCATACGGCAGGAAGGCCAGTGGGCGAGCGTCGCCATTACTGACAACGGCCCGGGCATTCCCGAAGAAATTAAATCCCGCATTTTCGATCCCTTCTTTACAACCAAAAGTCAGGGCGAGGGCACGGGTCTGGGTCTGGACATCTCACGCAAGATCATCGAAAAACACCGCGGCCAGATTGAGGTGGAATCCGAACCGGGCCGTACTTGCTTCACTGTCCGCCTGCCCCTGGAACAAGCCTGAATCGATCTGTTTTCCAACAATAAATCCTGAGGATTGACCATGCAAAAGCCCACGATCATGTTGGTGGATGACGAAAAAGCTGTCATCAACAGCCTGCTCAGTCAGCTGCGGCGTCATTTCGGCTATCGGTATCGCTACGAGTCGGCGACCAACACCGATGAAGCGTGGAGCCTGCTGCTCGACCGGCCCGAACGTTTTGCTCTCCTGATCTGCGACTGGGTCATCCCAGGCCAGCGGGGCGACCGGTTTCTGGAGCTGCTCCAAGCCCAGTGCCCCCAGCTGGATGTCATCCTCCTGAGTGGATTCATCAACGACGAAACCATCGAAGCGGTACAGAGCAAAACGAACATTCGGACATTCATACGTAAGCCCTGGGAAGAAGCCGAACTCATCGAAGCTGTGGAACGAATCGCCTGCACACCCCAGTCCAACTGAATTTTTTATTTAACGAAGTCATTCCATGTCGAAGCGCACGATATTATTTGTTGACGACGACCCCATAGCCCTGCGTATGGTCATCGACCAGTTCAAAAAACACTTTGGGCCTGCCTTCCGCTACGAGAAAGCGTCCAGTGCTCAGGAAGCCGAGGAAGTAATCCTGACCGAGCTTTCGATCCGCGGGCAGCTGCCGGCCCTTATCGTCAGCGACTGGCTCATGCCCGGCAAGCGGGGAGATGAATTTCTGCAGGACCTGGCCCGTTTCTATCCCGAAATTCCACTCATCCTGCATTCGGGACATGCCGACGAGCAGCTCGAACATGAGCTGGTCGAAAAAGCGGGCCTGCTCTGTAAACTGAGAAAGCCCTGGAACGGCCAGGAACATATCGGTACCATTCATCAGGCAATCCAGCTGGTTTGAGAACGATTTAAGAAAACTAAACTAAATCATGTCTCGAAGCTACATCCTCTGCGTAGACGACGAGAAGTCGGTGCTTTCGAGCCTCAAGCACGAGCTGTCGCGTAACCTCGACAAGAAGTGCCGCTTCGAGGTCGCAGAATCAGGTGAGGAAGGGCTTAAGATACTGGGAGACATCCTCAAAGCAGGTTACGACGTGCCTCTGGTCATTTCCGACCAGCTGATGCCGGGCATGAAAGGCGACCAGTTTCTCATACAGGTCAACCAGCTTGACGAACGCATCCGCAAAATCATGCTCACGGGTCAGGCTGACGCTACCGCCGTAGGCAATGCACTCAACCACGCCAACCTGTTTCGCTTCATCTCCAAGCCCTGGAATCCCGACGACCTGAAGCTTACCGTCGAAAAGGCTCTCTCAAGTTACTACCTGGAGCAGAGTCTCGACCGAAAAGTTCAGACCCTCACGCTCATCAACCGATATGCCGAGCTGCTGGCTGGCAACCTCGACCTGCACAACTGGCTGCATACCCTGACGACCAATCTGCTGCAGAATCTGGACATCACGCACTGTCTGGTACAGCTTTTTCCAGAGTCCAAGCCCGGAGAAAAACTTGTTTTCCACACGTATCAGAACGGAAATTCCAGCCCCGTACTCTACGAGCTGGATGCTGAATCGCTTGCGGCCCGCTATCCTTTGAGTGTACTGGCCCATGTGCGCGAAGCCTGCGAGCTTGTCTACGAACCCAACCTCCTGAACTCGGACTGGAGCGAGGACCCCGTGCTCGAACAGCATCAAATCCGGACGGTCTGCTGCCTGCCCCTCAAAGCCAACAACCGCCTGCAGGGAATCCTCTACCTGGACAGTCGGCTTCGGGCCAAGTCCATCAACGAAGATCAGCTCGAACTGCTCGAAGCCGTCAGCCGCCAGGCCTCGCTGGCTCTCGAAAGTATCTTCCTCTATCATTCGCTGGAACAGAAAGTAGCCCAGCGCACCGAGGACATCCGCGAAGACCATTCGCGCATGAGCGAAAGCATCGAAGTCGGCAGCCGCCTGCAAACCAGCGTGCTGCCTAAAATCGATGATCTCCGTTCGGTTTTCCCCAATTCTTTCATTATCTACCGCCCGCGCGATGTGCTGAGTGGCGATTTCTTCTGGTTTGGCCAGAGCCAAGGCCTTTACTTCATCGTTTCGTCCGACTGTACGGGCCATGGCGTCCCCGGTGCTTTGCTTTCCATCATCGGCATAAATCTGCTCAACCAGATCATCAAAGTACAGGGCCTTACGCAGCCGGCAGCCATCCTTGAGGAGCTCGACCGGCAGTTTTCGGCTTCCGTCACTCGTACCGATAGTGGTGCGATCAAAAAAGAAGGTATGGACCTGAGCCTCTGCGCCATCGACACCCAAAACCGACGCTTTACCTATGCCGGTGCCCGCCAGCCCATGATCTACGTCGAAAATGACCAGGCCTTGACCCTCAAGCCTACCAAGCGCAGCATCAACAGCGATACCCAGATTCCTTTCGAAGAAGTGGAAGTAAACTACCAGCCTGCCAGCTCGATCTACCTCTTCAGTGATGGACTCGTCGACCAGTTCGACTCCAAAAACAGCAAGAAATTCACGATCAAGCGGCTGGAAGAGCTGCTCGTTCTGGCCTCGAAGCAATCGATGCTTCTGCGTGAGGGTACCATTCGCAACCGCCTGGATGTATGGCGCGGTCAAACCCCCCAGACCGATGACCAGCTCCTGATCGGAATCCAGCTCGACTGAAAACCGCCTTCTATATTTATTTTTGAGCCTACCGCCTGGGGATAGGTGGTAACGGGGTACACGAAAGTGTACCCCTATTTTTTACGCAGCAGCAGTTCATGGGTGGCGTAGGGGATGTGGAAGCCTTCGGCCCGCAGGGCGGCCTCGGCGGCAAAACGCAGGTCGCTGAGGGTGCGCTCGACCCCGAAGCTGTCGTTCGACCAGATGAAAAGGCCCAGCACCAGGCCTGCCGGGCCGAAATCCTGCAGCCAGACAAAGGGTGCGGGCTGGGCCTGCACCTCAGGATGGGCCGTGGCTAGCTCGAGGAGCAGGTTTTCGGCCCGCTTCAAATCGGAGCCGTAGGCCAAGCGTACCTGAATCGAGAAACGGGCCGGGCTTTGCTGGTGGCTCAGGGTGATGACGTTGTTTACAACGAGCTTCGAGTTGGGCAGGGTGATGAGGAAACCTTCGCGGGTCAGCAGGCGCGAGGTGCGCAGCCCCACCTTGGTAACCCGGCCCACGAAGCCATCGATCTGGATGACATCATCGACCTGCAGGTTGCCCTCGAAGAGCAGGATGACTCCGGACGCGAAGTCATTAAAAGTCTGCTGCAGGCCCAAGCCCACGCCCACAAACAGGGCCGTGGAACCGGCAATGAGCAGGGTGATGTCGATGCCAATGGACCGCAGGGCCAGGAGTATGGCCAGGGTGTTGATAGTGTACTTGGCAAACTGCGCCAGGGCGTAGACCTTACCGGCTGGCTGCTCGACGCCGGCGGCCAGCCGGCGGTAGATGAGGCGGCGTACCCCACGTACGAGCAGTCGGGCACCGATGAGCACAAGAGCTACCGTCAGCAGGTCGGCTAAGGTCAGCTCATAGCTTCGAACCGAAATCAATGGCTGGGAGAGCACCTGCCCCAACAGCCCGATCAGTTCGCGCCAACTTGGCAGGTTCATAAGCTGGGTCTACAATCGCAAGACCAATTTACGCAGGGCCTCTCGAATGGGCGGCTTTTGCCTATTTTTGCCTGCCTTGACAATATCTGGGCATCCCTAACCGTCCGCTTCAGCGTTTCGTTCATGAAACTCTCGGAATTTAAATTTGAAATCCCCCCCGAGCTTGTCGCCTACCAACCGGCCGAACCCCGCGATCATTGCCGCCTGATGGTCGTACACCGGTCTACGGGAGAAATCGAGCACCGCATTTTCCGCGATATTTTCGACTACTTTCAGGCGGGCGACCTTCTGGTCATGAACGATTCCGAGGTTTTTCCGGCCAAGCTCTTTGGCAACAAGGAAAAAACCGGTGCCCAGATCGAGGTCTTCCTGCTGCGCGAACTCAACAACGAGTCGCGCCTCTGGGATGTAGTCGTCGATCCTGCCCGTAAAATACGGGTGGGAAACAAACTTTTCTTTGGCGACAATGTGCTGGTGGCCGAAGTGGTAGATAATACCACCTCGCGCGGGCGTACCATACGCTTTCTCTTCGACGGCTCGGACGAAGAGTTCCACAACCTGATCGATCTGCTGGGCTACATGCCGCTGCCCCCTTACATCGAACGGCCGGCCACGCCCGATGACCGCATCTGGTATCAGACCGTCGTCGCCAAACACAAGGGATCGGTTGCCGCACCCGAGGCCGGCCTGCATTTTACCAAGGAAATCCTCAAGCGGCTGGAGCTCGCCGATGTCGAAACCGTTTTCATCACCCTGCATACGGGGCTGGGCAGTTACCGCGATGTGGAGGTCGAAGACCTCTCGAAGCACAAAATGGATTCGGAATTTTTCATCGTTCCCAAGGAAACGGCCGACATGGTCAACCAAGCCAAGGCCGCCCGCAAGCGCGTCTGCGCGGTCGGTGCCACGGTCATGCGGGCACTCGAGTCGTCGGTCTCGGCTAACCGCCGCCTCAACCCCACCTCCGCCCAGTGGACCGACAAGTTTATCTTTCCGCCTTACGATTTCAGCATCGCCAATGCCTTCATAACCAACTTTCATCCGCCACGGTCGACCGTGCAGATGATGGCTGCCGCCTTCATGGGCTACGATCTGATGAAAAAAGCCTATGAAACGGCCATTGCTGAACGCTACCGTTTCTATTGCTACGGCGATGCTATGCTCATTCTCTGAATCTGGCCGGGTGTGGGGCAGCTGACTGCTGTAGTGGTGGCCGGTGGTTCGGGTACCCGGATGGGCGCGGCTCTACCCAAGCAATACCTCAAACTCGACCGCCTGCCCGTGCTGGTGCATACCCTGCTGCAGGTGCTGGAACTGGATGCGCAGTTGCAGGTCGCCTTGGTGCTCGATCCGCGCCACTGGCATTACTGGACGCAGCTGGGCCTGCCCCACATCGCTGCTGCCGACTGCCAACGCCTGCTGCCCGTTGGCGGTGGTGCCTGGCGCACCCAGTCGGTGGCTGCCGGCCTGCAGATTTTGGGCGACTGGTGCCGTCAGACCGGCCGCCTGCCCGGGCTGGTACTGGTGCACGACGGGGTTCGTCCGCTGGCTGGACTCGACCTGCTCAGCCGCTGCCTCGAGGCAGGCCACCGGTCAGGTGCCGCCGTGGCCTGCGTTCCGGTCAAGGCCTCGCTGCGCGAACGCACCGAAACGGGCAGCCGCGCCGCCGACCGCAGCCGCTTTGTCGAGGTGCAGACCCCCCAGGTCTTTGATTTTCAACGGCTCTACGAAGCCTACCGCCGCCGCCCCCACGACCAGTTTACCGACGATGCCTCGCTCTACGAAACGCTATTTCCGGCATCACGCATCGAACTGGTCGAAGGCCACTACGAAAACCTCAAAATCACTACGCGCGACGACCTCGAACTGGCCCGCCGGCTCATCAGACGGGCTGCAAAGCCCGCCGCAAAAACGCGTTGAAAGCGGCTCCTGCCTGCATCCACGCTAAAAGCCGCGGGGCGAGGTCGGCTTCGGTGATCGCTTCGGGCGGCAGCTCCCGCATGAAATAGAACTGTTTGTGCGCGATGAGCGGCTGCACCTGCGCATCCTGCTGGAACTCGGGCGGCAGCTTTTTATTTTTTTCGCCCCTTACTTCGCCAAAAGCCTCTACAAAGTGAGGATCGGTAACCAGCTGCGCGAATTCGTCCAGATGGTAGCTGATCTCCTGCCGCACGCGGTAGAGGCTCTCTTTGTCCAGTTCGTAGCAGCCGCCGCCCACCCAGATGCCCTCCGCTCCCAGCTGCAGGTAATAGCCCGGAACCTGCCCCGATTTGCCCTCAGGTGAAAAAGCCGCTGCCAGATGCGTTTTGTAGGGGCTTTTGTCCTTGCTGAAGCGTACATCGCGGTTGATGCGAAAAACCAGCTGCCGGGCTTCGTAGGCGTCCAGTTCGGGAATGAGTTCCAGCAGGCCCCTGCGCAAAAATTCGACCAGCAGCAGGAAAGGCTGCCGAGCATCACGCTCGTAGGCATCTTTGTGGGCATCGAACCAGGCTTTGTGGTTGTTGGCGGCCAGCTCGCGGAAGAAAGCCACATAGGCGGGGGAGAAGATCGGGGTCATGCGGCGAAATTAAGGGCTAACTTTGGGCCGTTGACCCCAATCATCCATACCCTGTTTTGTTTTCATTCCCCTTGATGTCCTGCCGCCAACCGAGCGGATCAAAAAGCACTTGTTCTTTTTTTTATAAAAACAATTTATTTTTAATTTCTTTTATTTTATTTTATTTTGTTTTTCAACCAAACGAATTGTGGGCCCAACGGGCCAGCCTGAGCGGTCGGGTGCGTGACAGCCTCGAGCGAACCCCCTTGGAAGGGGCGCGGGTGCTGCTGCTGCCTCAAGCCGACAGCAGCCAGTTCCAGGGTCGTCTGACCGATGCCCAGGGTCGTTTCGATTTTCAGCGGCTGCGTGCGGGCCGCTACCTGCTGCGGGTATCTTATGTGGGGTATCGGGTGTTTGAACTGAAGATCAATCTGCCCGATGGCCCCATTTCCCCGCTGACCCTTGACCTGCAGCCCGAAGACCTGCAGATCAAAGGGATAGAAATCACAGCCCAAACGCCGCCCGTCAGCCAGCAGGGCGATACGGTGCAGTTCAACGCCGATGCCTTCAAAACCCAGCCCGATGCCACGGCCGAAGACCTGCTGCGCAAAATGCCCGGAGTCAGCGTCGAGCAGGGGCAGGTCAAGACTCAGGGCGAACGGGTGCAGCGGGTCCTTGTCGATGGCCAGCCCTTTTTTGGCGACAACCCAGCTGCTGCCCTCAAAAACCTGCCCGCCGGTACGGTGGACAAGATTCAGGTTTTCGACCAGCAGAGCGATCAGGCCCGATTTACCGGCTTCGACGACGGCAATACCGTCAAAACGATCAACATTGTGCTCAAGCCCACGTACCGCCAGGGTACCTTCGGGCGCATGCAGGCCGGTGCCGGTACCGACGACCGCTACCAGAGTTCCGCTTCATGGAACCGCTTCAAAGGGCCAACACGGCTCTCGCTGCTGGGGCAGCTCAACAACATCAACCAGCAGAACTTCGCCACCGAAGACCTGTCGGGTGCCTTTGGCTCGGCAACGATGGGCGAGGGGCCGGGCCGCGGCCGCCGCTGGGGGCAGACCGGCATTTCGGCCAGCGCGGGCGATTTCCTGCTGAACGAACAGGGCGGCATCAGCCAGACGGCTGCGGGTGGCTTCAACCTGACCGACAGCCTCGGTAAATCCCTGCACTTTACAACGGGCTACCTGTTCAGCCGGTCGGACAACGAGCAGGAGCAGACCCGCCGCCGCACAACCTTCACCGGTGGTGAGGTGGGCCAGCTCCTCGACGAGCGCAGCCAAGCCGACCGCCTCAACACCAACCACCGCTTCTACTTTCGGGGCGAGCTGACCCCCGATTCGGCCAATCAATTTCTCTTTACCCCCCGCCTGACGGTGCAGGACTTCGACAACCGTCAACGGCTCAATTCGTCCACCCGGACGCCGGCAGGGCTGCTGCTCAATCAATCCGACCAGCAGAGCCGCGACCAGCGGCTGGCCTGGGATTTCAGCAGTGAGCTCCTTTGGATGCACAAACTCAAGCGCAAAGGCCGCACCCTTTCCACCAAAATCGATGTGCGGGCCTCCGACCGGCAGGCCCAAACCGAGCTGGTGGCCCAAAACCGGTTCCTGCGCGATTCGACCTCCCGCCTCGATACCCTCGACCAGCGCGGAAAGGCCGGCCAACCAGCTCTGCGTACCGATCTGGAAATTGCCTTTACCGAGCCGCTGGGCAAAAACGGGCAGCTCGACCTGCGCTGGATTCCCTCGATGCGTTGGGAAGAAGTTCGCCAGCGGGTCAACCGCTTTGATGTAGAAACAGGCGGCTGGTCACGTCTGGACAGCAGCCTGAGCAACACCCTCGGCAGCCGGTTTCATGAACAGCGGGTGCGCATCGGCTGGCGGCGCCTGTCGCCCAAGCTCATCGCTTTTACCCGCATCGATGTGCAGCAGGTCTGGCTCGAGGCCGAACAGCGGTTCCCGGCAGCTCCGGCTTTTCAGCGGACGTTTTTTGCCGTAACCCCGGGGGCTTTCATGCGCTACGCCCCCAACCGCCGTGCCAACCTGCGGGCCTGGATGCGGGGATTGGCCACCCCCCCGCGCACCAGCCAGCTGCAGGCCCTGCTCGACAACAGCAACCCCTTGCAGCTGAGCATCGGCAACCCCGGTCTGGGGCAGGATTATGAGGCCCGTACCGGTTTTCGCTTCAACACCACGACCGAGAACTATCACTCGTGGTCGGTCAACGCCAACTTCCGGTATACCCATCAATACATCGGTACCGAAACCTGGGTTGCCGATGCGGGTGCACTGGAAGTCATGGGTTTGCGCCTGGAACGAGGCCAGCAACTGCGCCGCCCCGCCAACCTCAACGGCTTTTTGACGGCCGATGCCGATGTGGGCTGGAGCCGCCCGCTCGAAAGTCTGAAGCTCAACCTGAATCTGACCCTCGCGCTTGGCTTGAGCCGAACTCCCAGCCGGATCAACGAGCGGATTAACTGGTCGGAGGTGGGCCGTTCGACGCTGGGGCTGACCTTGAGCAGCAACTCCGGCCCCGATTTGGATTATGGCCTGAGCTGGCGCGGTACCTACAACACCGTCCAGAACTCGACCCGTCCCGAGCTGAATGATGATTTCTATACCCACACCCTCGAAGGCCGCCTGACGTACACGGTCTGGAAGGGCCTGTATGTGCAGGGGGTGCTGACACAGGTTCAGTTTTCGGGCTTGGCAACGGGCATTCAGCCCGATATCTGGCTGCTCAACGGGGCTTTAGGCTACCGCTTCCTGCCTAACCGGGCCGCCGACATCAACCTCTCGGTTTTCGATGCCTTCAACCAGAACACCAGTGTGGCCCGCTCGGTAACCGAAACATGGGTCGACGACACGCAGACACTGGTCCTGCGGCAGTATTTTCTGCTCAATTTCACCTATCGGCTGCTGCCCAAGGCTTTGCGCAAACCGCCAGAGGACGGGGCACCGGCGCGGCGGGGTGGTCAGTGAGCGGCGGCGGCCCGCCGCAGCCGGTCGTTGAGGGCCAGCCCCAGCCCCGAATCGGGCATCGGTTCGGCGTAGATGCGGGTCAGGTTGAGGCTGTCGAGGTAGCGCAGGGCTGCGTACAGGTTACGGGCGGCCTCTTCGAGATCGCCTACTGCCGAGAGCTGAATTTGATTGGCCGGTGGCAGGTCGGGGCGTCTGGTCTTGAGGCTCAGCCAGCCCCAGCGCGGATCGGTTGGTTGGGGCGGATGCCCGATCTGCAGGGGTGTTCGAGGCGCATAATGGCTGGGTAAGGCTCCGGGTACTGGTGGGGCAGCTCCTGCTGCCTGACGTTGCCCTACGCGACCTACCACCCGCACCAGCTGATCGATGTTCAGGCTGCCCAGGCGGTAGACGGTAGGAATGCCTTCGTCGAAGCCGACGATCGTCGATTCCAGCCCCAGGCGGCAGGGGCCGCCGTCGAGGACATAGGCCACTGCGTCGCCCAGCTGATCGAACACGTGGGCGGCGGTGGTGGGGCTGATGTAGCCAAAGGGATTGGCACTGGGCGCGGCCACCGGAAACTCAAGTCGGCGCAGCAGCTCCAGGGTCAGCGGGTGGTCGGGTATGCGGACGGCTACCGTCGGCAGACCTGCCGTAACCAGATTGGGTACCCGCGGGGTGCGGGGCAGCAGCAGGGTGAGCGGTCCGGGCCAGAAGGCTTCGGCTAATCGCATGGCCTGCGGTGGGATTTGAGCGGCAATCTCCCCCAGGCGGCTTGCTGCCGAGGTATGCAGAATCAGGGGGTCATTGAAAGGACGCCTTTTGGCGGCGAAGACGGCCCGCAGGGCTGATTCGCTCCAGGCATTGGCACCCAGTCCGTAAACGGTTTCAGTGGGCAAGCCTACCAGCAGGCCTTCCCGCAGGGCCTGCGCGGCTCGTTCGATGTCCTGACCTGATTTTGATGCTTCCAGTTGCACAGCTTTTGCTAACCCCATTGCAAGCGATTTGGTTTCTGCGACGGGCAGCCTTTTCTGTTGGGGAGTTGGCAAGTCGGACTGAGTGTTTTTCTGAAAAATTTTTTGACGATTTTTCTAAGTATTAATACCTGATATTCAAATCAATTTTTATTTCAATCAATACTTTTTTAATCAAAACCATGGTTGAGTTGAAGACGGCTCTAAACTTCAGTTCCTCGCTTTACGTCCGATTGCTCAAGCGCATATGATTAAGTTGTAATTAATTGCTGCTTAAATAGGTTTTCTAATAGCGGATAACGGCTTTATTTCGGCGTGAATTCCCTGCCCTCGGACCTGAAGTGGAAGGATTTGCTGCCCGGGCCTGCTTGCGATGCTGCCGGTGAGGGAGCAGCGGGGCTGGTAGTGGTTCGGCTGCGGGACCGGCGGCTGGTGCATGCTGATTCGACTGCATGCCGGTTGCTGATGCTTGATCTGAGCAGCTCTTCCTCCCGTTACGTCGACGACCTGATCGACTCTTTCTTGGCCGGTTGCCGTGGCGACTGGGTATCGGAGGTATTGCCTCCTCGGTCGGGAATTGTTGGTGCCCCTTCGCTCTGGATTCGAGGTCGGACTCGTGAGGGGCACCTGATCGCGTGGATTGAAGCTCTGCCACAGCCTGCGGCCGTGGAGCAGTACCGCTCGTCTGCCCGCTACGAGCCGATGCTGCTCTACCTCGATCCCTTGAACCGCATCCAGTATTATACCCGGAGCTACGAACGCTGGCACCGGCAGCAGTTCGGTGGTTTGCCGCGACGGGGTAGCTCCTTGCTCGATGTTTTCCGCATGGCTCAGCTGCCCGCCGCCGACCTCAAGCGCGTGCGTAGTGTCCTCGACCGGGGCATCGGCGGAGTCAGCACGGCCGAGCTGCTGGCCCTAAGCCGCGCCGACGAGGATAACTACATCGAGCTTTCGGCCAGCCCCTGGCAGGTGAACGGACGCATCGAAGGCGTGGTGCTGTTCGTGGCCGAGGTAACGGCCCAGCGGCGGCTTCACGAGCGGCTCTCGATGTTCGAACTGGCCATTCACCGTACGCAGGATGCGGTGGTGATCTTCCGCCAGCGGCAGGGCAGCCGCGACAAAGCGGCCATCTTTGCCAATCCCGCTTTTGAGGCCATCGTCGATTACCTGCTCGAAAGCGGCCGCGTGGATCAAACTTCGTGGGTGATGCACCGCTACGACTACCTGACCAACCGGCAGGACATCATCCGCCTGCTGCAGTCCTACCTGCGGCCCGATCAGCGCGTGAGTATCGAAACGCAGATGTTCCGCCAGAACGGCACCTCGATCTGGCTGGAACTCGACATCGACCCTTTCCGCATCGACGACGTACCCGATCCCCACTGGATTGGCATCATCCGCGAGGTAACGGAGAAAAAACGCTACATGGAGCAGCGTCCGGCCCTCGAGAAGGTCAAGATGCGGGCCATTCTGCAGAGCCAGGAAAAGGAGCGGCGGCGCATCTCGCAAGAAATTCACGACGGCCTGGGCCAGCTGCTTACCGGCTCGAAGCTCGGCATCTACCACGCCCAGAACCTGCTCGAGGAAGCCTGCAGTCAGACATCGAACGAGGACTCGCAGGCCCTGCAACGCCTGCGTACCGTTCTGCACGATGTGGAGTGCACCCTCGATGAGGCCATCAACGAGGCCCGCGGTATTTCCTACAACCTGATGCCGCGTACCCTCAAGGACTACGGCCTGGTGCTGGCCCTCGAGCAACTGGCCACGCGCATGACCAAGTCGAGCGGCGTGCAGGTAACCCTCTACCACCACAAAACCGAACGCCTCAAGTTGCCCGACAACATCGAACTCGACCTGTTCCGCATCGCCCAGGAAGCCGTCAACAACGCCCTCAAATACGCCAATGCAACGGCCATCAGCGTGCAGCTCATCCGTAACGAGAAGTACATCACCCTCACCATCGAGGACAACGGTCAGGGCTTCGACCTCAAAGAGAAGGAACAGGAAAGCAGCGGCCTGACCAACATCCGCATGCGCACCGAAATGCTGGGCGGCTATGCCACCATCGATTCGAATCCGGGCAGCGGCACCATCGTTTCGATTGAAGTACCCCTGCAGACCCTAGGTGGCTAAATTACGGGCGCATATTAGGCCTGCTTAAGTATAACGGCCTTACTCCTTTGTCGTACATAATAAAAAACCACTAAATTTAAATCCAAAATAGTTTGAACCCATGGCCGAATCCGCCACCAAGGAACGCATCCGGGTGCTGCTGGTCGATGACCACTACATCATCCGCCAAGGCATCGCCTCGCTGCTCGAAAGCAGCGACCGCATCCACGTCGTAGGCCAGGCCGACAGCGGTCCGGCCGCCCTCGATTTCATCGCCAAGCAGCGCGTCGATGTCGTGCTCATGGACATCGACATGCCCGGCATGAGCGGCGTCGAGGTTACCGAATACATCGTAGAACATCACCCGCAAACCCGCGTGCTGGTGCTCTCCATTCACGACGAGGAAAAGTTCATCGCCAAGGTCTCGCAGGCTGGAGCCCATGGCTACATGCTCAAAAACATCAGCAAAGAACACCTGCTGCAGGCCGTCGAAATGGTCGCCCAAGGGCAGTATTACTTCAGCCGCGAGGTGCTCGAAATCATGATGAATCACCTCTCGAGCACCGATTCAGGCGACGATGACGAAATCCCTTCGCGGCGGGTCGTCTTCACCCCTCGCGAAATGGACGTGATCCGGCTCATCGCCGCCGGCAAGAGCAACGCCGAAATCGCCGAACAGCTCTACATCAGCACCCGCACCGTCGACACCCATCGGCGCAACATCCTGCAAAAAGTGGGCGTTACCAATGCCGCCGCGCTGGTGCGCTACGTAACGGAGCAAAACCTGATTTGAGGCAGGTGCTGCAACTGTGCAGGCCGGCACCCTCCCGCTGCTTACTGTCGGGCTTCGATCCCGAAGCTTTTGACGTACCGCATATTTTGAAAATTCAAAAAGTTTAAGTTTTACAAAGCGGTTTCAGGAAATACGGTATTCGATCCTGCAGCTTTTTACTTGGCGAGTTTTTACTTTGCGAGGCTTCGGATTTTCGAAAAAATGGATTGAATCGAAGCAATCCATCCGAGCGCAGCTCCATCACCTGCTTTGACAGCAGGTTTCCCTACGGTGTGGCGACTGTTTCGATAAGCCAAGGCCAGTCGGGCCGGAGCAGTGCCGGAGACTCGGGCGTGTCCTCGTCGGGGTCTTCCACCGCTTCGATCAGCAGGGCGTTGTCGATGCGAACGAACCAGCCGTGTGGGGCCACCGTGCGCCGAAGCCCCACCGCCACGCGGTAGAGGCCAGCCCGCAGTACATGGGGCGGTACTTCGACCACCGCCCGTACAAAACCCCGCAATCGTTGCACGGCTTCGGCGGGTGGCCGGAGCGTGCAGATTACCTCGCCCTGGGCCGAAACCAGCTCGACGGCCGGCCCGGGATTCTGGCCGCCCTCGCGCACTTCGTAGATGACCTCGATCCGGCAGCCCTGCTCCCGAGACACCAGCAGCAGCGGGCGACCTGTCCGGTCGGTCAGGCGGGCGCGGTGCAGGTAGACGATGCCGTAATCGCTGCGGGGCGGGTCCCAGCGCACGTCCGAACTGGGTGCTGCACCGGCCCCGTGCAGGTAGCGTTCCACCACCGCCGATGCCGGTCCGAAAGCCACCGCCCGCCCCCGCTCCAGCAGCAGGGCCTGCGTGCAGAGCCGTGAAACCACCGACAGGTTGTGGCTTACCAGCACGACGGTGCGCCCGCTGGTGGCGGCTTCCTCCATCTTGCCGAGGCAACGCCGCTGAAAGGCCGCGTCGCCCACGGCCAACACCTCATCCAGAATCAGGACGTCGGGTTCGATGTGGGCGGCCACCGAAAAGGCGAGGCGGACGTACATGCCGCTGGAGTAGAATTTGACGGGCGTATCGAGGTGGTCTCCGACTTCGGCAAATTCGACGATGGCTTCGAGGCGTTGGCGCACCTGGGCGCGGCGCAGGCCCAGAATGGCTCCGTTGAGGAAAATGTTTTCGCGGCCCGTCAGTTCGGGGTGAAAGCCCGTGCCCACTTCGAGCAGGGAGGCGAGGCTGCCGCGGACGACGGCCCGTCCGCGGTCGGGCGGGGTGATGCGCGAAAGCAGTTTCAGGAGGGTGCTTTTGCCCGAACCGTTGCTGCCGATGAGCCCCATTACTTGACCCTGGGCCAGCTGGAAGCTTACGTCGTCGAGGGCAAGGAAGCGTCGGTCGAAGCGAGGGGCGGGCCTCCAGGGGCGCAGGGCCTGGCGCAGGCGGCGCGTGAGCTGGTGGCGGAGCGTCTCGAAGTACACGCCCTTGCGGAAGGACTTGGTCAGTCCATCGGCTTCGATGGCCCAGGTGGTCATGGGGCAAAAATAGTGCAGCGAGGTCATTTCAAATTATCGGAATTTATGGCTGTTTAAAGTTAAAAAATGCGGTTTTTTATTATGAAAAAATGTTATTATTAAAAATATAAAATCATTTTTGGAATGCGCAGGGCATCGAAAATATGATTTTTCGTACCTTAGCTTGATCGTAAAACCAGCCATCCAGCCCCATCCCATGAGTATTCTTGTCAACAGCAATTCCCGTGTTCTAGTACAAGGCTTCACCGGCAGCGAAGGAACCTTCCACGCCACGCAGATGATCGCCTACAATACCAACGTTGTCGGCGGTGTAACCCCCGGTAAGGGGGGCAGCACGCACCTCGACCGGCCCGTGTTCAACACCGTACGCGATGCCGTGGAAGCCACTCAGGCCAATGTATCGATCATCTTTGTGCCGCCGGCTTTCGCCGCCGATGCCATCATGGAAGCCGCCGAAGCGGGTATTGAACTTATTATCGCCATTACCGAGGGCATTCCGCCTGCCGATATGATTTATGCCAAGGCTTATGTCGATGACCGCGGCGTACGTCTCATTGGCCCCAACTGTCCGGGGGTCATCACGCCCGGCCAGGCCAAAGTGGGTATCATGCCAGCTTTCATCCATAACCCGGGTTCGATTGGCATTGTCTCGCGCTCGGGTACTCTCACTTACGAGGCCGTAGACCAGGTAACGAAGCAGAATCTGGGTCAAAGTACCTGTGTAGGCATTGGCGGTGATCCCGTCGTAGGCTCGACCCACCTCGATATCATCAAACTTTTCAACGACGACCCCGAAACCAAAGGCATCATCATGATTGGCGAGATCGGCGGCTCGAACGAAGAAATTGCTGCCGAATGGATCAAGTACAACGTAAAAAAACCGGTTGTCGGGTTTATTGCGGGTCAGACAGCCCCTCCGGGCCGCCGCATGGGCCACGCCGGTGCCATCATTTCGGGGGGCAAGGGTACGGCTGCGGAAAAGATGCGCGTCATGGCCGACTGCGGCATCCACGTCGTGGAGTCGCCTGCTGAGATCGGCTCGACAATGGCCAAAGCACTGGGCGTACCCGCCTGATGAAGCCTTTTATCAAGTACCTGAAGACGCTCGCGGGCGTCTTTTTTTTTCTGCTGGTGGTTCAGGCCGCTGCCCAGACCTTTCCGGTGCTGCGGGCGCAACGATTTTTTGGCACCTCGGGCCATGATTTCCCGAGCAGCCTGCTTGTGGGGCCTGACAGCAGCCTGTATGTGGGGGGCTGGTCGGTCGATTCGACCGGCCTGAGCAGGGGGCTGCTGTTCAAGCTGCACCCCAGCCTGGACAAGGTGTACTGGCAGCTGGCCCCGGGTGGTTCGGCCACCGACCGTATTTCGGCCCTCGCTCTGCTCCCCGACGGTGGAGGAATTCTTTTTGGGGGAACGACCGGCAGCCAGCTGCCCCAGCCCGATGCCGGCGATGTGCGCTACGGGGCCGATGTCTGGCTGGGTAAGGTGAGTACGGCAGGTATGGTCTTGATGGAAAAACGCCTGGGTGGCAGCGGCCCCGACCGCCTGGGTGGTCTGGCGGTTACGAGCTATGGTGGATTTGTCTTTGCCGGCAGCACCTGGTCGGTCGACCGCGACCTGCCCGCCGAGCAGCCGCCGCTCTCGAACCTCTGGTTAGGCATCACCTCGCGGGCCGGAGAGCTGCTCAAACAGAGCGTGTGGGGGGGCAGTGGCCACGAGTGGGCTACGGCCCTGGCTGCCACCCGCGACGGCGGCTATCTGGTGGCAGGGGTAACGACCTCGCCCGAACTCGATTCCTCGCGCCTGCGGGTGCATGGGGATGCGTTTTTGCGGAAGCTGGATTTGACGGGTCAGCCCTTGTGGACCCGCATCCTCAAAAAACCCTTCGACGATGTGATTCACGCGGTGGTTGAAACCGAGTTTGGGATGATTTACGCGGCAGGTAGTACGGCGCAGGAGGGGCAGTCGCGGCAGTTCTGGCTGCTCAAGTTCGATACCAACGGGCAGCTGCTTTGGGAACGCATCTGGGGCCAGGAGGGCTTTGAGGAACTGACGGGGCTGACCCTGACGCGGGATGGTGGCCTCATTGCCGTGGGCAGTTCGACGTACCGCCAGCTGAGCCATCCCCTGCTCAAGGGCCGCAGCGACCTGTGGGTCATCCGCCTGGACACCAATGGCAAAACCATCTGGGAACAGACCTTCGGTGGCCCCTACGACGAATACGGGGTGGCCCTGGTTGAATTCCGCCCAGGCCGCTATTATGTGCTGGGTCGCAAGGAGAACCGCTTCCGGCGGAACCAGCCTCCTGCGGGCTTCGACTGCTGGCTGCTGTGCATCGACGAGCTGCCCTGCAACCAGATCGGAGCCAGCTTCGTGAGCGACCAGCGCGGCGCGACTGTACGGACGGGCACGCCCATCCGCTTCGTCAACCAGAGCCGCTACGGCACGGGCTGGCGTTGGGAATTTGGCGACGGCCAGTCGAGCAGCGAGAAATCGCCCGTCCACCGCTACGGACGGGCGGGCACGTTCATCGTGCGGCTGACGGCTTATATCAACGACAAGTGCCGTCACACTTATGTACACCCGCAGCCGGTGGTAGTCGTGGAATAGTCAGCCCAGTGCTAGCGGGCGACGGTGTATTCGACACAGGCTCGGTCGCAGGTGCCGCCCAAGGGGGGATTGAGTTTGCAGACCCGAACCCGAACCCGCTTGATGGCATCGCTGTGGCCGATGAGTTTGCCGCAGATGCTCACAACGAGGGTTTCGAGCAGCTTGCGGGGCTGGCGCATTTCAGCCTGCACGATCTCGAAGACGGTCTGGTAATCGATGGTCTGACGCAGGTCGTCGTGAAAGCCTGCGCTTTTGATGTCGGCGTCCAATTCCACCCAGACTTCGAAGGGGCCGCCTGTAGCCCGTTCAGCTTCATTCACGCCGTGATGGGCGAAGAGACGGATGCCTTCGAGGCGGATGGTGGCGATCATGAGCGGCAGGAGGTATGCTTTGGGCATTCAATGTTAAGTTTTATTCTT
>CALDDN010000017.1 GCA_937936615.1 uncultured Bacteroidia bacterium | reverse complement strand
GTTCGCCTCGACGAGGTGCACAAGCTGGTGATTGAATAGGAAGCAGGCAGCTGCCCGAAATGCAGAAAGCCGCCCCCGCAGGGGGTGGCTTTTTTTGTGGCTCAAAACTGCTGAAGTCTTGATTATGCATTAAGTTTGAACTACACATCTTTACTATGACCGATTCCATCGAACTGCCTATTCTAATCGTTGGCACAACGGCTGCCGGACGAGCTGCTGTAGGAGCTTTACAGCTTAAAAACCGCTTCATTTACGGGTATTTAAGCTTGGATGCAAACGAACACCGCGCCGAAATCGATGATCTGCCCGTATTGGGAGGTACGGCCAATCCAGAACTGCGGGCCATCTTTACCGACGGCAAAGCCGATTATGTGATTGCCGTTCTCAAAGCAGCTTCTCGCCTGAACTTGATGCGTGAATTACTCGATCTGAGCAAAAAGCTGCCCTTGACCGTTGTTCACCCCGCGGCCTGGGTCGATGATTCGGCTGACCTTGCTGCAGGCTGCCTGGTGGGGGCTGGTTCCTTGATCGGTGCCGGGGTCCGAATAGAAGCTTGTTGCCAGCTGGGATTGGGGGTTTCCGTCGATACGGAGGCCGTTCTCGCAAGTGCCTGCACCTTGGGCGCGGGAGCCGTGGTTGGTTCCGGTGCTCAGCTGGGCAACCACGTGTCGGTCGGCGCGGGGGCCATTATCGGTTCAAATGTTCGCGTGGGCGATGGCTGCGTAATTGCGCCCGGGGCAGTGGTATTGCGTGATTGCGATGCAGGAACCCAGTTAGTGGGTAATCCCGCACAGCCGCTTTGAATCCTACGTCCACAATGCAAGTCCTTATTTTTCGCTTTCGCCAGCTTCTGACGCTATTGCTTTTGCCCCTGGGCTATCTGGGCTACTATTACTGTCGAAGTGCCTGGGCTGTCATTCAGCCGGTTTTGCTGGACGAGGCTTCAGATTTACCGGGCGTCAGCCTTGCGGCACTGGGTTGGGTGGCTGCTGCCGGAACACTGGCCTATGCTCTGAGCAAGCTTCTGACCGCTCCGCTTATCGACACGCTGGGTGGGCGGTCGTTATTTGCCTTAGGCCTCGTTGTCTCGGCCCTGGCAACCGTTGCCTTGGGCTTGGGGGCCGGATTGACCAGCCTGCTCATCGCCTGGATTGCGAGTCAGACGGGCCAGTCAGTTGGCTGGGGCTCGCTGATTAAAATTGCCAGCCACTGGTTTTCCTACCGCTCGACCGGTCAGGTCCTGGGCCTGGCCAGCCTCAGCTATTTGTTTGGCGATGCCCTGGTACGCTGGCATCTGGGCCTGCTGCTCGACATGGGCTATGGCTGGCGGGGAGTCGCCCTCGTTGCCGCTGCCATGACTGCGGGCACAGCCGTGCTGGTCTGGCTGCTGCTCCGTACTGCCCCTGCTTCCGACTACCGGCCTCTACCCCTGCCTTCGAGCACCTTCTCTTCCGGGCAGCGACTTTCGTTTTGGAACCGCCTGCGCGTGCTGGGCCGACATCCGGCGTTCTGGATGCTGTTGTTTTCAGCTCTCGGCCTCCACACCCTGCGCGAAACCTTCATCAACTGGTCGGTAACTTTTTTGGTGGCTGGCAGCGACCTGACTGCCGCCGAGGCCGCCCGGCTCAGTTCCGTTTTCCCCCTGGCCGGTGGCGCATCAGCTCTCCTGTTTGGCTGGCTCGCCGATCTGCTCGGTCCGCGGCTCCGCAGTACCGCAAGTGTAGCGGCTCTCCTCTTGCTCGGATTGCTTCTGCTAGGATGGGGCAGCCGCTTTGGCGACTTGAGTCGCGAATCGCTGACGTGGCTGCTTGCTGGTGTCGGCCTTTTGTTGATGGGGCCTTTTTCCCTCCTCGCCGGCGTTATGGCTCTCGATTTAGGCTCGCAGGCCGGAGGAGCCGCTACCGCAAACCTGACCGATGGCGTCGGCTACCTTGGCGGACTGCTCGCCGGCTGGGGAACAGCCCAGCTTGTCGTTCAAACGGGCTGGAGTTCCATTTTCCCCTGGCTAGCTCTTGTTAGCTGGATAGCCGCCCTCGCCCTTCTGGGCTATGGCTGGTTTTACATGCGATTGAACAAGACCCGCGGCTAGGCTTGCAGATTGCTCCGTAACCGCGATGCGTCGACTTTCAATCAAAATTTCATCCAACTGCAAGCCGGTAAGGAGCCTGACTGCGCAAAGCGGCCAGCGATAGCTCGGTGACCGCGTCTGCTGGGCCGTCGAGCGAACTCAAAGCCTGACGGGCACGAAAATCGGCTCAGCTCGCGTGTTGCCGCTGGGTTTCAAAAAAGGTGCGCAGAGTTCTGCGCGTCAGCTCGAGGTAGACGCTCCGCTCGTTAGGGCCTTCGAAATAAAACAGAAACTCCAGCAAAGCGACCAGCACATCCATCAGCCGGAAAGGCTTATGCGTGTAGAACACCCGCTCGCCTTCGTCATTATACAGGCTGTAGTTGGAATTTAGAACGACATACAGGTCCAGGAGGTGAGACACGCCCGCTTCTTTATCCTCCGAAAGATTCAGCCCCACCGGCACGCACCGGTACCATTCCTGCAGGTCGCTGCCCCGCAGCACAGGCTGCCACTCGATACGAAACTCACCACCGCTCGGTTCGGGCTGGGTAGCCAGCAGACCCGAAACCCATGTTTCGTAGTCGGCTGCCGGCTTGAGTTCTGCCAGCCACGCATCCATGCAGCTGCCGAAAATACGGGCCGCGCTCAGCAGTTCCAGCACCGTGACAGGCCGGCTGGCATCGATCCATACCGCACGTGCCAAGGATGCCCAGAAATCGAGGTCTTCCAGCATCGGAGTCGGGCGGTTGCGACCGGACTGGATCAGCCACAGGTTGTTTGTCAGGTGCACCATGCTGTCAGATTGAACCAGCGAGTAGCGGGGATAAAATTCCAATTCAAATCGCATAGCTTTTTCCTTTGCTGCTTTGCAACAAAATTAGTCGGCCATGGCGTATACGACCGCCTCAAAGTTTAAAATACAACTTTGAGCCTAAGCCCTTTGTAACAGAAATACGCAGGTTGCTTAAGTGCACAACATAAAAAATCCGTAGTCTTCTGGCTTCGATTCAGTGGGCTTGACGCAGGCCGTTGCGCAGCAGGAAGTCGAGGGCGTAGGCCTGCCAGTCGGTCGAGAGCAGCTCGGCACCCTGCCGATCGAACAGTTCGTTGACCCGCCGGGCCAGCAGCGCGACCTTGCCCTTGCAATTGAAAACCGCCGGCAGGCGGCTCGTTACCGCCAAGGTCAGGAAGAGTACTTCCAGGTTGTCGGCATTTTTCCGTTCGAGGCGGTCGAACTGAGCCAGAGCCTGATTGACCTTCGTAAATTTTTCGATTGGCCAGAGAGAATACTTGGCCGATAGAGCCAGAAAAGCAGCCTGGAATGCCTGTGCCTCGGGCCGCCGACGGTCGGCCGCAGGCAGCTGGCGCAGCAGCTTCTCACCCTGGCGCACGTAACTTTCGGCTTCGGAACCCAGCACAAAGCAGCACCGCAACAGGTTCAGAATTTCGGGCCAATCCTTCAGTTCCGAGGCAGGAAGCGAGACGTGCTGCAGGTAATGTTCACGGATGCGGTCGATAACGACGGTGGCTTGCGGTAAGTTCATCGGCTGCGCGGCGTCAGGTGAATGCAGAAACTGATTTCTATCATAGATTCAACCCTTGCAGCCCTTTGTTTGGTTCAATCCTGCGGCCTTTTGATTGAGTTTATTGGCGGACGAAACGCAAAAAGCCGCGTCGGCCCGCCCCATCGGTCAGTTCGAGGGCATAGGCTCCAGGCTCGAGCGGGCCGACCGGCACCCGACCCAGCAGGCCCGAAAACTCGCCCGATGCCAGCTCGCGGCCCAGCAGGTCGATCACCCGCCAGCCCACGGCACCAGTTGCGCCCTGCGTTTCCACCTGCACGGCCTCGCCCGAAACCGGATTGGGCCACAGTCGGGCCGGAAGCTCGCCTGCGATACCTCGCCGGCCTACGCCCGGACGTGCATCCACCGCCAGATGCAGGGCAACCGGCAGGTGATCCGACATCCGGTAGAGGGCGTTGCGCAGTGGATGCCCCCCTTCCAGCACCGAGCGGTTAAAGAACGTACCGTCCTGACCGACGGCGCGGTACGTATTGGGGATGTACTGGAGCTTGCGGCGTTTTTCCATGATCGAAACGCTGCACAGGATGTGATCCAGCCGGTCGTCCATACCGCCGGCAATGCCTTGATCGGCTTCGTTGATCGTGCGGGTGCTTTGGGTGTGGATGTCGGCAAAGCCTGGGTTGTCGTTCCACTGGCCGGGCCGGTTGATGGGGTCACGCAGCTGGCCCTCCGAGTTGTTCCACACCAGCAGAGGCGCATAGCCCAGGTCCTCGCTGCTCGTGCAGTTGAAATCGCCCATGAGCATCAGGTTGTCGATCCGGCCCCAGCGGTTCATCAGATCGATAAAGGTCTGCATGTCGCGGCCCCGCTGCTGGCGGTCGCTCTGCGTGTCGCCTGCTTTCTGGTGAAAAACGCCGACGTACAGGAAGATGGTATCGCCGGTAGTAGCCAGATCGGCTGATTTGTAGTATAGCTTGTGCAGGTCGAGGCGCGGAAAGTTGCGGTCTGCCGTCTCGAAGCGCAGGTGGCCCAGCTTGTCGCTGTTGTAGTACAGGGCGTTCAGGATGGGGTGGTTAGTCCCTGTAACGAGGGGTGCCCGCTCCCAGCGGCTCGTGCCTCCCTGATTAAGTACGTTGGCCAACAGCGCGTTGGAGTGCACACCCGACTGGCTGCCGGCATTGCTGATCTCGTTGACGGCAAAGAGATCGAGCCGCTCCTCGGCCAGAATCTGCCGGAGCTGGGCGTCTTTGCAGTCGCGGTTGCAGAACGTGTTGTTCTGGCCGTAGAACAGCAGGTTGTAGACCATGACACGCAGGGTATCCTGGGCATAAAGCGGGAACTGGATCAGCAAAGCAAGCAGCAGCAGGACGGTCGATCGCATCATCATTCAGGCGTTTCTAGTGTTTGGGCAAAAAAGTTAAAATTTTGTTAAACTTGTCAAGAAAAGAGCGCATCTCTTTTTCAAAATTAGAAAAAAGCGGGCTGCCTTTGCATTCGATTCGGTGTTGTCGGCAGATTCTGTCGCGCTCAGTGCACCTGGGCCTGCAGCCGCTGGTAGGCTAGGTTGGTAGCCAGCAGACTGGCGTGGGTGCCCTGGCCGACGATCCGCCCCCCTTCGAGGACAACGATTTTGTCGGCGTGTTCGATCGTCGAGAGGCGGTGAGCGATCACCACCGAGGTGCGGTCGCGCAGCAGGCGGTCGAGGGCTTCCTGCACGATTTTTTCCGAGGTATTGTCCAAAGCCGAGGTGGCCTCGTCGAGAATCAGAATGGGCGGATTGCGCAGCACGGCCCGTGCAATGGCGATGCGCTGCCGCTGTCCGCCCGAGAGGCGGGTGCCCCGTTCGCCGATCCGCGTATCGTAGCCCTGTTCCAGCTCGCAGATGAACTCGTGGGCATTGGCCGTGCGGGCTGCCGCCTCGATCTGGGCCTGAGTGTAGCGGTCGGCGCAGCCGTAGGCGATGTTGTTGCGCACCGTATCGTTGAAGAGAATGCCTTCCTGCGTAACGACCCCCAGCAGCTTGCGCAGACTGGCCGCGTCCAGCTCGCGGATGTCGTGCCCGTCGAGGGTGATGCGCCCGCTGCTCACCTCGTAAAAACGGCAGATCAGGTCGGCCAGGGTCGATTTGCCCCCCCCCGACGGCCCCACCAGGGCCACCATTTCACCCCGGCGAATTTCAAGGTCGATGTCTCGGAGTACCGGCTGGCTGCCGTAGCTGAAGCTCACCGACTCGAGGCGCAGGGCCTCGCGGAACTCGGACACGGGCCGGCCCGTGCCCGACTCGCTGGGGGGCACCGGCTCGGCGAGCAGCTCCTCGATGCGTCCGAACGAAACGAGGGCCTTCTGGATGCGCGAGAGCGCACTCGAAAACGTTTTGATGGGGGCCAGAAACTGCGAGAAAAGGGCGATGAAGCCGATGAATTCGGAGGCTTTCAGTTGCTGGTCGCCCCCTACGATGAGGCTGCCCCCGTACAGGATGATGATCAGCACAATGAGCACGCTCAGCACCTCGGTAACGGGCGAGGCCAGTTCCGAGCGGCGGCGGAAGCCGATCATCTGGCGGGCAAACTGGCTGTTGGCTGTTTCGTAGCGGCTTTGTTCGTAGGCACGCGTACCGTAAGCCTTGACGATACGCATGCCCGTTACCACTTCGTCGAGGATGGCTGTCAGCTCGTCGAGGTGGGCCTGTCCGCGGCGTGCCCGCGTCTTGAGCGAGCGGGCAATGCGGCTGAGGGCAAAACCCGTCAGCGGCAGCACCACCAGCGTGAAGAGCGTCATCTGCCACGAAATGAAGAGCATGGCCAGCAGGTAGACCACCATCGTAATGGGGTCGGAGATCAGGGGCATGAGCGTGCCTACAATGGCCTGCTCGACCACCGACACGTCATTCGAGACGATATTCATCAGATGGCCTTTGGGCTTCTGGGTGTAGAAGCTCAGGGGCAGGCGCAGCAGGTGGGCGAAAATGCGGTCGCGCAGCCGGCGGATCAGGTGGTGTTCCAGCGGGGCAATCTGCACATTCGAGAGGTAGCGGAACAGATTTTTGAGGATGATGGCCAGCAGCAATACCACACAAAATCCGATGAGTACATTGACCTTGCCCGAGATCTGCATCTGTTGCGAGAGCCAGTAATAGCCGTGGGCCTTGAGGCTGGCCACATCGAACCAGTCGAGGGGCAGGGTGGGGGGCGGTTCGGGCCGCTCGGCGAACAGAATTTCGAGAAAGGGAATGAGCAGCGTCAGCGAGACGGCCCCCAGCAGGTTGAAGCCCAGCAGGTAGACGAACGCCAGCACGGCGCGGTGGGCTTCGGGGCGGCCATAGGCCAGGATGCGCAGGTAGGTCTTCATCGGTGGTTGCCTGCAAAGTTGGGCAAAGCCCGCCACCTGGCAGGCAGGCAAACGGTGAAACCGGTTTTCGTAAGCAGCCGGCGCATGGCTTTCTGGCCTAAAGCCGAGCCGACTGAGATTTTTTTATTAGTAAAAAATTGATTTTTTTGTTAGGATCATAATTGTATATTGTTAAACAAAAGAGCCTTTGTTCAGCGATCATTCTGGACGAACCCCTGTCAGGTAGAGGCGCAGCAGATCGAGAGCCGCCACCACCGACCGCTCGATGTTGCGGCTGCGGTCGCGCTCGAAGAGGTGGTGGCGGGCCATGGTACCCTCGGCTCCGGCACAGGCCATCCAGACCGTGCCCACGGGTTTGGTCGGGGTACCGCCATCGGGGCCGGCAATGCCCGTGGTCGAGAGGCCCAAATCGGCCCCCAATCGCTGGCGGACTCCTTCGGCCATGGCCCGCGCCACCGGTTCGGATACCGCCCCGTGTTCGCGCAGCAGCTCTTGGGGAACATCCAAAAGCTCCATTTTCAGTTCGTTGCTGTAGGCGACCACGCCGCCCGCCACCCAGGCCGACGCTCCCGCTACCGATACGAGTCGCGCCGCCAGGGCACCGCCCGTGCAGCTTTCGGCCAGCGCGATGCGCAGGCCGCGTGTTGCCAGCTGGTCGCCCAGCACACCTTCGAGGCGGTCGTCGCCCGTGCCGTAGATATAGGGGCCGACCCGTTCCTGCAGTTCGGCCCAGAGGGCCTCGTACTGGGGCTGCCGCAGGGGCCAGTCCTCGCGTGCGGTGTGAAGTACCAGCCGCAGGTCGAGGGACGAGAGGCTGGGGTTGTAGGCCAGTTTGAGGTCGGGGGGCAGGCGGTCTTCGAGGGGGGCGAGCAGGGCGGCGAGTTTCGATTCGGGGGCACCGACGGTGCGCAGGACGCGCTGTTCGACGTGGCCGCCCGTGCCGTGAGCTTCGAGCCAGGGCCAGAGGTAGCGTTCGGCCAGGTGGTCGACCTCCCAGGGCACCCCCGGCAGTACAAAAAGCACTCCACCGGCCGGGCGGTCGATGCGCAGGCCCGGGGCCGCGCCCACATCCGACAGCAGCACCTCGGCTCCCTGTGGTACGAAACTCATCTGTTCGGAAATGGGGTTGAGGGGCCGGTTTCGGCGGGCGTAGTAGGTCTGCATGCGGGCGAGGGCTTCGGGGTGCTGGACGAGGGTTACGCCCAGCCACTGGGCGAGGGTTTGGCGGGTGCAATCGTCGCGGGTGGCCCCGAGGCCGCCGGTGGTGATGGCCAGGTCGGCGGTGCATTCCTCGAGGCAGCGGCGGATGGCAGGTGCCTCATCGGGGATGACGCGCACCTGGCGGAGCCGCATGCCCCGCGCGTAGAGGCCCTGGGCCAGGCGGTGGGCATTGGTTTCGAGGGTGCGCCCGATGAGCAGCTCGTCTCCAATGGCGAAGATTTCGGCGGTTTTCATGTGCAACAATGGCTAGGCTCCAAGAACCCAATATTCGGGAGCACATATATACGTTTATTATGTACTGAGTTTATTTCTTCTAATTTCTTCTATTCTTCTAATTTCTTCTAAGGTCTCCATTTGCAGCAAGCAGGTGCCATTAGACACAAGCGGAGGGCGTCCACGGCCGCTTCTCTACCGATTCTGCCCTTCCGTAATTGATAAATCCTTTTAACTTTGCGCACAATATTCAGAGAACCTTAAAATCTCTACCGTATGAACCAAAAAGTATTCCCAAAGATGAGCAGGTACGTCCTGCTTCTTCTGGCGTGCGCCGTGTTGAGCGGTGTAGGGTACTTCCGGAGCGGAACTACTGGCGTGTTCAAGCCTTTGGCAACGAACACACCGGCTGTGACCGTATCGGAACAAACTGCGGCGGCCCCCGTGCAGCCGATGGTTGAAACTCCCTATGAGCAGGCCAAGCGGGGTGAAGTCCCCGTGGCACGTCCCACCGAAGCCCAGCTCAAAGAAGTGGAGCAGGTGGCGGGCAAAAACTGGCTTTCGCAGGCCTTGAAAGGCATCGAAGAAAGCGAGTATCACATCCGCTGGAACGCTGAAAAGGGTGCGCCCAGCAGCACGAACCGCCGGCAGAATTTGCGCTTCTACTACGCTCCCAACGGGTTCGAAATGACCCCGCGTACGGCGCAGGGAAGCTGGACCGCCGGCCTCAAAGTTGAAAGCGTAGCCGGCCTCAAGCCCTCGGTGAACGCCAACGTGGAAACCAAAGGCAATACGCTGCTGGCTCATCACAACGGGTTCACTGTCGAGTTTGTGAACAACGAGCAGGGCATGCGCCAGAACTTCATCCTGCCCGCCCGTCCGGCTGGTGCAGGCAGTGAAATTGAAGTCCGTCTGACCCCCACGGGTACCCTGACTGCTTCGCAATCGGGCTTCAACGAAATTGCGTTCATCAATGCTGAAGGTCAGACCCAAGCCTACTACAAAGACCTGAAAGTCTGGGATGCTACGGGCCGCAAGCTCGATGCGTCGATGAACCTGAAACAAGGTGAAGTGGTGCTGGCCGTCAACGTGGCCGGTGCACAGTACCCCGTAACCATCGACCCCATTAGCTGCACTCCCAACTGGATGAACAACCAAGGTGGTCTGTTCAACCAGATCGACATGCAGTTTGGTTACAGCGTAGCGGTAGCGGGCCAACAAACGGGTGTTCTCAATCACCGCTCGTTCGGCACGGCAACTCCTGCAGCTGCCGACTTCGCCGATATCATCGTCGGTGCTCCGAACTACGACAATACGTCGCTATCTGGTATCGACCACGGTGCCGTGTTTGTTTACTTTGGTCAGGCTGCAGGCCCGTCGATGAATCCCGACTGGCAGATGCTGGGCACACAGTCGCTCTCGCTCTTCGGTTACAGCGTGGCCTGTGCCGGTAACGTGTACAACCATACGCCTGCTGAGTTACCACCTGCCGTAAACCCGCGAACCTCGTTCAATGGCATCGCTGATCTTATTGTCGGCGCACCGCGCTGGAGCCTGACAGGTCCCAATTCGAACGAAGGTCGCGTCTTCATGTGGTATGGCACTCCGACAGGCCTTTCGACGACTCCGCTGGCCAATGGTGCCGACTGGTCGACCTCGAACATTGGCCGCACGCCGCGCCCGGGTGCCCAGCTGGGCTTCAGCGTAGCCGGTGCCGGCGACGTGTACGCAGGTGCGGTGCCTAATCCTATTCAGATAACTGGCACATCGGAGTTCGCCGGTGATGTTGTTGTCGGTGCACCGTTCTTTACGGGTATTGGCGTACAGCACGGGACAGCCCAACAGTTTGGCGGTGCTGCTGTTGTCTTCTTTGGCGACAGAACAGTGGGCGTATGGCCCAAGACGGGTGCTGGTGAGAGCGCTGCTGGTCCAAATTTTGATGGTGAAGTTTTTGTTGCTACAAATGATTATGCTGGACAAGCAAACATGTTCCCCTTCTTTGGTTGGAGTGTGCATCGGTCAGGTGCCCTGAGTCATAATGGTGTTGACGATCTCGATGACCTGAACGAAATTTTAGTTGGTGCGCCAGGCTTCGAGACCAACGCAGCTCAAACAGATGAAGGTGCCGCCTTCCTCATTTTCTCGCAGACTGGTCGAACCAACCTTATTTTCACTACCCAGCTTGCCAACAATGGTAATTTCAATCCTGCACTAAACACTGGTCCGATTAGTCCGGGCGGTCGGCTTGAAATTACATTTGCGCCTTATGCGACTTCTCCTTATCAAGTCATCGAAGGTCAGCAGGCTGGTGCCCAGCTTGGCTATTCAGTAGCAGGGGACTTCCAGATCGACCAGAACGACAACAGCCAACGCACGCGTGATCTTGTTGTGGGTGCACCTTTGGCCGAGCGCATGATGAGTCTGAGCGAGGAAGGTCTGGCCCTGGTCTTCAAAGGTCGTGCCCCCGATGCAGCTATTGTGCCTCCGCCAACCACCTGGAACCTCTCGCACGCGGCTGCGAACGATGTCGTTAACCAGAATAACCTGACTCGCGTAAACGCCACCGCTCTGTGGGGTAACCAGCAGGGTGCCCGCTTCGGCTGGAGCGTGGCCGGTGTGGGCGACATGGACGGCAACCGCCAGACGCAAGTGCCGGTCGGTCCGCTGGCTGGTCAGATCAATGGCCCGGGTGGCCCTAATGCCCCGCTTTGTAATGTGGCGAATGATTTCCGCAACCGCAGTAACGGATTCGGTGAAGTTATTATCGGTGCTCCGTTTGGCGAAGGTCCGGTATCGCCGCAGCTGGATGAAGGCTTCGCCCGCATCTACTACGGTAGCCGTGATGGGGTAAATGAAAACGATTTCTGCGTCCTCGAAGGCAACCGCACCAACATGCAGTTTGGCTACAGCGTGACGGGTACGCCGGGTGTGAGCACGACGGGTGGATCGGTTTTCACGCAGGGTATCAACAGCTCGTCGCTGCAGAACGATGTGCCGGTCGGTTCGTTGGCTGGCCGCGTGCAGCTGGCTGATGTAGTCATCGGTGCTCCGGGTTACGATAACACCGAAAATAGCGTCAGCGACCGCAATCAAGGCCGTGCTTATGCCTACTATGGCCGCATTCGCCCGACGATCTCGTTCGATCCGCTGACGGCTCCTTTCTGCCCGGGCAGTGCGCCGGTGGTTCGTGCGAATGTTTTTGACATGGCTCCAGGTCAGCCCTTCACGATTACCTATCTGGAAGGCTCGCAAACCCGTACGGCCAGCTATGTCTTTACGCCGATCACTGGCTCGAATCCCAGCCGCATGGAGATTACGTTGCCCAGCAATCCGCAACAGGTAACAACGACCTACACCCTTTCGTCGATTCAGCTGGGTGAATGCTGCCGCCACCTGCTTTGCGGCCAGTTCACGGCTACGGCTGTCGTTCCTTCGCTGACACTGTTCCGCGCTGACGAACCGTTCATTTGCACAGGCCAGACCCCGGTACTGCGCTTTAATATTCCGGTCGGTTCAGGTGTCGCTCAAGGGGATCAGATTCGCATCGTTTACAGCGCAGCTCCTTCTCCGGCAGGTGCGCCATTCGTACGCCAGCCCGACTTTAATTTCACGGCGGCTACTAATCCGGCCATCAACAACATTCAGATTACGAATGTTGCACCGATTACCCAGTCGACGATCTATCGGATTGATTCGATCATCAACGTTACGCGTAACTGCGGCGTGGCTGTGTTCAACCAGACGGTTACAGTTACCGTTACGCAGGTTCCGACCGTAACGATTACCATCGATCCGTACTGCCCGGGAACAGTGCCTGTCATCAGGGGTACGGTTACGGGGCTTCCCGACAACAACACGCCCTGGCGCATCACCGGTCGGGTTAACGACCCGATCAGCGGTCCGCGCTGGTCGCTGGCTGGTCGTGGAAACTTCCCCAATCCGACTGTTTTTGCTGAAAGGCCTTACGGAACCGACCCCGCTACCGGACCTGCTTGGGGTATCGAGGCCGAAAATGGTACGGCTGGCAGCCCGATCCTGCGCACGGTTATAAATCCTAACGCTGCAGGCCGTTACACCCAAGCCCAGCTCGATGCCAATCCGTTCCGCGTAGGTGCATTGATTGGAAGCGAGGAAACTGACCCGACCTTCCTGGATAACGTGTTGGTTCCCCAATCGGGCAACATCACGCTCTTCATCGAAAGCATTGCGGTGGTTCCTGTGCAAAGCTTCCCCAGCAGCTTTGCCAACCTTACAGTACCTCAGCGTAACGCTGTTCTGGGGGCTGTTGGTTTGCCCCCGACTCAGCCGCTTCAAGGCTTCCCGACCTTCTATCGTTCGACTGTTAGCCGGGTTGGGGTGCCCAGGGGTGACGCCTGGGTTGCTCCTTTGGGTCTCCCGCCTGCCCAAGCTCTACTTATTCAACCTCTGTGGGAAGCTCAACCTGGCCCTCAGTACAATGCAGGGGCACCTGCTGTCAACATTAATCCCCAAACAGGTATTGGTACCGAGCTTCATCCCTTTACGTGTGTTTTCAACACCCCTCAGGTCAATGTACCCTCGAGTGCTCAGGGATTGGCTATGAACCAGTTGCCGGATGCCCAGTTCGATCCGTCGCCGATCTTCTTCTGCTCGGGTACGACGCCGACGATCCGTGTGCGCGTGACGAATGTGGCCGTAGGCCAACGCTGGCTCATCGGCTGGAAAGAGCAAAGCCCGACGGCGTTCAGTGTGCCGCCGGTACAGGGTGTAGGTGCTGACCCCACGCTGCTGCTCTATGAAGGTGTAGGCCCGGGTCTTTTCAACCTGGTCGACGACAACACGGGCAACCTGGTTAACGGCGGTCTGCCGGGCCAGATTTCACCGGGTGTCGGTCCGACGGTTCGCTTCTTCGATACCAACTACCGGATTGGCTGGATTACGGCTGGTGGCTGTACGACGACTTACGGCGGCATCTCGCAGAACATCACCAACGCCATCGCTACAGGTCTGACTACGCCGACGGTCCAGTTCAGGCAGGAAGTTCCCTTCTGTGCTGGCCAGCGCCCGGTTATCCAATTCGATGTGTCGAATGTGCCGGCTAACGAGTCGTATACCTTCTCGGGCTACTACAACCGTTACTTCCGCAGCGGCCCCAACTCGGTTACGCTGATCGAAACGCGGGCTTTCAACACGATAACCTTTACGGGTAGCACCACGCCGGGTTCGCCTTTTAACTTCGACAAGCTGATCATCGGTTCCGACATCCTCGATTTGCCGACGCTTGGACAGAACGACTCGATCGAGTTCTTCTTCACGCGTTACCGCAATGTCAACGCTCCGCTTTGCGAGAAGGACTTGGTGTCGGTTTCGACTGGCGTAGCTCCTTCGAAGGGTGCTACTATAACGATCAATCCGATTCCTAATTTCTGCCCGAATTCGGCCCCGAACGTTACGGTCTCGGTTCCCGCGGGTAACTGGACCATCACGTACTTGGAGTCGACTCCGTTCGGATCGCAACAGCGCAGTGTGGGCATCAATGCTCCGGTCAGCGGTGCCTATGCGCTACAGACAAGTGTCCTTAATACCAACGTGACCTATACTCTTCTGAGCGCAGTACAGAATCCGGTACCGCCCGGTAATTGCCAGGTACAACTGGGAGCCAGCCGCACGGCCTTTGTCAGCCAGAGTGCCCTGCCGGATGCCCAGTTCATTCAACCGGCGTTCTTCTGCTCGGGCTCGGTGCCTCAGGTTCGCGTCAATGTAACGAACGTGCCTTTTGTCCTGGGTCCGATCAACCAGCTGAATCCTCCTGTTGGTGCATGGCGGATCGGCTGGCGCGAAGGCCAACCGAATGCAGCGATCCAATTCACGCCCTATCAGGCTGGTGGTGCAACGGTGAACTACCTGCTGCCGACCACCAACCCGCAAAGCCAGAATACGAACTATTACATTGCCGTCATCGAAGTAGTCGGCCAGTGCTCGCGCACCTACGACAACAACATGATCACGGCGTTCTCGCGTCCGGCCCCCTCTGTTCAGTTTGTAAATGCGCCGCTGTCGGTCTGCGCGGGTGCCCGTCCGTTCCTGACCGTTCAGATCTCTGGTATACCGGTGGGTAATCCTTACGAGCTGCTATGGGAAGAAGGTGTCGGTGGCCCCATCCGCACGCAGACGGGATTCAGCACGGGCAATCCGTTTGTGCTGCCGCTCAATGTGCAGAACAACGTCAACGTGTCCACTGCTTACCGCATTGTGAGCCTGATAGACCGCTCGACAAACTGTGCTGCTACGCTCGATCCGGCTCTGACGACGCTCAACCTGCAGGTAGATAACTTCGCCTCGCCGACGGCCCTCTTTACGGAGAACAATTACAATTACTGTGCGAACACCCTGCCGATGCTGGCGGTCAACGTTGGCAACATCGCCGACCCGACCCAAAGCTGGACAATTACCTACCGCGAAGAGCCTAACGGCCCTGCGCAAACACTATCGGGTGTAGGTCCGGTAAATAACTACATGTTCCCGCCTTCGATTCCGCCGAGCGCAGCTGTAGTAACCTACCGTATCCTCTCGATTCGCAACGATGTAACGGGTTGCCAGAGCAACATCGGAAACGCTGCTACGGCTACGCGCACGCTCAATGCGGGTGTCGTATCGCTCGACCCTGTAACGACCACTTGCACGAACTCGGCTCCGAATTTCACGGTTCGCATCCCGGGCGTAACGGCTACGCAGAGCTGGGTGCTCAACTGGAGCGAGAACGGCAACCCCCGCTCAACCTTTGGTGTGGGTCCGGTCTTTACCCTGCCGATCAACGACATCAGCCTCTACAGCACACCAGGAACGCGTACGGTACAGCTGTTGAGTATCAACATCGCCAATCAGCTCAACAACCCGCAATGCAATCCCTCGGTTGACAACACCATTCGTACGTTCCAGGTTGTGTCGGGCGCACCCACGGCCAGCTTCAGTACGATGAATATTACGTCGGTCTGCTCGGGAACCATTCCGGTGGTGAATGTCAACATCTCGCCAACGGCTGCCTATACACTGCGCTACCGCGTCAACGATGGTCCCGCGACATCGATTTCGGGCTTCGGTTCGATGGCCAATATCGGTGGTAACACCCCGATCACGACTCAGACCAAGTACTCGCTGGTGGATATCACCTCGGGTGGTTGTACGCAAGACCTGGGTGAAGTTGCATTCGTCGTCAATGTAAACGCTAACCCCTCGGTCGCCTTTGGTGCAGCCAACTATGACTATTGCACGGGCGGACGTCCCACACTTACGCTCAACGTTAGCGACATCACCAACATCAACGACAGCTGGACGGTAACTTACCGCGAAGTGCCGAATGGTGCCACTCAAACGGTATCGGGCACCGGTAACGTAACCAACTTCAGCTTCACGGTGGGTCTGGTTCCCTCGGCATCGCCGGCGACATACGAGATTATCTCGATTCGCAATAACGCGACAACGTGTACGAGCACTTCGACTAGCACCACGACTGCAATAGCTGGTCCTTCTGCTGGAGTGGTAACCTTGAATCCGATTCCGAATATCTGCGCGGGTAATCTCCCAGCTGTGTCGGTCAATGTACCGGGCGTAAGTGGCACACAAACGTGGACGCTCAACTGGAGCGAAAACGGCGATCCTCGCACATCGGTAGGAGTTGGCCCGACCTTCAGTCTGCCGACTACTGCAGCCCTCTACAACACACCCGGTACGCGTACGATCTCGCTCACATCCATTACGATTCCGGCTTCTCAATGCCAGCCTTCGATGGGCAGTGCGGTCAGCTTCCAGGTTCTCAACTCGCCGAACGCTACTTTTGCCACAGGCCTGCCGACTGTACTCTGTGCCAGCAGCATACCGGTGGTGAATGTCAACATCACTCCTGCAGGTGTGGGTACGCTGAGCTATCGCGTCAACGGCGGTCCGGTTCAGCAGATCAATTACAATGGCTCGACCGTCAACATCGGTGGTTCGGTGCCTGTAACGAGCAACACGACCTGGGAACTGGTATCGGTTAGCGACGGCATATGCTCACGTCCGCTTTCGGCGGTCTACACCCTCAATGTTACGCCGGGTATCAGTCCAACCATTGTCAACATTGTCCAGCCGACGGGCTGCACAGGCAATGGCTCGATCACTGTTCGTGGTGCGCAGAACGTTACAGGACTGAGCTACAGCATCCGTAACAACGATACCAATGTGCAGACGCCCTTTGCCGTTTCGCAGACCGATCGGTTTGTGTACGATAACCTGAACGCTGGCTCGTATACGCTCTTCGTGCGTGATGTAACGGGTTGCGAGGCTTCTGTTGGCCCAGTCAACCTGACGGCCTCGGGGCCGCTGGTTCCGACGCTGCTCTCGGTTACGCCAATCAATGACAATACCGCACAGATCAGCTTCACGTCGATCAGTGGTGGCTCGCCCTACACGGTACGCTACCGCAGCCTGCCCAATGGGGCCTTCCTGACTCAAGTGGTCAACAACTCGGCTTCGGGTACCATCACCACGACGGTCGGAGGTCTGCAGGCAGGTCTGACCTACGAGTTCAGTGTAGCTTCTGCTTGCAATCCGAACCAGTTCTCGAACGTGCTGACCTTCAGCACACAGTCGGCTTGCCTGGTTAACCCGCTGCTCGCCGTTCCGACAGGTGTAGTTGTCAACGTACAGGTCATCGGCAGCATTGCCAAAGTGGCCAACGTTGGCTGGAATAAAGTAGCCGGTGCCACGGGCTATGTTATTCGCTGGCGTGTTGCCGGAGGCAACCCCAACTACAGCAACATTGTCCGCTGCGACGCGCAAATTGGCGACGATCCCAACAACCCCAGCCGTAAGCTCTTCACGATCCCGGGCAGCTTCCTGGTCGGTGTAACGTATGAAGTGCAGGTGGCTGCTCAGTGCCAGCAGTGTGGCATTGCGCCGAACGTGGCTGGAACGTCGAACTTCACGGCTACGGTTACCTTCCGTATCGAAGACGAGACGGCAGCAGCCAACAACCGTCTGAGCGTATACCCCAACCCGAACGATGGCGCGTTCACCCTCAACTTCACGGCTGCTGAAGCTGGTGAAGCTACGGTAGTGATCTTCGACATCGCAGGCCGCCAGGTGCTCAACCGCACCTTCTCGGCTCAACCGGGTGAGAACAGCCTGCCCATCAACCTCGAAGGCGTAGCCGCCGGCGTTTACACGCTGCGCTTCGTCCAGAATGGTGTGGCTACGTTGACGAAAGTCGTACTGAACTAAGGTTCAGCCCATCTTCCAGGCGAAAGCCGCACCCAACTGGGTGCGGCTTTCGTCATTTTATACTGCCTTGACCTGCATGGAATCCAAGGCCCCCGACTGTGCGTTCCTTCGTAATTTTGCACTTTATGCTGGCTTTCTGCAGCACTCTTCCCACTACACCCATGACCCTTCGACCGGTCTTCTCTTTCCTGATTTTCCTCGGGCTGGCTTTGACCCCCCTGCTGGCTCAGTCTTACATTTCGGCTTTTATGCCTGATCGGGGCCAATTTGAGTGCCGGCACCCGCGTGTCGATTTTGTAGCTCCTGTCGCCAACGGCCACTGGCTTCTGCAGGGCACGGAACTGGCCTTTCAGATGTGGGCCGACCGTAAAGCTCTTCGCCTGCTGCTGCACAATGCCCACCCGCACCGAAAGCCCCGCCCAGCCGCCGCTGCCGAGTCGGCAGTTAATTTTTACCTGGCCCACTGCCCTGAGGGCATTTTGAATGTGCCTGCTTACCGCCGGCTCATTGTGCCCGATGTGTACGACCATACCGACTGGCTCCTCACCCTCGACGAGGTCGGCCACCTCAAGTACGATTTCCGCTTGCGGCCGGGTGCCGATGTGGGGCGCATCCGCCTTCAGTTCGAGGACTGCCAGGGCCTGCGTATTGCATCCGACGGCAGCCTCTGGGTGCAGACCGCTCAAGGGTTCTGGAACGACAATCCACCCACTGCCTGGACCCAGACCGATGAGTTTTCGGCTCTGCGGCAGCCCGTCGCTGTCCGATTCCGCCAGTACGGACCTAATCAGGTTGGTTTCGAAGTCGACCACTACGACCGCCGAGCCTGGCTTTTCATCGATCCGCTCGTGCGGGTGTGGTCCTCGTTTTTTGGGGGAAAAAATACCGAGCTGATTGCCGATGTCAAGTCGGATGCCGAAGGGCAGCTGTTTTTGACTGGATTTACTCATTCCCTCGATTTGCCCATGGCAGGCAACAGTTTCCAGGGGCGGTTGGCAGGGGCCAGCGACGCCTTCGTGGCCAAGCTCGATGCCCGCGGTCGCCGAATCTGGACTACCTACTACGGGGGTAAAGAAAATGACCAGGCCGCTGCACTGGCCCTCCATTCGGCAGGTGGTGCAGCCGTCGTCGGTACGACAGCCAGTATTCGTTTTCCGGTCAGCAAAGGAGCGTTTCAAGCCCAGCTCGCCACCGGTAACGATGCCTTTGTACTGCTGCTCGATGAGGCGGGGCACCGCCGCTGGGCTACTTTTTTTGGCGGGCGACGTGCCGATGAAGCTTCCGGAGTCGCATGCCTGCCCGGTGGTGCCGTCGCCGTTTGTGGAACAACTGAAAGTTTTGATCTGACCACCACGCCCGATGCCCTACAGCGGCGTTTTCAAGCCGGTGGCAGCGATGCGTTTATTGCCCTGTTTTCAGAAGCCGGTCAGTTGGAATGGGCCAGCTTCTTCGGAGGTCACAGTCCCGATTACGGGACTGCTTTGGCGGCCTTTCAAACCGATATTTATTTGGCTGGAACGACTTACAGCACCAATTTTCCCGTTACGGGTACCTCCTTTATCTCGGCACCCCAGATCGGCGCGGAGGGCGATGCTTTTGTAGCCCGCTTCGACAGCACCGGACGGATTCGCTGGAGTACCTGCATCGGTGGCAGCCACCACGAGACCCTGACTGCCCTGGCTCTGGATGCCGACGGACGGGCCGCTATCGTGGGCTACACCCAGAGTAGCGACCTGCCTACTTCAGCCTATGCTCCGCAAAAGCGCAGCAGTGGCTTTACCGATGTTTTCGCCGCCCAATTCAGCGCGGCGGGCGAACCGCAATGGTCGACGTATTTAGGGGGGGATGGCCACGACTTCGGCTATGTCATCGCCCATTCGCCGACCGATCGGAGTTGGTGGGTTGGTGGTAAAACCCTCAGCTCGACCTGGGCCTTTGATACAAGGCAGGAGCCTATACCACCTCGGGCGGGTCGCTACGATGGTTTTGTGGTGCAGCTCACGCCTGCCGGCGGCTACCTTTGGGCCACCACCCTGGGGGGCAGCAACGACGACGAGCTGCACAGCATCGTGCCGCTTCCCCGTCAGGAGGTGATCCTGGCGGGCCGTACCGCCAGTGCCGATTTTCCCGTCGACCCGCAAGCGGAACAGCCCCAGCTGGCCGGCGGCTGGGACGGGTTCATTGGGAAATACCGCTTTACCGCCGAAAGCCCGCGCCCGTCCCTTCAGCCCTTTGCTTCGGCAGAGCTTCCGCCCGATGAGAATATTTTTACATTTCAAGTTAAAGTCAAGGATGTGAGCTGCAAGGGCGGAACCGACGGGGCCATCGAGGTGAACGTCGCGGGTGGTACGCCGCCCTACTCCTTCAAGTGGTCGAATGGGGCTACCAGCAGCAGCTTGACCAATATTCCGGCGGGCAGCTATTCTTTTACGATTACCGATGCCGAAGGCTTTGTACAATCGTATTATGTTCAGGATGCCAAAGGAAATTACGATGAAAATGCCAAAATCGTCGTCAAGGAACCTGCACAGGGCATCACCGTACAGGTCAAAGGCTCTACCACCAACTGCGGCGGTGGCAGCGATGGCCGTCTCGAAGCGAGCGCGACCGGCGGTCAGGCTCCCTACCTCTTCCGCTGGTCGAACGGCACAAGTGGCCCGACCATTGATGGCCTGGTGCCCGGTACCTACACCGTAACGGTTACCGATGCCAAGGGATGTACGGCTCAAGGCACTGGTACAGTCTCGGATGCGCCGGCCCTCCGCCTCGATCTAACCGCCAAAAACACCACCTGCGCCGACCGGAAGGATGGCAGCCTCACCCCGGCTGTTACCGGAGGCACCCCCCCTTACACCTACCGCTGGTCGGACGGCCAGACCCTAGCCAATCGTACGAACCTCGATGCCGGAAGCTATACCCTAACGGTTACCGATGCCAAGGGCTGTATCGCCACCGCTTCGGCCAACATCGCCCAGCCCCCTTCCATCAACCTGACTCTCACTCCGACAGCGGCCAGCTGCAACGCCGGTAACGATGGCAAAATCGAACTCAGTGTAACCGGTGGTAAAGCCCCCTATAAATTCAAGTGGTCTACCGGTGCCCTCACCCAAAATCTGGGGCCGGTGGGCGCGGGCAGCTACGCCGTAACCGTAACCGATGCCAACGCTTGTGTGGCCTACGCGACCGCAGCCGTTACCAAGCCCAGCGGCCCCAGGCTTCAGCTGCTGGCTACCAATCCCCTCTGCAGCGATACCCAGAACGGAGCCATTGACCTGACGGTAACCGGCGGCACGCCCCCCTTCCGCTTCAACTGGTCGAATGGCCAGACGGTTGAAGACATCAAGCAATTGGGCGAGGGCACTTACACCGTAACCGTAACCGATGCCAACAACTGTACCGAGGTGGCCCGCGCCGACCTTAAACGTCCCCCTGCTTTGACCCTCGATCTTAAGTACACCGGTGGCGGCTGCGATGCCTCTGCCGCAACAGCGGCCGTGCTCAAAGCCGTGGTTGGTGGTGGTACCCCGCCTCACCAGTACCGCTGGTCGAGTGGCGGCTCGGCGGCGGAGATCTCCAACCCCGTGGCTGGTACCTACAGCCTGACGGTAGTCGATGCGCTAGGTTGTTCGGTAACCCGTAGTATCGAGGTCGAACCGGCTTCGCCCTTGCAGGTGGCAGGGCGGGTCGAAGAGATCGCTTGCGCCGGCCTAGCTTCGGGCCGTATCGACCTGACGGTAACCGGTGGCAAAGAACCTCTGGTTTACCGCTGGTCTACTGGTGCGGCGACTTCCAGCCTGACCAACTTGAAAGCAGGCACCTATGCCGTTACCGTTACCGATGCCCGCAAGTGCGTAGCCATGGCCTCGTTCAGCCTCGCCGACCGCCAGCCGCTGCGGGCCGTTCCGCGCATCCGCAATGTCTCCTGCCACGCCGGTACCGACGGTGCGGTATCCCTTGCCGTTACTGGCGGAACCCCCCCTTACTCCTACCTGTGGAGCAACGGCCTGCAGACCGATCAAATTCAGGGATTGGCTGCCGGCAGCTATTCGGTTGAAGTCAAAGATTCCAAAGCTTGTTCCACCCAAGTCAAATTTGAGATCAAACAACCGCAAATGCTGAGTCTCAAAATCGATAAAAAAGATGCCTCCTGTACATCCGGCGGCGATGGCAGCGTAGCCGTGATTGTGAGCGGTGGAACCAAACCCTATAAATTTTCCTGGTCGAATGGTTCCACAGATTTTCAGCTAAAAAACCTGAAAGAAGGCCCCTATACCGTTACCGTTGTCGATTCCAACGGCTGTACCGGCATTGCTAGTGTCATCATCAACCGGCCTCAAGGATTTACCCTGAACCTCAACGCTCAGGATGTGAGTTGTGCAGGCAAAAACGACGGTTCGATTACCCTGAGCATTTCGGGCGGACGCAATCCCTTCAGTTTCAAGTGGTCGAACGGTTCAACTGCCAAGGACTTGGTATCCTTGCCTGCAGGGACCTACTCGGTGCAGGTTACGGACTCCGCGGGTTGCACGGCATCAGGGCAGGCGGTCATCAAGGCACCGCCGAAGCTGGAAGTCAAGCTGGAGACGGAGCCTTTGAACTGTGCGGGCCAGACGAGCGGCAGCCTGACGGCCAGCGTTTCAGGCGGGACGTCGCCCTTCAAATTCACGTGGAGCACGGGCGCGACCTCGGATCGGATCAGCGGCCTGGGTGCGGGCAGCTACGGTGTAACGGTAACGGATGCGAAGGGCTGCACGGGCGTGGCGAAGGCCGATTTGAAGGCTCCTGCACCCTTGGCGGTCAAGGTCTCGGGCAGGAACCCGGGCTGCGAGGGGGGCAACACCGGCTCGGCGACGGCTACGGTAACGGGTGGCACGCCGCCCTATGCCCTTCGGTGGTCGTCGGGCGGAACGGGCGAAAAGCTGGA
>CALDDN010000016.1 GCA_937936615.1 uncultured Bacteroidia bacterium | reverse complement strand
GCCTGCCGCCCGAGATCGGCAACCTGACCAATCTGCAAGGCCTCGGGCTGACTGGCCAGATGACCAGCCTGCCGCCCGAGATCGGCAACCTGACCAATCTGCAAAGCCTCTCACTGACTGGCCAGATGACCAGCCTGCTGCCCGAGATCGGCAACCTGACCAATCTGCAAAGCCTCTCACTAACTGGACAGATGACCAGCCTGCCGCCCGAGATCGGCAACCTGACCAATCTGCAAAGACTCTGGCTGGAAGCCCCCCTGACCAGCCTGCCGCCCGAGATCGGCAACCTGACCAGCGCGGAGACCCTCTCCGTGAAGGCCCCGCTGACCAACCTGCCCGACAGCATCGGCAACCTGCGCGGCACGCTCAAACGGCTTATTCTGACTGGCAACCGGATTCCGCCGGCCCGCCGCACCCAGATTCAAGCTCTGCTGCCCAATACCTGGATTAGTTGGGAATGATGGGCCCGCGTGAGCTTTGCGAAGCCGGAAGCTGACAAGCTGCAGCCGAATCGACGCAGGCAGCCCGCGGCTGCGGATCGTGGCGGGGCTGGCCGGTCGGGCATTCGAAATGTTTTTACCAGTTGCCCAGGGCCAGCCCCACCCAAGGGGTACGCGGACGGGCGGGGCCGTAGATGAAGTCCGAATCGCGATCGGGGCCGGTGTCGAAGTTGTGCTGGTAGGCATTGAAGAGGTTGAAGACGCCGCCGCTGAGTTCCAGCACCGGCCCCTCGGGGCTGCGCAGGGGCAGTTTGTAGGCCGCTTTCATATCCTGCGCCCAGAAAACGGGGCTTCGGTAGAGGCGGTCGGCAGGGTTTTCGGGGGCCCCGCCGAAGTGCGGCACCCACATAGGCCCCGTGAGCGTGCCCGAAGCCGAGAGCGTCAGCCGCCGCGTCGCTTCCCAGGCCAGCACCGCCGCGCCGTAGTGCTCGGGCGTGCGTAGGGCCTCCACCCGTCCGGGCACCTCTTCCGACCACACGACCGGCTGATCGTAGCGGCTGATCTGCGCCGTGTAGCTCAGTTCGACGGTCAGTCCCCGCATGGGCACGGCCCGCACCTCGAAGGAGGCACCCGCCACCCGCTGGCTGGGCCCGTTGGTGCGCAAGAGGACGATGTTTCCCAGGTCGTCGGTGCCGCCGTCTTCGAGGACGAAGGGACGATGCAGGCGCGTATGGAAGCCCGTGAGCGTTAGGCCCACGAAGCGGCTGCCGCGGCCCCACTGCCAGTCGACGCTGCCCGTGAACGAGTCGGCCCATTCGGGCACCAGGTCGGGGTCGATTTCAACGCGGGCGATGCCCCCGCCGGCAAAAGAAATGTGCAGGTCGGCACTGAAGGCCTGCGGCGGACGGAAGCCGCGGGCGTAGCTGCCGCGCAGCTGCAGGCTGGGGGTCGGTTTCCAGAGCAGGCCCGCGCGTGGGGCTAAGGGCAGTCCCGTCATGCGGCTGTGGCGCGTGGCCCGCAGCCCGCCCAGAAAAGTCAGCGTCCCCAGGTCGTATTCCGCCTGGCCGAAGGCCGCCCCTTCGACGACGGTCTGGCGTACTTCGTAGGAGTAGTCCTCGATCCGGTCGTGGACGAACTCCTGCCCTAGGTCGAGGCCCGTTGTCCAGCGCAGGTGCTTGTTCGCGGTGTGTCCGCTGAGCGAAAGCCCGCCCTGGAGGGTGTGGGCATCGGTGCGGCCGTAGCCCTCGGGACCGAAAGTGCCGGTGTAGTGCTGGCGGTCGGTGAGCTGGGCACCGGCGTAGGCGGAGGCCGTCAGGCGGTCGCTGATCCGGTAGTCGGTCTGGGCGGTGGCGGCCCCCCAGCTGGTCTGTCGGCTTTCGGACTGCAGGCGTTCGAATTCGGGGCGGTCGAGCTGGTCGCCGCCGTCGCGGCGTTCCTGCAGGGCCATGAGCATGAGGCGCGAATTCCAGCGGTCGGTTTTCCAGCTGATCGAGCTGCCGACCCAGGGCATGCGCAGGCGCGAAAGCTCGCTGAAGCCGTCGGCGTTGTGGTCGTAGTCGGCGCGGCTGCGCAGCCCCCCCCAGACCACGACCCCCGTACCGGCTTCGCGCGAAGCCAACGAGGCTTCAGCCGAAACGATCTGGTCGGGGGCTGTGCCGCCCGTCCAGGCTTGGTTAGCCCGCAGCCGCCAGCTGTTGCGGGTCGGTTCGCGGGAGATGAGGTTGATGGTGCCGGCGATGGCCCCCGCGCCGTAGAGGGCCGAGCCGCCCCCGCGCACCACTTCGACCCGCTCGATGAGCTGGGCGGGCAGCTGTTCGAGGCCGTAGAGGCCGAAAAGCGAGCCGGCCAAGGGCCGCCCGTCGATGAGCAGCAGCGAGTAAGGGCCGTCGAGGCCGTTGATGCGGATCTGGGTGAAGTTGCAGGTCTGGCAGTTGGTTTCGGTGCGCAGGCCCGGTTGGAAGCACAGCCCTTCGGCCAGGTTCTGCGACTGGGTCAGTTCGAGGGTGCGGCGATCGAGGACGGAAACGGGCGTAACCTCGTCGAGGCGGCGGATTTCGCGGCGCGATCCCGAGACGACGACGGCTTCGAGGGCAAAGGGGTCACTCTCGAGGGTCAGGGGCCCCAGGTCGTGCACGGCACCGGCTTTCACGTCGAGGGGCAGCTCGCGGCTGCGGTAGCCGATCATCTGGATGCGCAGGCGGTGGGGGCCGGCGGGCAGTTCGAGGCTGAAGGCACCCGCCGAATCGGCAATTGCGCCCCGCCCGTCGGACTGCACCACAGCGTATCCCAGTCCCAAGCCCCCCGCCTCGACGACGCGGCCTGTAACGCGGCCCGTCTGGGCGGTAGCGGTGGTCAGGAGTAGCAGTGCAATTAGGAATAGAGTAGCGATTGAATTCATAGGCATCCGATTTAATTTTTAGTATAATCTAAATTATTTTTTTAATTAAACCAAATATAGGATTTGGGTTCAGCGAATTTAATTAATTTTTGCAACAGCGTTGCAGAATGGTTTGAATTTGGTGGCCGAGCGGCACACCGATCCCAGCAACTGGTTCTAATATCGCTTAGGGTGCCGGTGCATCGCTTTAAGTTTCCGTATGGAAGCCATTAAACAGCTGATATGGCTTCCAACCAGACTATCCACGATCGCCTGAGAGCGGCCAACGAGGGGCGACTGGAAATTAAATTTAGTATAAGACCTAACTGGTATTTTTGACGTTGGAACAGAACGTAAGTTAATCCCCATGCCTCAATCCATCGACTGGGGGCCGGCCTGGGGCGGCTCACCTGGGCCGATGTAACGCAAAAAAGCCCTGATGACTCCGCGCGATATTGCCATTGCCCATACCCGGCTCATGACCTACGCGAAATACCTGCACTACGGCCAGCGGCTCTGATCCCCTCTTACAAGCCAAACGGGGATGCAGCGTGCATCCCCGTTTCGTATTTGGTATCGTATTGTCGATGTCTTGCCACCTCAGGGGTGGACGACCAGGCGGCTCGTAGCCCGCAGGCCCTGCCGGTCGGTACCCACGAGCAGGTATACGCCTGCAGGCAGGGCGGGCAGGTCGAGCGATATCGGGCTGCCGGCCGGCCAGCGGTGCAGCACGCGGCCCTGGGGGTCGTGCAGCTGCAAGGTTTGCCACTCGTGCGGGCCAGCGGCCAGTTCCACACGTCCGCCCGAAGCCACGGGGTTGGGGAAGAGGGTCAGGGGCCGCGCAGCCCCGTCAACACCAACCCGCGACACCGGCACGCGAACGTACACACTGTCCTCAAACAGGAAGAGGCAGGTTTCGGAACGAACGGCGGCGGCGTAATAGTACCAACCGCTGCGCGGAGCGATGATGCGCACCGAAACGGCATCGTCGGTATCGGCACCCAGCAGCTCGAGCGGCTCGGTAATGACCCAGCGCGAACCCGGAAAGCGGGCCAGCGGTCCACTCAGCTCGATGACGTTATTGGGCACGGAGAGATCGACCGTGTCGGGCGTCGTGAAAGCAAAATCGGGCCGCGGAATGGGGGTCGAGAAGCTGGTAGCCAGGGTGAAAGAGCAGCTTTCGGTCAGGCGGTAGGTCAGCTCGTAGGTGCCCGCCCGTTCGACGGTTCGATTCAGGTCGGGGTAGCCGTCGCTCCAGCGGAAGCCGGCCAGCGGTCCGGCCAGCCGGTCGCTGAAATTGAAGACGCGATCGATGCAGTGAGGACGGGCCGGTGGCGTGGTCGTGCGCGGCGAACCCACGAACTGAAAGCGGAAGACGGCAGGCGATACAGCCGTTTCCTGCGTGAGCTGGGCCTCATTGCGGTCGCGGACTGTCAGGCGGCCAAAGCTGAAGTAGTCGGTCTGGGGCAGCACCCAATAGCCGAAACTGGGGTCGTAGGCCACGCCCGAATAACTGCCCTGCACGAGCGTGTCGATGGCCCGGGTCTGGAGGTTGAGCCGCGCCACGCCTAAGGTCGCGAAGGTCGCCGGGTCGGCAAAGGTAAAAGCGATGCCCTCGAAGTAGGTAAATCCGCCGTAGGAAGTGTGTGCCGTCGGGAACTGGGCATCGACCGCGTCGGTCTGGGTGTTGATCTGGGCGATGGTCAGGCCCGTGAGGCCGTAGTCGAGCGACTGGACAAAAAGCCGCTGCGGCATGCCCCCTTGAGCTTCCGGTTCCAGCAGCAGGGCGTTGGGGTTGGCCGGCACGGTGATGTGCTGCTTGAAGGCCGGAGCCGGACTCAGGTTGAGTACCACCACGCGGTTGTCGGTCGTGCCGTTGATACCAAAACCGTTAAAACCGTTCATCGAAATGTAGGCCTTGCCGGTAGTCGCTACGATGGCCACGCCGTCGGTCTCGTTGGGGGCCTGTTCGGGGGTGCTTTCCCAGGCCGGATCGAAGCGCGAGAGGCTGGCATCGGTTCGGTAGACGCGCACAAAGGGCGGCTTGAGGCAGGAAGCCACCAGCCAGACGGCCTCGGGCGTTTCGTAGAGGCCGAACTTGCGAATGAAGAGTTTTGCACTGCGGCGGCTGCCGGCCTCACGCCCGTAGATGTAGAGCAAGCTGTCGGAACCGGCCACCAGGACCTGACCCCGGAAGGTGTGCAGGTCGGTGCTGTTGCGGGGGATCGAGTCGAAGTGGCGGTAGCTCTCGCAGGGGAAATCGAGGTAGCCGACCGCGCCCTGCGAACCGAATCGGCCTTCGTTGAGCACCCAGATGCGGCCCCAGGTTTCATCTAGCCGGGTCTGGGCGGTGGCGTGGTGCAGGCTCACGCTCAAGCAGGCAGCCAGCAGCAGGGCGGCCAGGCCACAAGTGCGGCTCGCGAGGGAAGTAAAGCAAGTGTAAATCATGGGGTGGAATGAAATGATTCGTAAGGTATTGCGGCAATGCAGTCAGGGCTGAACCAACGATGTCATCAGGGGGCTTAAAATTAGTCAGAAAATCAGCCAATGTCCAAGCAGCAGAGCAGCACCGGCTCGGAACCCGTACCATCGGGCTGGATTCTACCCGATTTCCGCGTACCAACAGGACTGCGCAACAGCCCAGCTGAGCTGCTGGACCGTACCTTTGTCAACGTGAAAGAGCTGCTGTTACTCCTGCTGCTGGTGTGGCTGCCGACAGGCGATGCAGCTTCCCAGTCCACGCCCTATCGCGTCTTTAACAGCCTGGCCGAAGCCCGGGCCGCGCCGCCCGATTCGGTACGCAGCCTCGACCTTTCGGGGCAGAACCTGACAGGCGTTCCGCCTGCCGTATTTCAGTTCAAGAAGCTGCGCCAGCTGCGCCTGGCCAAAAACAGACTCACGGCTCTGCCCGCTGAAATCGGCCAGCTCGACTCGCTCGAGCTGCTCGACGTTTCGTACAACGAGCTGACGGTTCTGCCCGCCGCGCTCGGGCGGCTCACGCGGCTGGAACTGCTGGAAGCGGGCCGCAACGCCATTCACCACATCCCCGCCGAGTTCGCCCGGCTGACGAGTCTGCGCAAGCTGCGGATCGAACGCAACCGCCTCGAACGCATCCCCGAAGCTTTTCTGGCCCTCGAAAACCTGGAGGAGCTGGCCCTGCCGAGCAACCAGATCAAGCGCATTCCCGAAGGGGTCGCCCGCTGGCAGAAACTGGAAGAGCTGAACCTCTCGCAGAACGAACTGACCGAGATTCCGGCAGCTCTCTGCCAGCTGCCACGCCTGCAGTACCTCGATTTTGAGAAGAACCGGATCAGCCGCCTGCCCGCGTGCATCGACCAGCTCAAGGCAGTGCAGTGGCTCTTTCTGGGCGAGAACCGCCTCGACAGCGTGCCTGCGGCGGTCTTTGGGCTTAGTTCCCTGCAGCGACTCGACCTGAGCCGCAACCGCCTCAAGGAGCTGCCCCCCGGGCTGGCCCAGCTGGCCGATCTGCGGGTACTCTACCTGAACAACAACCAGCTGACGGCTCTGCCGCCCGAGCTGCTCGACTTGCCCCGCCTCGAACGGCTCAACTTACGCGACAACCCCCTGCCCCCCGATACACGCGAACGGCTCAAGGCCCGCTATCCCCGCGTCAACATCACCCTCTGAGGCATTCAGGCTTTTCTGCTTTGCCCGCGACAGCCCGCCGATTTCGACCATCAGGCAATCGTTCAACCTGATTTTAGTTTGTATTAAAAACTTAAATTTTTTTTACTGGTTAAAATAACAAAGCAGAAGGGCCGTTCTTTCAGATTTCCTCTTTTGGAGAAGGGCTGAACGATGGGGCCAAAGGCCGTGTCGCTCGGCTCAGCAGCGCACCCCCAGCACCACCACATCATCGACCTGGCGCAAGCTGCCGCGCCAGCGGTGGAACTCAGCTTCGAGGGCGGCCCGCTGCTCGGCCATAGGCAGGGGAGCGATGCGGCAGAGCAGGGTATGAAAACGTGCCCGTGAGTACTTGCGCTTTTGCCGGTCGGTCAGACCAAACTGGTCGCGGAAGCCATCGGAATAGAGGTAGAACTGATCGCCGGGTTCGATATCGAGGTGGATGGCGGTGAAGCTTTTGCGGCGCAAGACGCGCTGGCTACCGCCCAGGGGGTGGCGGCTGCCGGGCCATTCGTCGAGCTGGCCGCCGCGCAGGCGTGTCAGGGGCAGGTTGGCCCCGGCAAAAGTCAGGCGGTTGCGCTCGGGCTGAAAGTGCACGAGGGAAGCATCCATGCCGTCGTGGACATCGGAGAGGTCGTCGCGCTGGCGCAGCACATCGGTCAGGTGGGCATCCAAAGCCTCGAGGATGGCAGCGGGATGGCTCAGTCCCTCATCGCGGACGAGCTGATTGAGCAGGGCATGGCCGAGCATCGACATGAAAGCCCCCGGCACGCCGTGGCCCGTGCAGTCGACAACGGCGAGGTAAATCGAGGAACCGTGAGGGCCTTCGTGGTGCAGGTGCCAGTAGAAATCGCCGCTCACGATTTCGCGGGGCTGATAGAAGACAAAGCTATCGGCAAAATCGGCGGCCAGCTGCTCGGTAGGGGGCAGGATGACGTTCTGAATGCGACGGGCGTAGTTGAGGCTGTCGTGAATCATTTCGAGGGCCTGCTCGAGGTCGCGGTTGAGCCGTTCGAGTTCGAGGTTGCGCTGGCGCAGCAGTTCCTGCTCGCGCTGGGTTTTTTCGATTTCGAGGCTCTTGCGGATGTATTCGGCCTGACTGCGGGCTTCGGCCTGCTGGTTGCGCAGCTGCAGGGCATGGAAGGCCTCGTACTGCTCGAGGGCCTCGGCAAAGCGGCCCTCGGCTTTGAGGGCCTTGGCCAGAACCTGACGGGTCTGGGCTTCCTTGGCAACAATGCCTACACGCTGGCTTTCGTCAAGGGCTTCTTCGAGCAGGGCCAGCCCGGCAGCGGGTTCGCCCTGTTCCAGCAGCAGCTGGCCCAGTTCGATGAGCGTGCTGATGAGGCCCAGCACATAGCCGATTTCGCGGCGCACGCTCAGGGCTTCCTGCAGGTAGTGGCGGGCGGCTTCGGGCTGACCGTTGAGGCGGTGGATGCGGCCCAGGTCGTGAAAGGCACGGCTAATGCCCATGAGGTTGTGCTGCGCCTGATAGAGGGCCAGGCTTTCGATGCAGCAGTTGAGGGCCTGATCGAACTGGTTTTCGTGCAGGTGCAGCGCGGTCAGGCTGTTGAGGACGCGGGCCTTCATGCCCTGCAAGGCGATGCAGTCGGAAGTGGCCAGGGCCAGGTCGAAATAGCGGCGGGCATTGGTGCCGTCGCGCCGGTCGAGGTAGAGGTTGCCCAGCCCCAGGTAGGTGAAGCAGATGGCCTGGGTCGGGGGGTGGTTTTCCAGCGTCTCGATAGCCTGCAGGTAGTACGAGAAGGCACGGGCCGTCTGGCCCGTACTTGAGTAGACGAGGCCGTAAGCGGCCAGGCAGAAGCCTTCGCCTTCCTGGTTGGCCTCGTCGCGGTAGAGCTGCTGGGCCAGCCAGAGGGCCTCGAGGGCATCGGGGTATTCGGAACGGAAGATACGGGCCAGCGTTTCGGTGCGGTAGCTGTCGGCCAGGCCGGCGGTATAGTCGAGGGAATCGGCCAGCTCGCGGGCTTCGTAGGCCAGCTGCAAGGCCCGGTCCGAATCGCTGCCTTGCACAAAGAGCAGGTTCCAGGCCTCGTGGTTGAGGGCATCGACCTGGCGGCGGATGCGCTGAGCTTCACGGGTGGGCAGCTCCAGAACTTCCATGCAAGTAAATTTAGCGTATTTTAACGATTGTTGCACGGGTTGCGGCCCCGCCATCCGATTTTGTCCACGGCGTGGATAAATTGACGAACTTGTCTTCGTCGGTCTTTCGTTTATTGCCCTGCTTTTGCTGCGCTGCATGGAAGCCCGTCCGCTGGCCCCCAGCCCTTATCACGTCCACCTGCCCCGCTTCGAGGGGCCCTTCGATTTGCTGCTCTACTTCATCGAGCGCGACGAGATCGACGTGTGCGACATCCCCATTGCCCGCATCACCGACGAGTTCCTCCACTACCTGCAGCAGCTCGAGGCCCAGCGCATCGAGATCGGCTCCGAGTTCATCGCCGTGGCGGCCCAGCTCATGAAGATCAAGGCGCGGATGCTGCTGCCCCGCCCTCAGCTTGATGCCCAGCAGCAACCCATCGATCCGCGTGCCGAGCTGGCCGAACGCCTCAAAGTCTACCAGCACCTGCGCCAGGGACACGAAATCCTCGCCTGGCTGGAGACTGAGCACCGTAAACGCTACCCCCGCACCGCCCCTCACGAGTGGGAACGGCTGCGCCAGCAGCCCCGCGACCCCGCCGACGAACTGCAGGGCCTCACCCTCTTTGGCCTGCTCAAGGTCTACCAGCGGCTGCTGCACAAGCAGGAACTGCGCCAGGCCCCGCCCCGCCACGTCATCGTGCAGTACCCCTACACCGTCGAGGGGGTGCGCCTGGAGCTGACCGACCGCCTGACCCGCACCGGACGCTTTGCCTTTTCGGCTCTGGCCGCCGAAAAGCCCGACCGCCTCTACCTTATTTTCTGTCTGCTGACGCTGCTTGAGCTGGCTCAGGAACGCCGCGTACGCTTCGTCATCGGCGAGGGGTTCAACAACTTCTGGGTCGAGGCCGCCGCCTGAAGAAGCGGCAACCGTAGCGGCTCTGTCCGATCCCGTTCGTGGTTTTTTACTCATTCAACAAAAAAACTTTCGTTTCATTTTGATGTAAAATCAAAATTAAATTTCAAAAAATTAATAAAAATAAATTAAAAAAGCAGATTACTCGGGATAAAAACGTAAAGCCCGTGCCTGCCCAATCGATGCCCCGACCGGCGGCCCAGCCCTCACGCCTCAGACCTCCAGCCCCACCAGCAGCACATCGTCGAGCTGCCTGTGCTGGCGCATCCAGTCGGCAAAAAACTGCTCAAAAGCCCGTCCCTGTTCGGCGATCGGCTCGCCCGCCGTTTCCGCCAGCCAGGCCTGCAGCCGAGCGGAACCGAGTTTGCGCCCCTGCGGCCCCCCAAACTGGTCGATAGCACCATCAGAAAAGAGGTAGAGCCGGTCGCCGGGTCGGGTTTCGAGTCGATGGGCAAAAAACTCCTTGGTTCCGCGGTGCTGACGGCCCCCGCAGGCATGAGGCGACGATTTGTATTCGATAAAAGCCCCCTGCCGCAGCTGCCAGAGGGGACGCCCCGCACCTGCAAACTCGACCAGCCGGTTACCGGCAGCGTCGGCCTCGTACAGTACCACGAGGGCTACATCCATACCGTCGTGGCTTTCGCCCGCAGCCTGCTGGTGCAGCATCGCAGCGATGCGGCGGTCGAGGGCCGTAAGAATGGCCGCCGGCCTGGTGATGCCCGATTCTTCGACGATCTGATGCAGCAGGTTGGCCCCCAGTATCGACATGAATGCGCCGGGCACGCCATGGCCCGTGCAGTCGACAACCGCCAGAAAGGTCTGGCCCCCCAAACGGGTCATCCAGTAGAAGTCGCCCGAGACGAGGTCGCGCGGCTCGTAGTAAATGAAATGTGCGGGGAGTACTGCGGCCAGCTGTTCAGGAGTGGGCAGAATGGCCGCCTGAATACGCGAAGCGTAGCGGATCGAGTCTTCGATCTTAGTGTGCTGGGCTTCGAGCCGAGCCCGCTGGTCGTAGAGTTCGCTCAGGGTGGCCTGCAGCTCCGAATTGATGGCAATGATCTCGAAACTCTGCTGGTTGATTTCATCATTCAAGGCCCGGAGCTGGGCATTGGCCTGTTTTTCTTTCTGGCGGCTGCGGTAGAGGGTCCAGACCACGAGCATGAGCAGAAACAGCCCCCCGCCAGCAGTGCCAATAATCCACGTGAAACGGTTGTAGTCGCGCTGGCGGGCCTCCTCAGCCCGCAGGCGGTCGATGGCGGCCTGCTTTTCGTATTCGGCCTGCGATTCGAGGCGGCCCAAGGCCCGCGACTGGTCGTCGTTTTTGAGCGAATCGGAGTAAATCTTGTAAAGGCGGTGCGCTTCAAAAGCCCCCTTCCAGTTGCCGAGGGCCGAATCGGCGACGTAGAGGCTGTGGCTGGCCTGCTGCTTGGTCAGCAGGTGGCTCAGCTCCTGAGCCAGTGCCAGCCCCTTGCGGGCGTATTCGCGGGCTTCGGCGAAGCGGCGGCGGTAATTGGCATTCCCTGCCAGATTGGTCCAGGCGATGGCTACGCCCTCGCGGTCGTCGAGGGCCTGACTCAGGCGCAAACTGCGTTCAAAGTGCCGGCGGGCGTGGTCGTGCCGGCCCAGTTGGTCGTCAATCAGCCCCAGGTTGCTCAGGCAGTAGGCCGCCGCCAGGCTGTCGCCCGCAGCTTCGGCCTGAGCCAGGGCGCGGGCGTAGTAGAGCTGTGCCAGATCGAACTTGCGCTGCTGGTTGTAGGCATTGCCCAGCCCCAGAAAGGTCGCCACCAGATTTTGATTCGATCTCTGGCCTTCGCGGATACGCAGGCTGCGCTGGTAGCAGTCGATGGCGCGGGGGAAATCCTCCTGAGTAAGATAGAGCGCACCGATGTTGAGCAGGCGGTTGGCGATGGCGTTACTGTCGCCCTGAGCCTCGCTCAGGCGCAGGCTGCGCTGGTAGTAGTCGAGAGCGCGGGGGTAGTCGCCCTGCAGATTGGCCACATTGCCCAGTCCCTGCAGGCAGCTCGATTCGAGGCGGGGGTCGCTCGCCTGACGGGCCAGCTGCAGGCCTTGCCGGAAATAGGTTTCAGCGGCGGAATAGTCGCCCGTCTGCTGGGCCAGCACGGCCAGTTTGAGCAGAGCTTCGGCCTGACCGGTACGGTCGCCTGTCTGGCGGTAAGCGGCCAGACTCTGTTCGAAGGCCTCGCGGGCACGGGTCGTCTCGCCCCGGCTGCGGTAGATCAGTCCAAGGCTGCCCCAGATCAGGGCCAGCCCGGGCAGATAGTCCGTCTGGCGGTAAAGATCGCGGCTCTGTTCGTAATGGGCCTGGGCCTGAAGCAAATCGCCGCGGCTGTAGGCCAGGTTGCCAAGCCTGTGCTGGCAGATGGCCAGTCCATGCAGATCGCCCTGCCGCTTCACCAGCTCAAGCCCCTGCTGCCCCACCCGGGCAGCCGTATCGAAGCGGCCCAGCTGGCCCAGCTGGTCACAAAGTCGGCATAGCGTCCGTCCCCGTACCGTATCGCTGCGTGTCGCTCCAATGACCCGCCGCAGCGAATCGATGGCGGACACTTGGGCAAGCCCGGACAGACTCAGGGCCAGCAGCAGACCCAGCAGCAGGTACTTCATCGGCTCAACCGCAAGCATGGACTTGCGATTGCTCAATATACAGATTCGGGTTCAGCCAGTCGCCTTGGCTTAGTAGAGAATAAAAAAATGATCCCAAGGCTCAATTTTTTCTCTTTACCCGTTTACAACAACAGGGTCAGAAATCGTATGCAATTGTAAAGAACAGTCGGAGGTTGCGGCGGGCGAACTTCTGGATTTGGTCGCGGTCGGGATCGAAGTTGCGGCGGTTCTCGTAAATCTGGACGAACTGGAAGGGTTCGTTGAGGATGTCGTTGAGCGTCAGGCGCAGGCTCAGCGGGCCGAAGCGTTTGCCCAGCTGCACATCGACCACGTTGCGGGGCAGCTCCCAGATGCTGGCGAAACTCTCGGCCCCCGCCCCCACAAAGGCGATGCGCTGGCCGCTGCGGTTGTAGAACAGACCCGCCGACCAGCCCGATTCCTCCGACTCGTAGACGGCCCCGAGGTTGATCACGTAGTTGGCCTGCCCCTGCAGCGGGCGGCCCCCGCTGCCCACCAGTTCAAACAGGCTGGCTGGGCCGATGCGCGAGCGTTGAAGGGTCAGGTTGCCATAGAAGCGCAGGTTTTCGAGGTCTGCGCCCCAGCCGAAGGTAGCCGCCGGCACCCAGCGCACCTCCAGCTCCACGCCAGCAGCCTGGGCACTGCTTTGGTTGAGGGCCTGGTAATTCTGCACGGCCGTGGCGAAATCGAGGGCCTCGCCGCTGACAAAAACCTGCTCCATGGGCAGGTGAAAGTACTTGTAGAACACGCTGGCCGTTACCAGCTGGTTGCGCAGGCCGAAGTTTTCCCACTTCAGGTCGAGGTTATGTATCTTGGTGCGCAGCAGCTCGGGGTTGCCAAAGGTCATCGAGCCAAAGAGGAAATCGAGGAAAGGCAGGGGCACCAGCTCGCGTTCGTTGGGCCGGACGAGGGTCTGACTGTAGGCAAAGCGCAGGTTGTTGCGGGCATCGAGGTAGTAGGTGGCATTGGCGGCGGGCAGCAGCTCGGTCAGGCTGTTTTCCAGCAAGGGCTGGCGGCTCTCGTCGGCCAGCCGGATCGTATCGATGCTCTGGCTGAAGTGTTCGAGGCGCAGACCCGCCTGCACAAAGGCTTTGCCGCCGATCATCCACTGCGGCATGAGGTAAGCGGCCCAGGTGCTGCGGCGGCTGTCGTAGTTGTAGACACCAGTCGTCAGCTCGTAGAGGTCGTAGCCGCCCGGGCGGTAGTTGTCCGGAGCCAGCAGCTGGCGGCGGATGGCGCGGTCGCGTTCGGCTTCGGTCAGGTCGGTGATGACGTT
>CALDDN010000015.1 GCA_937936615.1 uncultured Bacteroidia bacterium | reverse complement strand
AAATACTGGTCGTTTCCTGTCGTGTTGATGGATGGCCCCAGGTTCTCGGGTTTGGACCAGTTGCGCCACGAGTCATCGAGGCGGCGGGTAACGTAAATGTCCGACCCGCCCAGAGTTTTCTGCGGATCATCCGATTTGGTGATGCCGTTCGAGGCAAAGTAGAGGGTCTTGCCGTCGGCAGCCAAAAAAGGGCTGAAGTCATCGCCGAACGAATTGACCGTATTGCCTAGGTTAGTGGGCTTAGACCAGGTGCCGTCATCCTGCAGGAAGCTTACGTAAAGATCGAGAAAGCCCTTGCTGTCGTCCATCTGGGTGGAGATAATCATCACCTGTCCATCGTTGGCCAGAAAGAAGTTGACCAAATTTTGTTTGTGGCGGTTGTGGAAGCCGTGGATGACTACCTCTTCAGGAGCCGACCAGCCGGTACGGGTTCGGCGCACTAGACGGCGGCCCAGCAGCAGGATGTTCCCGTCGGGTGTAACCGAAGACACGAAGCTGCGTCCCCCTGCGTTGAGGCTGGTCATGTTCTGGGCAGGCGACCAGCTGCCATCTTCCTGCATGGTCGAGAACCAGATATTTTGATTCTTTTTACCTTCTTCGTAATCAACATTTTGAGGTGAGTTCTCGCGTACGAAGAACAGCGTACGTCCATCAGCCGAGATGATCGGCAGGGCCTCGTTGTACTGGCTGTTGATGTTGGGGCCCAGGTTTTCGAACTTGCGGCTGTCCTGGCCATGCACCAGCTGCACGAAAAACAGGCTGACGATCAGGCTAGTCGCCAGGCAGGGGAGGGTCATGGTTCGCATCGTGACTCAATGGATTAGGGAAGAGGTTGGAGCAGACAGGTATATGCAAGTATAGCCAAATCTCAAGAAAACCAGCTTTTACAAAGGGGGAAAAGGAACTTTTTTTCAGGCAAAAAACCAGTAGCCCTATGTCAAGGCTTTGCCATGCTTGGGAAAAAGTCAGTCCACACCCAGGCTCAGGATGCTGTAGGGCCTGCGGACAAACTGGAGTTGATTATAGGTTTGAAGAGCTACGGCATTCGTCTCAACGACATAGAGCATCAGTCCTAAAATATGCTGACGCTGGCCCAGTTCTTTTACGTGTTCCAGCATGCCGGTGAATACGCCCTGTTTGCGGAAAGCGGGCTGCACGTAGACGCTTTGCAGCCACCAGCGCATGCCGTTGCGCCAGTCGCTCCATTCATACGTAACAAACAGGCTGCCCACCACTTTTTGGCCCAGTTCGGCCACCAGATAGAACCCCAAGGCCGGGTCGTGGATGACCGTGCGCACTCCCTCCAGGGCCTGATCGTACTCCAGATCGATGGATTCGGTTTCCCAGGCCATTGACTGGTTGTGGCGGGCAATGCAAATGATATCGGCGGCCGTTGCTAGGCGAACCAGTAATTTCATACTCTGAACAGACAGGCTTGCTATACGCCTCTAAAGTACTATTCCTTGAGCAGACACCGATTTTTTTGTATTGTACTGAAACCAACCGGTGAATCGGCTCAGCCTTCACGAACGATAATGAATCCTGCCGAGCGCATCAGCCTCAGCCCGGGCATCCGCTCGGTCGAGCCCGACCTGAGCGTTGTGATACCTTCATTCAACCGGCGGGCTGCTTTGCTGCGGTTGCTGACCTCGCTGGAATGCCAGCAGCAAACTGGCTTCGAGGTTATCTGCGTGCTTGATGGCTCTGAAGACGGCAGCTGGGAGGCACTGGTTGCAGCCGACTGGTCGTTCCCGTTGGTCAGTATCTGGCAGCCGAATGCCGGTCGATCCGCTGCCCGCAACCGAGGCGTGGTCGAAGCTCGGGCCGGACTGCTTCTCTTTCTCGACGACGACATGGAACTGGAACCCGATTGCCTAGCCCGACACCTCGATTTTCATGCATCGCATGCTGGGGCCGTGCTTGTGGGGCAGGTTCCGATCAGGGGAAATACGCCGGAAACTGACGTGCAGCGTTTTCGTCGCCACCTGGAACTGGGCTGGACACACCGTTTCCCGAAGGTTCGCGCCCCCTTTCCGCCAGATGTTGTTTACCTGACCGCTGGCCATTTTTCCATTCCCCGTTCACTTTTTGACTCGTTGGGTGGATTCGAACAACAGGATAGCTGGGGTGAAGACCGTCTGCTGGCGTTTCAGCTGCGGAAACTGGGGGTACCGCTGTGGTACGATCCTCAGGCTGTTGCCTGGCACCACGACCCCTTGAACTTTCGGCGGCTGGTGCTTCGTCTACGTAACGAGTGGCTTACTCCTACTCATCAACTGAGCCGCCAGAAATCTATTTATTTTTATTTCAAGAAAATAATATTTTTATTTTTCACTACTTCGGATTATGTAAATCTGATCGATCGCTCGCCCGTATGGCTGCGCGTCTTGCCCCGTCGGGTTCGCTGGCTGTTCTATCGCTGCGTGCTGACGGCTTTGGTGTATTATTACCCTCAGAAACCGCTCGAACCGAACTCTCACTCATGAGCACTTCTTCTGCAGAACGCCTCAAGGAGATTCTGGCCCGTACCCGCCGGCTGCAGCTTAACATTCAGCGGCTGATGAACTCCCAGTTTCGGGGCGAGTACCGCTCGGCTTTCAAAGGTACGGGCCTGGAATTTGACGAGGTACGGGCTTACCAGTATGGCGATGACGTCAGGGCTGTCGACTGGAACGTTTCGGCTCGGATGAACCAACTCTATGTGAAGCTATTTCGCGAGGAGCGAGAGCTGAGTCTTTTTGTCATGATTGACACCAGTGGTTCTTCGGAATTTGGTGCGCAATCCCAGACCAAGTGGCAGGTCAGTCTGGAGTTTTTTGCCCTGCTGGCTTTCAGCACTCTGCGCAACAACGACCGCTTTGGCGGTCTGGCTTTCAGCGACCGGACCGAGGCATTTTTCCCCTTGAGCAAGGGTCGCAACCACGTGATGCGTTCCTTGAGTCAGCTCGTCGAACTGCAGCCCCTCAGCCGCCAGACCCGATTGAGTCAGGCCTTCGAGACGGTACGCCGTTCCCTCAAGCGTAGGACTCTGCTCTTCGTACTCTCCGATTTTCTCGATCTTTCCTACGAAGAATCCCTGAGGGCTGTAGCCTACCGTCACGATGTGGTGCTTGTCCGGCTCTTTCATCCGGCCGAAAGTCTGCACGAATTCGAGGGATTGATCCCCATCCAAGGGCTGGAACATCGGCACCTCGATTGGCTGTGCCGGTCGGCTGGTTCGCAGGCTTCATTGGCCGAGGAGCGGTTTCACCGGATCGACAGCCAGCTGGCGCAAATGGCCACCCAGTTCCAGACCGGTTACCTGAACCTTGACATCACCCGCGAGTGGCTTCCGCTTGTCGAAAAGTTTTTTACTTCGCACAAACATGCGCAGCTTTCCAATTTGGGTGATCGCCTTCTGGTTCGTTGAGGGACTGTTGGCTCGACCGGTGGCCGCGCAGCAGGCCACGCTCCGCTGGCTGCAGCCCAGCCTCGACCTGGGCCAGACGGTCGAAGTCGAACTGACGATTGACGCACCTGCCCGCTATCGCTTCTTTCTGACCGACACCGTACTGGCGTTTGCACCTTTCGAGTACCTGGGGGTCAGTCGACGCGACAGTACGATATTGGGTAATACGCTGCGGCGCAGTACCCATTTTCGCGTGCGAAGCTTCCAGATCGAGGAACGCCAGTCGCTGCGTCTGGTCCTGTTCTATCATAACGGAACCGATTCGGCCCGTACGCTGACTCTGAGCACAACCCCGATTGTTTTTCAGCCCCGCATTACAGGCGACCCCGACCAGCAGGTGTTTGGCTTCAACCCTGAGCGAATCCCCATTCCCGAACCGGTCGACTTGACCCGCGTCTGGTGGTGGGTTGCAGGAACCGGTGCAGCAATCATTGCGGGCGGACTGCTGCTTCGCCGGCCCTTGCGTCGTTGGTGGCTGCGCCACCGTCTGGCGCGTTATGGACGACGTCTGCGAAACGAGCTGCTGGCCGTGCGCGAGCTGTCTGCCAACAGTGCGGCCTTCATTCAGCAGCTCAACCGCGTCTGGAAAGAAGACCTGCAACATGCCTGGCCAGTATCGGGTCTCCGCTGGAAAAGCTGCACCAGCGATGAGCTGCCTCAAGCTCTGCGCCACCACAGCACCTTGTCCGACGACGCCATCAACCTTCTGACGGAGCTTTGCCAGAAAGAAGACCGTATCTTCTATGGTCGGGCCAAGGCTGATGAGGGCGAGCTGCTCCGGCTCTGGAATTACGTCGACACCTATCTGCAGGGCGAGCTGCGCCGCCGCCGCCAGGCCATTTCATGAACCTGTATTTCGAACATCCCGAACGGCTCTGGCTGCTGATTTTACCCCTGCTCTGGCTGGTGTGGTACGGCTGGGGTTACCGGCGGCAGCGGCTGGTACTTCGGCTCAGCTACACGCCTACCGAGCTGGTGAAACTGCCCCGAATCTGGCGGCTTCTGCACTGGCTGGCTCCCGGGCTTCAGGTAGCCGGTCTGGTACTGCTGGTGTTGGCCCTGATGCGGCCCCGCTCCATTGAGGGCAACCTGCCGCGCGAACGTGTGGGACTCGATGTGCTGCTCCTTGTCGACGTCTCGGCCAGCATGGAAACTAACGACCTGACTCCCAATCGCCTGTCGGTAGCCCGCCGGCTGCTTTCCGATCTGGTACGCGCCCGACCGGACGATGCCTTCGGCATGGTGCTCTTTGCGCAGGAAGCTTTTTCTTACATCCCCATAACGAGTGATCACGCTTACCTGCAGACTCAGTTCGCTGAGTTGACTACTGAGATTCTGCCCAAAGAGGGTACTGCCATAGGCAATGCGCTGGCTGCCGGCATCAACCGGCTGGAAGAGTCGGGCACCCGCAGCCCGATCATGATCCTGTTCAGCGACGGCGTACACAACGTCGGAGCTTTCGACCCGATCAATGCCGCCTATCTGGCTGCTCGTCGCCAGATTCCCGTTCTTACCGTTGGCACCGGTTCGGTTGTCAAGCTGCCTATAAAAAACCTCTATGCTGTGGGCGATACAACCGATTTTGACGCGTCCACGCTGCAGCAAATCGCCCAGATCACGGGTGGGGTCTACTTCGATGCTGCCCGCGAAGAAACCCTCGAGCAGCTGGTACACGAACTCAAAGGCCGCCAAGGGCGACGCTCGGAGCAGATTCTATTCAACCGAATGTACGATCGCTACCATGGGTTTTTGGTAGGGGCTTTGATGTGCTGGCTGTTTGCTTTCGGGTTGGCCCGCTTGCGCTGGTTTAATTTCCTGGAAGGCTGATCTTTTGATCAGTTTCAGCCTGCATTTATGAAAATATTAAAATTCGGCGGTCTTCCTGTATTTATTTTTATTCTATAAGGGAGGCCATTTCCTACACCCAATTAACTCGCAAGCTTTCAACAGCCGGGCTTCGAATCAGGTCGAATGAATCCTTTTTCAACCTTCGAATTGACCCGATCGCGGTTGAATCGAAACTGCCTATGCCATCGTATGGTAAACGGCTTGCACATCGTCGTCTTCTTCGAGCCGGTCGATGAGCTTTTCCACATCTGCTACCTGGGCTTCGGTCAGTTCCGTAGTGGTATTGGGAAAACGTTGCACTTCCGATTTACTGACGGCGATGCCTCGCCGCTCCAGTTCTTTTTGCATTTCGCCGAAAGATTCAAAGGGGGTCAGCAGTACCAGCTCCTCGTCTTCCTGGAACAGCTCTTCGAGGCCGAAGTCGATCAGTTCCAATTCCAGGTCTTCGATCGATTGGCCTTCGGCTGGAAAGCGGAAGACAGCCCGCCGCGTAAACAGGTAATCGACCGACCCAGATTTGCCCAGCGAGCCGCCGGCCTTGTTGAAGTAGGAGCGGACGTTGGCTACCGTACGGGTGGGGTTGTCGGTCGTGCACTCGACCATTATGGCTACTCCGTGCGGTCCATAACCCTCGTACACCACTTCCTCCAGGTCTTTGAGGTCTTTGGCGGTAGCCCGCTTGATGGCGGCCTCGATGTTTTCCTTGGGCATGTTATCGGCCTTGGCGTTCTGGATGGCAACACGCAAAGCCGGGTTTACTTCAGGGTTGGGGCCACCGGTCTTGGCGGCAAAGGTGATGGCTTTGGCCAGCTTGGGAAAAATGCGGGACATCTTGCTCCAGCGTTTTTCTTTGGCTGCGCGGCGGTATTCAAAAGCACGGCCCATGATGTTCGGGTTTCGGTAGGTTGGATAGGGGCTAAACCCTTTCAGACTCAAAAGCGCAAAAATAAGCGTTGGCTCAACAGAATGGCCTAGCCTGTCCGGCCCTTAACTTAGGCTTTCCACTCGGTCTTTGGATATCTATGACTTTTGATCAGCTGCGGGCCTACTGCCTTGCCAGACCTGCTTCGAGCGGGCATATGCCTTGGGATGATAACACCTTGGTTTTTAAGGTTGTAAATAAAATTTTCGCTATTCCCAACCTAAATATACCCGCCCCATAACTGTCAGCCTCAAATGCAGCCCCGCGTGGGCCTTGCAAACTGCAAGGGCTTCAACCCGTCATCAGCCCGGGCTACCACATGAATAAAAAGCACAGGAACTCCCTTACTTAACCTTGGAGGGTAGTCTGTCCGATGTGTTGGTGGAGCAGCTCATCGACCATTCATGGGACTTGGTGGTTGCCGGTTTAAAATTAACAGTCTTACCAGAAACAGCTAAATCAGTTTACCAGACTTGCCAGATACCCCCCAAAGCCTATAGCTTTATCTTATTGGCCTAAATTGCTTGACTAATTTTTCTGGCAACCACAGTAAGTAAGTTTCTAAACTTTTTTCGTTTTTACGTCTTCGGTCTGACAGAATGGCAAAAGAGAACCCGCCTGCGTGGGCGGGCGGCTTGGTTTCGGGTTATCCATACTTGGCGCGGAAGTCGCGGAAATGCAGGCACAGTTCGCGTAGATCGAAGTCGAGCAGGCGACTGTAGCTTACGCCGATGAGGTCTTGACGCGGCAGGCTCCGGTTGGCAACAGAGAAAAGGTGAAGGTCAATCCTATTCCTGTACATGTCAACGTGAAAAAGCTCTTCAAAATCGAATCGCCCCCGTTGGTGCCACGCGGTGTAGTCTTCCAGTTTAAGTCTCCTGAATTCTGAGGCCGAATCTCGGTTCTCTGAAACTTCCACGATTAACACCGGCCCGAATCGGCCGGGGAAGTAAACACCTACGTCAGGGCTTAGCGAATTGCGGTTTCCTTCATCCGCTCTGATTTCGGGATATGCCTCTACGCCCGAATCCATTAATAAAGCATTGATGTTATGGGCAATGTAGTATAGTACCTGCTGGTGCCTTTTCGGCGGGCGGGGCATACCCAGCCCTTTGTAGGTGTAGCTCATTTCCGCTTTCAAAGACATACGAGAACAGCCGCGGCACGCGTCGGGTGGGGGGCCGAATGCGCTGGAATCATAACCCGTCGGCGATGTCGGTACGAAAGGTTTTGTGTTCGAAGTCGATGAGGCTTGCCGCCTCGTAGGCTTTGCGGCGGGCATCCTCGATCCGCGTTCCAGCTGCGCAGACTGTCAGCACCCGTCCGCCAGCCGTTAAAATTTGGTCGCCTTCGCGACGGGTACCCGAATGGAAAACGAGAGTATGGTCGAGGGCAGCCGCCCGATCAAGGCCAGTTATCGGCATGCCTGTTGGATAGGCCCCCGGGTAGCCTGCAGCGGTAAGCACGACCCCTACAACGGCATCGATGCGCATCTCGAGCCGGATGTCTGCCAGTCGGCCTTGAGCGATGGCTACGCAAAAGTCCACGAAATCGGTTTCGATGCGTGGCAGTAGTACCTGAGTTTCCGGGTCGCCCAGACGTACGTTGTATTCCAGCAGGCGGATGCCTTTGCGGCTGCGCAGCAAACCTAAGTAGATGAAGCCTCGGTAGTTCAGCCCTCGCGCCTGCAAGCCCTTGATCGTTGGTTCGACAAACCGGCTTTCGATCAGGCTCAGTTCCAGGGTGTCGTAATCGGGTACAGGACTTACTGCCCCCATACCCCCAGTGTTGGGGCCAAGGTCGCCATCGTAGGCGCGTTTGTAGTCCTTGGCTGGGGGCAGAGTGCGAAAATTGATTCCATCGACTGCCACGATGATCGACAGCTCGGGTCCGACGAGCAGTTCCTCAGCTACAATGATATCTGCCGCTGCCCCCAGGCTATTGTGCTTCCAGAGCTGATCGAGAACCTCAAAAGCTTGATTGGGATTTCGGCAGATAAAAACGCCTTTGCCCGCTGCCAGCCCGTCTGCCTTGAGAACAATGCCGTGTGTCTGCTCGGCCAGCCAGGTATGGGCTTCGCTTTCCTGGTCTCGGTGCAGCAGACGGTACTCGGCCGTCGGAATGCCAAATTCCCGCATAAAGGCTTTGGCAAAGGCTTTGCTGCCTTCCAATTGAGCGGCAGCCCGGTTGGGGCCGACCACTTGAAAACCGGCTGCCCGCAGCGCATCGGCAACACCCGCTACCAAGGGAGCTTCAGGTCCTACGATGATCAGGTCGACGGCATGGGCCTGAGCCGCGGCCACTACGGACGAAACATCGGTGGGATCGAGGTCGAGCGACTGACCCAAGGCTTGAGTACCTGCGTTGCCGGGGGCAAAAAGCAGTTCTGGCACGTGATCCGATTCGCTGAGCTTCCAGCCGATGGCATGTTCGCGCCCACCCGCGCCCAAAATGAGTATCTTCATGTTCCAACCAAGCCCTGAAACCAAAAGTAAGCAAAAATCGACCGCATGTGCGTTCCCTTTCGATTGAGGTTGCCCAAACTCCCTGTTTCCTTAGAAATGACCGCACCCAGTGGCTTGCTGGTACTGGCTTTTTCAGTCTGTCTGTGGGTGAGTGTACCACGAGTCGCGGCTCAAACTTCCTCGGACTGTGGCCAGCGGGTCGAGCTGAGTCTGTGTCGTGGTGATGCACGGGGCCTGGAGCTTACGGCCCTTTCCGACAGCGGCGGGCTGGCCGACTGCGATTACCTGTGGCTGACCCGCTACCGACTGGAGGGCAGCTTGCGGAACCGGCGCGTCAGGGTGCGTCCCGATCGCGACACCTGCTACCTGCTGCGGATCGATTGCCCTGCCGGCTGCGTGACCACCGACACTTTTTGCATCCGTCTGGGCGATCCACCCGAATTGGAATGGCAGCTGCCTGAATACATCTGTTCGGGCGATACCTCGGTTCTCGTTTTGAGGAAAAATAAAATCGAAGTGGATGATATTCGGATTAACTGGGACGCGATTCGGTGGATTGATATTCAGAAAAACGATACAGCGTGGATTTACCGTGTAGTGGCCCCCGATGCTGGTTTTTATACGCTCATGGCCGAGGCTCGGTCGATGGCTGGTTGTCGGGCTTCAGCCCGCGGCGTAGTTCGGGTGCGGCAGCGGCCTACGGTAGAGGCTGGTGCCGATCGCGTGCTTTGCGCGGGCGATTCCTTGTACCTGCAGGCACGAAGTCAAGTCTTCGTGACGGGTCGCTGCCGGGCAAGGTGGCAGGGGGCGGTCCGATTCGACCAGCCCTTTGCGCTAGAGACCGCTGTTTGGGCAGACTCTTCGGCCGTGGTGGAGGTTCAGGTTGCCTGCGAGGGCTGCTGGTCGGAGCCTGACAGCCTCCACCTGCAGGTGCTGCCGCGTCCCCGCGTCGAAGCCGATACTCACCTGCTGGCCTTCTGCCGCGACCAGGCTGGGGTGCGTCTTCCCGTTCGCGTCGAGGGTGGCACGCCGCCTTATTTTGCCCGTTGGGCCCCTCCTGTTTTTCTCGATGATCCGCTGTCTGTGTCGCCCTTTGCCGTGCCGCCACGCGATACGGCCTGGACACTCAGCCTGCTGGATGATGCGGGATGTTCGGCGGCTCCGCTCACCCTGCGCGTTCGCGTTCATGAAATCCCGATAGCCGACGCAGGCCCGAATCTCTTTCTCTGCGGCGGAAAGCCTGATACCCTGCGGTTGAGGGGGCGGGTCTTGCGTCCGGACTCAACGCCCGTTCCCCCGCAGGATTGGGGCCGCTATGCCGTGCAGTGGGCCCCCTCGGAGGGGCTTTCCGATCCGGCAAGTTTTAACCCTGTTGTTCAACCTGACACCACGACGATCTATACCCTGACCCTGCGCGATCGCCTGACGGGTTGTTCCAACCGCATTACGATTCTCGATACGCTGGCTACGGCAGTTGTTTATGTCATTCCCCCACCAGTGGCTGATGCGGGGCCGGATACGCTGTGGGTATGTTCGGGTGAAGCTGTGCAGCTGGGAGGAATTGCCAGCGGCGGGGATGGCCTGGACTATGTGTGGCAGCCCGCTGTTTACCTGGATGATCCGACTGCCGCCAATCCCATCGCCCGCCCCCTGCGCAGCACGCGCTACACGGTTCAGACAGCACGGGGTTCCTGTCTCGGTGAGGCCGACAGCATCGAAATCATCGTTCGCGAGCGGCCGGTTGTTCGCCTCGATGGCCCGCGGGATGTCTGCGATGGAGATACCCTGCCTCTTTTCGTTCAAGCCCGAGGGGGAAGCCCACCCTATGCCTACGACTGGTCGCCGTCGGAGCGGATCGTGGGTCTTGGGAATGGATTCGGATGGCTGGCCCGCTATCCCGAGACTGTGGACCTCGAAATTCGGATTCGCGACCGCTTTTGTTCAGGTGAGGAACCGGGCCGCCTGCAGGCGGCCGCACTGCCCCGACCGGTGGTCAGTATTGCCGAAGAGCAGCTGCGCATCTGCCAAGGCGACAGCGTGCGCATCCAAACGCAGGTTCTGTCGCCGCTGAACGCGTATCGCATACGTTGGACGCCTTCCGACAGTCTTTACCAGCCTGATGCACGCAGCCCGCTGGCTTTTCCGGCGCAAACGACGCTTTACTACGTGGTGGCCAACATTGGGCCTTGTGCCAGCACCGACTCGGTGCTCGTGGCTGTGCTGCCAGTGCCGGTGCTTCGGATCGAAGGCGGACCACCCCGTCTGTGTGAGGGTCAGAACGTCGAGTTTAGAGCCTGGGCCGACCCTGCCGACCGCATCGGCTGGAGCTGGTACCTGTCCGACGGCAGTCGGCGAGCCTTGGCTGGCCCGGTGCTCGAAGACCAGCCGCCGACTCCGTTGCGCTACCGCGCCGAAGCAACTTTGGGGCCTTGTACGACGGCAGTCGAGGTTCCTGTGGAAGTTTTTCCACAGGCAGTTGCGGATTTTGAGCCGAGCAGTGTGCAGGGCTGTGGAGTCTGGGACGTGGCTTTTCGCAACACGAGTCGGAATGCCGATACATTCGCTTGGGATTTCGGAGACAACTGGGGTATCTCGAGCCTGCGGGAACCCACTTACCGTTACCTTGAGGCAGGCCGCTGGTGGGTGCAGCTGATTGCGGGGCCGGAAACCCCTTGTCCTGATACGCTGCGCCTGCCAGTCGAGCTGAGGCATACCCCATTACCTGATCGGGCGGAGCTGAGAGCTTCGTTCCGGAGCGATGAGATTCTTTTTCTGCCACGTACCGAGGTACGTCTGGCGTGGCGCAGTTCGCAGCTGGCGCGAGGGTTCTGGGACTTGGGCGATGGTTCTACGGCCACGGATTCGGTTGTCTGGCATCGCTACCGGCAGGCGGGCGATTACCAAATCCGTCTGATCTGGGAGGACTCGGTGGGCTGTCTGCGTATCGACAGCCTGCCCCTGCTACGGGTGCGTGAGCCGGAACTCGATATCCCCACAGTTTTTACTCCTAACGGGGACGGCATCAACGACCGCTGGGAAATTCACTACACGGGTGTGGAGCCGTTCGCTCTTCAGGTCTACGATCGGCAGGGTCAGCTGCTTTTTGAAGGTTCATCCCCTGCCCAGCCATGGGCAGGTACCGACCGCCGAGGTTCTACTTTGCCAGAAGGGCTTTATTTCTATGTTCTTCACATCGGCGGACAAGTTCATCGCGGATATATCACGTTGCTTCGTTGAGCAGGAACCAGTGGTTCGAAAAACCAGTCTCAGTTGTTGGGGGCACCTGCAGCAATCCAACGGCGGAACTTGTCTACATCGCAGGGATCGAGAAATAGTTGGGGCCGGTTGAGGGGCATCCGGGGCGACTTCGATCCATCAATATTTTCAAGCAGTTTGCCATTGAGGGCGCGGGCACGCAGCTGGTCGAAGTTATCCCACAGTGCAGAAGCAGGCCAGGCCGTGGTGTTTTCGCAGCCATTGCAGTGGCAGCCCTGGTTGATACAGCGCACCTGAATTAAAGGCTGTAAGTCATTTTTGAAACTTACCGCTGCTGTATCACACGGAACCAACCCTTCGAGCTTGGGTTCGATTCGGTCGCTGGTGCAACCCCATAGTAACAGCCCAGCCACTATGCAGATCAGGCTGGAGCAACAGGCAAGCCGCAGCATCGACTTTGATTTCATGTCCAAATATATTTATTTGATCACAATAGCAAGTCTTCAAAACGACAAAACCCCACCATTGGCGGGGTTTTGAACCAAAAAGAATTGATCAGGCCTTAGCGGGCTGAAATAGGTACGTAAGTCCGGTTGACCGGACCCACATAGACCTGCCGCGGGCGGCCGATGGGTTCTTTGTTGGCCAGCATTTCTTTCCACTGGGCAATCCAGCCGGGCAGACGGCCCAAGGCAAACATGACCGTGAAGAAATCGACGGGAATGCCGATCGCACGGTAGATGATGCCCGAGTAGAAGTCGACGTTGGGATAAAGCTTGCGTTCGACGAAATAGGGGTCCTGCAGAGCGACTTCCTCCAGTCGCTTGGCGATCGAAAGAACGGGGTCATCGATGCCCATTTTTCCGAGGATTTCGTCGCACGCGGCCTTAATGATGCGGGCACGCGGGTCAAAGTTTTTATAGACGCGGTGGCCGAAGCCCATGAGGCGGAAGCTGTCGTTTTTGTCCTTGGCTTTGTTGACGTACAGGTCGACATCACCGCCGTTGGCCTTGATTTCCTCTAGCATTTCGATAACCTCCTGATTGGCACCTCCGTGCAGCGGCCCCCAGAGCGCGTTTACGCCCGCCGAAATGGACGCGTAAAGGTTGGCCAAAGACGAGCCGACGATGCGTACGGTTGAAGTCGAACAGTTCTGCTCGTGGTCGGCGTGCAGGATCAGGAGCTTGTGCAGGGCCGATACCAGAATGGGGTCGATTTTGTAGTCGTGGGTGGGCACGCTGAACATCATGCGTGTGTAGTCCTCGACATACTCGTAGTTGGCATTGGGTTGGACGCAGGGCAGACCACGGACATGGCTGTGAATCCACGAAACGATGACCGGCATTTTTGCCAAAAGGCGGATAATGGTTCGGTCGATGGCCTCAGCCGGACGGTAAGGGTCAAGGTCCTGCGGGTGAAAGGCGTGCAGGGCAGCGATCACTGACGAGAGCATGCCCATGGGGTGGGCCGACTGGGGGAAGCCGCTGAGGAAGATTTTCACGTTTTCGTGTACGTGCATTTCTTCCTTGATGGCCGTGGTGAAGGCATCGAACTGGGCCTTGTTGGGCAAATCGCCGTAGATCAGCAGGTAGGCTACTTCGAGGAAGTTGGACTGGTCGGCCAGTTGCTCGATGGGGTAGCCGCGGTAATGCAGGATGCCGTTTTCCCCATCGAGGAAAGTAATGGCACTTTGCGTCGAGCCGGTGTTTTTGAAACCCGTATCGAGGGTAATGAGGCCCGTTTTGGCTCGCAACGGGCCAATATCAACGGCTTTTTCGTTTTCGGTACCGGTTACAACGGGCAGTTCAACAGTGCTGCCGTTGTACTCGATTTTGGCTGTTTCGGACATGGGGCTTCGGTCTTTTATGATTCAATAAGGAGTTGGTGGATGGGATTCGGACAGGGTAAAAGTAGAAAAAAGCGGTTGCTTTTGCAGAATAATGCACAATAACTTCATCAGGTTCCTTAGCGGGGCCAGCGGACCTTGTCTTTGAGCTTCTGCTCGGCTTCTTTTTTAAGGCGCTCTTCTTCCTCGCGGCGACGGCGTTCGGCTTCCTGGCGAACGCGTTCTTCTTCGGCACGACGCTGGGCTTCCAGTTCCTGGCGCTTCTTTTCGGCTTCCTGGCGGGCTTTTTCTTCGGCTTCGCGTCGCTGCCGGTCGAATTCTTCCTGAGCTTTTTGTTTCGTGTCGTCGATTTTCTGCTTGACCTGCTCTTTGGCCTGCTCCTTTATTTTGCCCACTTCTTCTTTGATGGTTTCTTTGACCTGCTGCTTGGCTCCGCGGCTCAGACCGGTAATCCGCGGCTGAGCAAAGGTCCCTCCCAGCTGCAGCGGTACGTTGACGCGCTCGCCAACCGGTACGGCCCGTCCTGTGAGATTGGTCAGGGCACCTGCGGCGTTTTGCGTCAGGGCAGGTGCCGGCACGTCCAGATTGAGCACATAGTCCAACCCGCCATCAAGGCCGTTGCTTCCGCCTACGTTCATTTTGTAGTTGCCCAGGCCTACGTCGAAGGGCTCGACAAAAAGCCGCCCGTTGCGTATAGCGAACTTCAGCTTGGTGTTACGCACCCGCACTTCCTGTACGTTGTCCAACTTGGTGACGGAGGACAGCTGGTTGAGTATTGGAAAATCGCGAACGACTGTACGGAAGATCATGGCCAGCCCCTCGGCGTTGATCGACTCCATGACAGGGTCGAGGTTGCGCGTCAGGGCACCACTGATGGTCAGACCTGTACCGAAAACGCCTTCAGCATGGCGGGCGACGGGCACGTACTTTTTGAGTACATCGAAAGCGGCCCAGGCGCGTGCGATTTGCAGCGAATCGATCCCGACGCGGAACTGGTAAAGGGGCTGCTGAATGTTCTGGCTGTCATAGAGACCCGCCAGCAGGAAGCGGCCGCCCAGCAGATCGAAGCCAACTTCTTCAATGAAGAGTTTCTGATCACGCACAGCCAGGTTACCCTTGAAGTTTTCGATATCGTATTTGTCGTAGAGCAGTCGTCCGATGTTGGAGTTGAACACCAAATCCAGATTGGCTGGAATCTGGGGGGCTTCCAGCGGCTCGGAACTGGCAGTATCGGCGGGGGCTGCCTCGCCCGACTCGCTGAGCCACTCGTTGAGGTCGAGCAGGTCGCTGCGCAGCTGCATGCGCCCTTTGAGTTTTTGATTGCTGAAGACGTAACCGATGTAGTTTTCGACCTGACCGGTCAGCCGGACATCGCTCCGGCCCAGCTTGCAGTCAAACTGCGTCAGGTTCATCTGGTAGTTGGTGAAATCGAGCTGGGCATCGCTGATGCTCACCGATTTAGGCAGTGAAGCTTCAGCGTACTGGATGTTTTTGAGGACGATGGAACCGGCAGCGTCGAGCTGGTCGTACTGTTGGGCCGAGGCCACGGAGAGTTTGCCTTCGGTGTTGAGATTGGCCACTACAGTGCCACTGAGCTTCGTATTTTCAATGGGGTAGACTTTGGTGAGCTTGGCCAAGTCAAGCTTGCCCCGTAGATTGATTTTGTAATCGGGGTCGTCGAGGTTGCGCAGAAAGAGCTTCAGGTCGATGGGTTCCTTGTCTATTTCTGCGTGGAAGTTGGCCACGTCGATCTGGGTATCGGTCAGGCTGCCGACCTGGCTCGAGGCATTGGCCTGAATGGTCAGATTTTCGAGGGCCGCAGGCAGTTCAGCATACTTCAGGTAACCGTATTTCAAATCGACAGCCGCGTTAAAAGCAGGAATCTGGCTTTCCAGCACCTTTCCTTTGGCATTTGCATCGAGGGCCAGATCGCCCTTGAGTTCAACCCCTTCGATGGGAAAGATGCGGGTCATTTCGGCCAGTTTGACCTTGGCCTGCAGGTTGCCGTCGATGGTGGGATTGCTCAGGCCCACCACCAGTGCTTTGGCATCGATGGGGTTGTTTTCCAGCTCGGCGTGGAAGCGGCGCAGGTTGATTTCTGTTGTTTCCAGGTTGCTGGTCTTGTTGCTGGCCCTAACGTCTACCTGGATGTTCTTGACGGGGGCGGGCAGGTCGGGGTATTGCAGGAACCCGTCACCCACCTTGAGATTGACCGCGAAGCTGGGGTACTGCTCGCCTACGAGCTTGCCTTTGACTTCGCCATCGAGTGCCAGCGTGCCATCGGTACGGAGCTTGTCAAAATCTTGGGTAAATACACCGGGAACGAGCGAAAGAATGTTCTTGAACTGGGTCTCCAGAGCCTTGAAGCGGATGTCCAGCGCGATGGTGTTGCTGTCGGGAAGTCCGACCGAGCCATCCAATCCCAGTTTCAGGGCATTGAATCGAAACTCGTTGTCGCGGAAGGTGTAGACGCTGTTTTTCTGGTCAATATTCAGATCGACCTTGGACTCAAATTCAATGTTATTTACGTAGGTGGTCTTGTCCAGAGCCAGAAATATCGACTCAATTTTAGTCTTGGTGTTGAAATCGAATACGTCCTGCGTCAGGTCGCCGCTGCCCCTGAAGTCAAGTTTGCGGATGCGTGCCTGGGTGCGCGACTGGCGGTCGTCGTAGCGGATGTTGGCCTCGCGGATGCGCAGGCTGCGCAGGGCCAGTGCAAATTCCGATTGGGTGGTGTCTTCGACTTCGGGTGTGGTGTCGGGCTTGGTGATGTTCCAGTTGGCCCGTCCGTCGGCCAGGACAATGGCATGAATGCTAGGCCGGTCAAGAAAAATCTTGCGAATCTCCAGCTTTTCACCCCGAATGGCATTCATGATATTGACAGCTACCTGAACTTCCTTCAGATCAAGCAGGGTATCCCGCGCAAATGCATCCTTGCCTTTGATGGTCAGGCCCTCGAGTTGCACCGACAGATAGGGAAACTGACTCAGCAGGGAGAGGCCGAAATCTTTGTAATCGACGACGGCTTCAAGCTGGTTGTTGATTTCCTTCTTGACGCGATCATTGATTTCGTCTTTGAAGAAAATAGGGATTAAGACGGCGGCCAGCACAAAAAGGCCCAGCAGGCCCAGCAGGGTGTAGAGACCGATGCGCAGAATGCGTTTCATGGCGGAGTAGGCAGGCAAATGGGTTTCAGGTGCACAAGCGGTACGATTTCAAAATGGGGAGTTAGTCCGCAAATGGCGAATTTGCAGTGTCGATTCCCAATATGGGCGAAAATTAATCAAAATTGATGCAAGCCATGACCCATTACTCGGCTGCTGCCGATGCCTTCGCCCGCCTGCTGCAAATCATGGACGAGCTGCGCCAGAAATGTCCTTGGGACCGTGAACAAACGCTCGATTCGCTGCGGCACCTGACCATCGAAGAAACTTACGAGCTTTCGGATGCGATACTGGCCAACGATCTGCAGGCCCTCAAGAACGAATTGGGCGATCTGCTGCTGCACGTGGTTTTTTACGCCAAAATCGGCAGCGAAGAGCAGTCCTTCGATATGGCTGCCGTCATCGATCACCTGAGCCAGAAGCTCATCCGCCGCCACCCGCACATCTATGGCGATGTGCAGGCCGAAACTGAACACCAGGTGAAGGGAAACTGGGAGGCCATCAAGCTGCGGGAAGGGGCCAAGTCAGTTCTTGGGGGGGTGCCTTCCTCCTTGCCTGCTTTGATCAAAGCTTGGCGCATCCAGGAAAAAGTGGCCAGCGTAGGCTTTGAGTGGGGCGAGATGAGTGGCGTTGTGGATAAAATGCGTGAGGAACTGGACGAACTCCTGGCCGAAATCGAGCGCGAACCCCGCGACGCAGAGCGCGTTCAGCATGAACTGGGAGACCTGCTTTTTTCGGTAGTCAACCTGGCTCGCTGGCTGAAAATCAACCCCGATGAAGCCCTGGAGCGCACCAACCGCCGGTTCATGGATCGCTTCCGCCACATTGAAGCCCGTGCTCGGGAATCGGGCCGCAGCGTGGCCGACCTGAGTCTCGATGAAATGGAAGCTTACTGGCAAGAAGCCAAAGGCTGACAACTTGAATTGCAGCGCAGGTTTTCGGTCTGCAAAAAGACGTATTTTTGCGCAGATTGAATTTTACCATTGCCCAATTTGATCCAACAGCAATGCTGAAAAAGTTCTTTACACTAACTTGGTTGATCGCCTTGCTGGGTGCTGCTGGCAGCACCGCCCTGCTGGCGCAGTGCCCGTCCGTTGGCGGGCAGGTTACTGGTGGCACTACCCTATGTCCCGGTAATCCGTCCCCTGTCCTGCGCCTGACCGGCTACGACGGCAGCGTCGTTCGGTGGGAACGCTCGACCAACAACGGCCTCACGTGGCTGATTATCAACAACACCGCCATTACCTACACGCCGCCTGCGGTTACGCAGACGACGCTATTTCGGGCGGTGGTGCGCAAGGGCTTCTGTGCGCCAGCCAATTCGTTGCCTGCCCGCATCGATATCAGCTCGGCCCAGTCCGTAGGAGGAACTCTTTCCATTGCCTCGGGGCAAGCCCAAGTCTGCAGTCCAGCCGACATCCCTACCCTCCGCCTCACCGGCCAGGTGGGCAACGTCGTTCGTTGGGAAGGTTCTATCAACGACGGAGCTACGTGGTCGCCTATTGCCATCACTACGACCACTTACCGTCCGTCCCAGATCGCCCAGACCACCCTCTTTCGGGTTGTAGTGCAGAGTGGAACCTGCTCCGAGGCCACTTCCAGCACTTTGGAGGTGGTGGTTCTCGGCCAAGCCAACGCGGGCCGCATTACTGGTACCCAGTCGGTCTGCGAGGGCGAGCGGAATTCCTTTACCTTGGCCCTGGTCGATTTTGTAGGCGATGTGGTTCGGTGGGAACGCATCACCGAGGCCGACCTCGAAGCTGAGCGCGACTGGACAGCGATCAACAACACCACTCCATTTTTTTCGGACTTCAATCTCACCACCTCAACCTGGTTCCGTGCGGTCGTGCAGTCAGGTGTGTGCCCGCCCCAGTTTTCAGCTCCCTCGGTAATTACGGTGCTGCCCCAATCGCGCGCTGGATCGATTTCGGCTTCGGGCGATGTGCGCGGTGCTGAAAACTTCGTGTGCATTGGCCCCGGCCGCAATTCGGGCGATGTCATCCTGCGTTTGAGGGGTCAGCGTGGCAGCGTCGTCCGCTGGGAGTACCGAGATGGTACCGACGAGTGGCCCGCTGACGAGAATGCCGACGATCCCACGGGGGTAATTGACTTTCAAGGCACCGAATTGAACCTGCGTACTTACCAGAATGGTGCGCTGCTCGACCTTGCCCTCGATGGCCGTGCCTTTCGCGCGATTGTCCGCAACAACCCCTGCGAACCCGACACGACCGATGGCATTGTTATTACCTTTGAAGGCAACTGCTGCAACGCGCCCGATCCCCAAACCATATCGCTTGTCGATATAGTTGCTGATCCCGACAACGCCCGCTTTAAGTCGCTGGAAATGAACTTCAAGTGGGAGCCACCCACTCGCCGCGACCCCCCCAGTGGTTACCGCATGCAGTACCGGGCCTTGGGTACGCCAACTTGGAAGAACGTGCCCGAAGAGGATGTCGACGAAGCAGGCAACGGCACGCTGAAGGCCATCCAAGACGGCGTGTGCTACGAAGTGCGCGTTGCCAGCGTCTGCGAAGACACCAAAAACTCCTCCCCCGACTCCGAATTCAGTGAGCCAGTCACTTCGTGCGCCTGTGCGCCCGTTGCCCCAGAAGACCTGACGGCTGTGGTTCTGGATGACAACACCGTTGAACTGAGTTGGTTCTACCAGAGCCGCAACGCGGAGTTCATTGTTTTTTATCGCCCCGATCAAAGCACCGAAAATTTCCTGCAAGCCCGTACCTTTGATCAGAAAATCACCATCAGCGGGCTGGAGCCAGGTACCCGCTACATTTGGTTCGTCCTTCGCTTGTGCTTCGACGGCCAAGAATACGTTCCTGTTTTTAATGAAAACCAGAACTTAGACCCGCGATACCTAAGCGAACAAGGCCGCTTTGAGACCAGTGGCACGTACCCCAACTGCGAGGATTTCAACTTCCGCTGGGCCGTGCGCGAGGGCAGTTCCATCGGCAACGACTTCAACCGTGCCGCCACGAGCGACGGCCAAGGTTTTGTCTATGTTTTGGGCGAGTTCCAGGGCACGGCCCAAATCGGCAGCTATACCCTGTCGAGCACCACGCCCGGCAAGAACGACCTTTACGTAGCTAAATACGACGACAACGGCACGGTCATTTGGGCGACCCGCTTGGGTTCTGCTACCGACCGGGATACCGAGGGCGGCAGCAGCATCACGGTTGACGCTAATAACAATGTCTATGTAACGGGTAAATTTGCAGGCGGAACCAGTTTTGGCCCTACGGTGCTGACCAGTGCGGGCGGCACGGATGTGTTTGTGGTGCGGCTGCGGGCTTCGGATGGTGCTGTGCTCTGGGCACGCGCTGCCGGTGGCCCCGGTGATGATGCCGGCTACGGTGTCGATTTCGACGATTTCGGCAACCTCTATGTCGTCGGCTCGGTAACCGGTACCGCCAGCTTCGGCAACCAGACCCTGACAGGCAATGCGGGCCAGACTGATGCCTTTATCGCCAAGTATACCAACGGCGGTACGCCACTTTGGGCTCGCCGGATGGGTAATTTCAACGCAGGTCCTGACATCGCCCGCAGCGTGGCGGTCGATGCTGAGGGCAATGCTTACGTTACGGGTGCTGTCGATGGCAGCAGCTTGAATCCGAACGTAACGTTTGGTAACTTTATCATCAAGAACAACACCGACGATGCCAATGCCTTTGTGGCCAAATACGATCCCGACGGCACGGCGATGTTCGCCGTCCTTATGGACAACGCTTACTCCGAAGGTACGGACATCGAACTGGATAATTTGGGCAACCTCTATGTTTCAGGTTACTTCGCCCGCCTGCTTACTTACGGTGATGACCGCCTGCGCAGTGCAAGCCGCATCGACGCTCCTGTGCCTTCGATCGATGGCATGCTGGCCAAAATGACTACCGGCGGCCAGCCCCAGTGGATTCGCCGCATCAGCGGTGGCGGCGACGACTTGGCCCGCTCACTCACCGTGGATACCGAAAACAATATCTACGTGGCTGGATACTTCACGGGGCCGAACATTGCAGTATTCAACAACAATACGCCAAATGCAGGCTCCCGTCTGTCGAACTCCGGTTTTGAGACTTCAGACATCTTCATTTACAAGTTCAACGCTAATGGAGTTGTCTCGGGTGCCCGCTCGGCAGGCAGCGTCGATAGCGACGATGCCGCCTACGGTATAACCGTAACCAACGCCGATGATGTCTACGCTGTAGGCGACTTCCGCTCCACGGCCACCTTCCGCCGCGATGCTACGGCCACCATCGAACTGGCTGCTCAATCGAGCGGCTGGGATGCCTTTATTGCTCAACTGAGCTGCACAAACAAAATCAGCTGCGACCTGCCACCCAGCAACGTCTTTGTATCGAACATCGACTTGAATACGGTATCGGTCAGCTGGGATGATGCCGTTGATCCAGCCTCGGTACTGGAATACGAGGTGCGTTACCGACCCCTTAACAGCCAGACTTGGGAACCGACCTTCCGCGTGCCAGCAGCACCTGCAATCATTCGCGGCATTTTTGCCAACACTCCCTATGAGGTGCAGGTACGCACCATTTGCGACCCCAACGCCGGAGCCCAGAAATCGGGTGCCTCGCTCTACACACAGCCCGTCCGCTTTGAGACCCGCACCATCACCGAGTGCCCCGTGCCGACGGGTCTGGTTGTAGACAATCTTTTCCTCAACTCGGCGGTCATCACGTGGAATGTCGTTCCGGGTGCGGCCCGTTACGTGGTCAGCTGGCGCAACATCATCGGTCAGGAGCAGTGGAACGAAGCCGTAACGACCTCGAATTTCTTCACGATCGGCGGGCTGGCGGCCAATAACCGCTACGAGGTGCGCGTGCGCAGCCTCTGCACCCAGACGCTGGAATCGACTTTCACCCTGCCGGTGCGTTTCTCGACCCTCGCTGGCAACTGCCTCGAGCCACAAGGCGTAACAGCCAGCATGATCACGCCCAACTCGGCCGTGGTATCGTGGCTCGAAAATACTTTTGCCCAGAGCTACCAGGTGCAGTGGCGGCGTGTAGGTTCGCAAACCTGGAGTTCGGCCACCGTAACGACGACCAGCTACCAGATTCTGAATCTGCTTTCGGACACGGAATACGAATTCCGTGTCCGCACGGTCTGCGGTGCCCTCAATGAGACTTCGCCCTACACTCCACGCCAGTTCTTTACCACCAGCCCCGTTTGCCAGATTCCGGCTGCGGTCATTGTGCTGGAGACTAGCCGCAACCGCGCCGTTATCAGCTGGACCCCCGTTTCGGGTGCTGTAAGCTACGATGTCGATTACAAGCCCGCGAATCAGGTAACTTGGATCCGCGAATCGGTAACGGCCAACACCATCACCCTGACGGGCTTGCTGCCCAACGTCATCTACGATGTACGGGTGCGCTCCAATTGCGGTAACGGCAACATAACGGGCTTCACCCCGACGCGCAATTTCCAGACGGAAAGCTTCTGCGAAGCTCCGGTCGACTTCCGGGTCGTTCGCCGATCGGTAACTTCGATTGGCCTGACGTGGAGCGGCCCATCGAACGCCGTGGGTTACAACCTTCAGTTCCGCGAAATCGGCGGCCAGTGGTCCGAACCAACCGTGCTCACTTCCAATTTCTTTGAGGCAACCAGTCTGCTGTCCGATTTTAGCTACGAATTCCGCGTCTACACAATCTGTTCCGATGGCAGCGCGTCCGACTGGGCCACGACGATCCAGACGACCGACCGCTGTGCTCCGCCTTCTAATATCGAGGTTGTCAACATCACCACCAGCTCGGCCCGTGTTACGTGGACGGCCATCCCGGGCGTGCTGACCTATGACCTGTACCTCTTCGGTGAAAATGACCAGCAGAACCCGATTTACATTGAGCGCAACATCGACGCTTCGTCGTTTGAACTCAGTAACCTGATCCCCGGTCAGAAGTACACGGTACGTCTGACGGTAGATTGCGGCAGCGAAAGCTCCGGATTCTCTGGCCCCGTTGAGTTCACTACACGCCGTGTCTGTCAGACCCCGAGCAACGTCCGCGTCGTCGAGGATCGCCTCACGGATGTGGCCGCACCCATCATCTGGGATGCTGTCGATGGGGCCGTCTCCTATGTGGTCTTCTGGAAGCGCAACGACGAAATGGACTATCAGCAGATCACGGTTCAGTCCAATTCATTCGTGCTGGCGGGGCTGCGCCGCAACACCGAGTACGTTTTCTATGTCCGTGCCAACTGCGGCGATGCCAACCTGTCCGATCCTTCGGCTGACGTATTCTTCCGGACGAAGGAAAGCAGCGTGGGCTGCTTCTCGCCTGCCATTGGTAGTGTAACGCCCGGTCGCACCTCGGCTACGGTATCGTGGACGTTCGTGCCGACGGCCATTCAATATACGGTCTCGTGGCGTCGTCTCGACGTTAATCCGCCCCGCTGGATCAACGTCAACATTACTGACGCGAGCGTTACGACCTTCTCGATCCAGAATCTGATTTCTGGAGTTGACTACGAAGTTCGTGTACGTGCCCGCTGTGCGACCGAGGTTTCCGAATGGTCGCAGGAACAGTTCCGCACCAATTCGGGTCGTGAAGCCTTAGCCGCTGCCGCAGTTACCCATTGGGAAGTCTACCCCAACCCGAACAACGGCCAGTTCCAGGTCAGCTTCGAAACGCCGCAAGCAGGCGTAGCTAACCTGAACTTGGTCGATCTCAATGGCCGCAGCATCCTGCGCCAGGCCGTTGAAGTTCAGGCCGGCAGCCAGCAGCTGCCCGTTGAGGTCGACACCTACTCTGCTGGAGTTTACTTCCTTATTTTCGAGCTGAACGGCCAGCGCATTCAGCAGAAACTCATCCTGAACTAATCTTCAGGATTTATCAAAAGATTACGGCCTGCCCCCAAGGGGCAGGCCGTTTTTTATTTACAAACAGATCAAAAAAAAAAAAAACGACTACTGCATATTGAGTCCTTCGAGGATAAAGCTGCCGTCGGGCTTCTGAGTGAAGGTCATTTGCAGGTAAGCGGTTTTAGCTGCGATTTTGACTTCGTAAACGACTGAAAGAGCGATGGCGTGATCGATGAGGCCAACTTCATGTTCGAGGAGTTGGGAGGATTCGATGTTTCCTTGGGCCTGCAGCTGCTTGACTGCCGTCTCGAACTGCGACCACGAGGTCTGCTCCTTGAATCGGCTGGACGTTTGGTCGTAGAGTTTCTGGAACTCACCCGTCTTGAGCATCGAGACAACCGGATCGGCTATGCGCGTGATTTGGAGAATGGGAGTGTAAGGCGGCAGCGTAAAGGAGTAGCCCGCTGGTCGGAACCGCCCGTTTTCGCGAATTAACAGCATGGAAAGCTGGGCGGGGGTGTACCGAAATTTGCATTCATAGGATACTTCCAAGCCTTCGCCCTGACCGGCTGCACTTTGTAGGTTATAGCCCTGAAGTTTCCAGCTGGTCAACTCGCCATAGAGCTGCTTGCAGAAGTTAAAATATTTCGCTTGATCGGCCTGCGTTTGGTTGACTTTAAGTTTGCTATAGCCGGCATTATAAAGAGCCTGATAATCGCCTTTTGCAATCCAGGTAACCAGCTGATCGAGCCAGGCCGGATCAACGCCCGAGATCGGAGCCTGCGGGCTGCTGGCTGGTGCGGACGTGTCGGCCGACGAGCTGCTCAGGCTGCCGCCCAAGCCGAATGCATTTGTATTCAGTTCCACCCCGATGAGCAGGCCGCTGCGCCAGCGCAGCTGACCAGTCGGCTGTCCCTGCCTGCTGAGTTCAGCCTGACCGGTAGGCCAGCCACCTGCATAAGGTACGGTAGTAACGAGTTGGCCAGCATCGTCGTAGAGATTAAGGGTGCCTGTGCCTGCTTTCAGACTGGAACCAGCGCTGCGCTTTTGGCCACCCGGTTCATACTCAGCCATAACTTCGAGCAGCCGCCCGCCCTCGAAAAGCAGCTCGGTTTTGAGCTGCCTGCTGCCTGGGTAGTACTGGCGGCTGATGCCCTGCCGTGTCAGGCTGTCGGCAACCAGCACCTCCAGTACTTCGAGGGTGTCGCCGCTGGGGCTGCGCTCGACCCGCTGCCGTGTGGATGTATTCGAACAGGCGGCCAGAGCGATGCTCAGCCCCGCAGCCCCGATTGATTTGCGTAATTTCATGCAGCCAAGTTAAGAAAGCCCGATGACCTCGTCTGCATTGGAAACGGCCTGGCTGCGCGAAGCCTTGCAGCAGCTGAGGGCCTTGCGGGTGTGTGAGGTATCAGCCGGTCATCTGCGTGGGGCCATGTTCCTGCTGGGATTTGGTCAGGCACAGGATGCCGCTTTGCGCCGCTACCGTGCCACCCACAGCTTGTTTGTAACTCATGCATCGTGGCGGCTTTCGCGCAGTGAACGAGTTTGCTGCGGCTGGAATGACCCCGAAGATCGCATCGCCTCAGAGTTGAATGGTCTTTTGGGAGATCGACTGAAATCGGTTTCCATATCCGAATGCTTCGATTTGGATATGGTCTTTGAATCGAAGTTGCGTCTGCGGGTCCTTGCGGATGTAACAGCTGCTAATTTGGGGCAATTCGAGGATAACTGGCTGCTTCTGACCCCGCAGCACGTGCTGGCAGTTACGGCGCAGCATCGTATTCAGGTCAGCCCCAGTGCACCTACCATCGATTGACGGGCCTGTGCGGCCAAAGCCTGCCGGTCGATTTTACCGCTGCTCGTCAGCGGGAAGTGTTCCAGGCCAATGATTTTTTGGGGAAGCATGTAGAATGGAAGGCAAGATTTAAGTTCAGCAGCCAGTCGGTCTGCCACTTCTTGATTCCCCAGAACCAGCAGTGCCAGCACGGGAACGGGTTGCGCATCCAAAACAACAGCAGCTGCAAGCTCACCCCCGTTCAGGCGGCGGGCGTGGTATTCAATTTCACCTAATTCGATGCGGTAACCGTCGATTTTGATCTGAAAATCAACCCGTTCCAGGTACTGGAAAATGCCGTTGGTCAGGCGGCGGCAGCGGTCGCCCGACCGGTAGACGCGCTCGCCGGTGTCTGTGAAAGTCAGTACCTGCCGCGTGCGTTCATCGTTCCGCCAGTAGCCTGAGAAGACCTGCGGCCCGGCCAGTAACAGCTCGCCTGTATCGCCATCCGACGAGTCGATACACAGAGTCATTCCTGGCAGAGCGGTGCCAATGGGTACGATGCCAGCTGCGCTTTCAAGGGCTGAGCGATCGGCTTCCCAGACGTAGCGGCTGCAAAAAATGGTAGCCTCGGTGGGGCCGTACACGTTTTCGATGCGGGCTTGGGGCACACAGCCTGCCCATTCAGCCGTCAGCTCGTGCGGCAGAGCTTCGCCACAGAACAGGCTCAGCCGCAGAGCAGGCAGTTGCAGGTCGGCAAAGTAGGGACGCAGATAGGCCAGCACCGAAGGGGTCAGTAAAGCCACGGTGATCTGCTTTTCTTCCAGTACGTAGCTGATATTGAAGGCTACCTGACCGGTTTGAGGCACTACATGCACGCTGGCTCCGGCCTGCAGGGGAATCCAGAATGAAAAAACAGAAAGATCAAAGGTCGGTTGGAAAGCCTGTAAAAATCGATCGCTTGGGCTGAAATCATAAATATTCGTTTCAAGAATCGCTTCTGAAAAAGCGTTTAGATTGCCCCAGCTGATCGGAACGCCTTTGGGTTGTCCGGTGCTGCCCGAGGTGAACAGAACATAGGCCAGGTCGTTTTCAGAAACCAGCGGTTGCCAGTCGGGCAGGGGAGACTCGGTTGGCAGGTCGTGAGTATCGATAACCCGGACAGCTCTCCAGTTGTTCAGGGTATTTGTTGTGCCCTTCGGGGAAAAAATGCTTTGCACTTCCAGCATCTGAATGATACCCGCATTTCGGACTGGCGGATCACTCATGCGCAGCGGCACATAGGCCCTTCCGGTCATCCAGCAGGCCAGCACTCCCAGGTAGAATTCGATGCCGTCGCTCATCGCTACACCCAGAATGCGCTCATCGGCAGGCAGATACCGATTGAGCCTGTTGGCCAAGCGACGGCATCGGTCGAGCAGATCGCCATAAGTGATGTATTCATCGCCGGCCGTGATGGCTACGGCTTGGGGTTGTTTGGCGGCCCAGTGGGCCAAGGCAGGCAGACCGATCATGTTTTCACAAAAGTTAAAGTGGCGTACAACCCGAGGCCCTCTATCACCGACTATTTTGTAGAAGTATCTCCGCAATACCTGTAGTCTGTGTTTCGCCGCAACAAAGTTAAGCTCGATGACCATGCCTTGGTGGCGGCCTGCCAACGTGGCGAAGAGTGGGCCTTGCGGCAACTTTACGAGGTGCATTACCGGACGATGTATGGGGTGTGCCTGCGTTACTGCCGAAGCGAAGCCGATGCCCAGGACGTACTGCAGGATGCGTTTGTCAAAGTATTTGGTCGGATTGGCGACTGGCGAGGAACCGGTTCGCTGGCGGGCTGGATTCGGCGGATCGTCGTCGGGACAGCTATTGATCGTTACCGGAACCTGCGCCCCGAACTGGCTCTGCGGGTCGCGGAACCGGACTGGGAATCGACCGAGGAAGTCGGTCCCTGCGTGCTTCCCGACGAGGGGCATGCCGAAGTGTTGGCTGCTGCCATTCGGTCCTTGCCCGACCGCTGCCGCCTGGTCTTCAACCTTTTTGTCATCGAAGGCTACAGCCACGCTGAAATAGCCGCTGAACTGAATATTTCCGAAGGAACGTCCAAATCGCAATTGGCCTATGCCCGCAAGCAGCTGCAAACGATCCTCCAACCTTTGTTTTTCTGAAAGCCATGAACAAGCCTCCTTCTGATTCCGACTTCCGTAAAGTTTTGGCTGACTGGCAGCCGGAACCGCCTGCCGATGCTTTTCCGGTTATTTTGGCGCGGTATCAGCGCAGCCGGCGTCGGTCTTTTTCATGGACCTACGTGGCAGCAGCAGCCCTTCTGCTTTCTCTGGCTTTGCTGTGGTCGAACTGGCCGTTGCAACCTGCTGCCGAGCCTCCTCCTCAGCCGCAATTTGAATTTCCAACGTCTGATTTGCCGTCGTTTACGGGCCGGGTACCGCTTGCAGATTCACCCATCGACGCGGTGCATGGTACTTCCTTTATTTTGAAAAAAGAGTTGGCAGTCCCAAGACCTGCTGGACAAATCATGTCTCAAGCCGACGGATGCGAGCCAGTCGATCCATCAACTCAGCCAGATGTTCTCCTTGCTTTGGAGAGCCGGAATCTGGCGGACGAACTGCCCATTGAAATCACCGCACCTGTCGAGGTGCAACCCGTTGTTTGGCAGGGGTTACCGCTTGTTGCAACGGATGTGTATCCGGCCCGTTGGCTGGCGCAGCTTCGGCGGGTCTGGAAACCAGCAGAGGCCCTGCAAATTGCGCGGGTGCGGCATGGCGACAGCGACTCCGAACGTCTGTTCGTGCGCTATGAAACTTCCTGGTTTTCGCTCACGCACGAAACGAAGGTTCCCCGACTCAGTTCTGATTTACCGATTTCACTGCTCAATCCACAATAAATAATTGATTATGAAATACTTGATTTGGAAAGCTTTGCTTTCCCTGACTTTGCTTTGTTCGCTGGGGGGGCACCTGCTGGCCCAGGACCTTGACGAAACGCGCCGCAAGCGTAAGCCCGAAACTCAACACCCCTCCCGCTCGGCACCCAGCGAACGCGTTGAAGTAGTCGTGGATATGCTGCCTCTCGATGTCGATTCGCTTTTCCGAGTACTCGAACAGCAACTTGATCAGCTGGCAGCCAACACGCCCGAAGGTGTTAAAGCCCTTTCGGATGCCCGTAACGCGCTGGCAAATGCTCGCCGCCGCGTCGGAGTTCGCCGCTACGAATCTGAAACAAAGGGTGTTATTTGGGTTGAAATACGCACGGGTATAGGTAAAGCCCTTAAGGATGCAGCCCGCGAATTGCGTTTCAAGGCAGACAGAACGTTGGATGCAGAAGCTCAGCAGATTCTGCGCTCGGCAGCTGATTTGTTCGAGCAAACAGCCCGCAGCTATCCTGCAAAAGAAAGCATCGAAGGAGCCACTTTTCAGGTAGACATCGACGAGCACGGTGCAAGCATTCGAATCAACAAGTCGCACGCCGATTCGCATCAGACTGATAAAGACGACGACATTCGGCCGAAGCAGAAAGATGATGACAAAATCCCTGACTCGACGCGCTATTACAAGACCGTTAACACGGGGTTGGCAGGCTTCAACCTGGGGCTGAACACTTGGACACACAAGGGTAATTTCAACTTGACAGGCCAGCTCAACGATCTGGAACTGAAACAGCCTAATTCAGTCGAATACACCTTGCTGCTGTTTCCGACGCGCATTCGGTTGGGCCACCGTAGCAAGTGGCACCTGCTGACCTCGGCCAATCTGCTCTTTCAGAACTACAAGTTTCAGGAGCGGCTGACCCTCGAACCGCGAACTCCTGATTTTGTATACCGCATCGACCCCGACCGTCCCCTCGACCGGAACAAGCTCTCGATGACCTACCTGCAGCTGCCTTTGCAACTGATGTACGCCTCGGACCGGCGCAAACCCCGCGAAGGGTTCCGTATTGCTGCCGGCCCCTACGTATCGTACATGTTCAGTGCCCACACCAAGCAGCGGGAAGTGGGTAATCGCAAGGTGCGTGTTCGGGACGATTTTAACCTCGACCGATTTCAATACGGGATTGGCGGGCGCATCGGCTACAGCTGGTTCGAACTTTATGTGAACTACGGTTTGAGCGAGCTGTTTGAAAGCGTTTCGGGTGCCCCCAGTCTGCGCAGCTTCAGCCTTGGCCTCCGAATTATTTAGGTTCTTGACGGGTTCGGGATAGTAGCCGGATGATGGTTGATCGATTCCACTCCCCAAACTGGAGGGCAGTCGCTGCGTTGTGCGGCTTGACTGCCCTCGTTTATCTTAACTTTAACGTCGTATTTTTACCAGATACCGAAATAGATCACAATAGACCGGCCATGAAAGATACAGAACTCAGTGTGCTCAGCCAGCCCCTGCAGCTTTGTTGCAGCGATCCACTGACGGGCTGGTACCGCGACGGTTTCTGTCGCACCGATGAACAGGACCACGGCTCGCATGTGGTCTGTGCGGTGGTTACAGACGAGTTTCTGTCTTTCACCCGATCGCGTGGAAACGATCTGCAGACTCCACGTCCTGAATTCCGGTTTCCGGGTTTGAAAGCCGGCGATCGCTGGTGCCTGTGTGCACTGCGCTGGCGTGAGGCTTGGGAAGCAGGAGTGGCGCCACCTGTGGTGCTGGAATCGACGCATCGTAAAGCCTTGGATTACATTCCACTGGACGTGCTGGCTGAGCATGCCTACGAGGGTGAGTGAAGTGTACCCCGGCCTTTCTTAATCATGAAGACACTCGCTTCTGTACCTGTGGCGGTGATTACCGGAGCCAGCAGCGGCATCGGGGAAGCCTTGGCCCGCCGCTATGCCGCCGCAGGCTGGCACCTGGTTCTTGCTGCCCGAAGGCGTGAGCCCCTCGAACGGTTAAGCAGTGAGCTGGCTCAGCAATACAGCATCAGGACGCTGCCGGTAGTTACCGACGTTGCTCGCGAGGGCGATTGTCGCCACCTTATCCGGCAGGCTTCGGGCGAGTTCGGTCAGATCGATCTGCTGATTAACAATGCCGGTATTTCGATGCGCGCTCCCTTTGCTCAGGTGGATGTGCAGGTGCTGGGGCGGCTTATGCAGGTCAATTTCTGGGGAGCGGTTTATTGCACGCACGAGGCCTTGCCATGGTTGATTCGGTCGCGCGGCTCGATTGTAGGAGTTTCATCGATTGCCGGCTTTCGGGGCCTTCCATACCGGACGGGCTATTCTGCCTCGAAATTTGCCCTGCAAGGATTTCTCGAAAGCCTGCGTACCGAGCTGCTGCCCACGGGGGTGCACGTGCTCATCGCCTGTCCGGGCTTCACGCAGTCGAACATCCGGCAGGTGGCCCTTTCGGCTGATGGTAGTCCCCAGGGCGAGTCGCCCCGCGACGAAAGCCGCATGATGACCGCCGAAGCCGTGGCCCAGCGCATCTACCGTGCCCAACAGCAGGGTAAACGCTACTTGGTGCTTACTGCCGAAGGGATTCTGACACGCTGGCTCAACTGGCTTGCTCCAGCGTGGATGGATCGCCAGGTTTGGCGGAACTTTGAACGGGAACAGCAACAGGTGTTCGTTCAGGAGGTGTCTGGCTGAACGGGTGGCACGTTCTGTACAGCCCGTTGGCTGGCTTTTTCGTAGATTAGCCTTGAAATGACTAAAACTGCGCTGCTTTTTCCCGGCCAAGGCTCTCAATACAGCGGCATGGGCCACGACCTGTTTATTGCCTCGGAGGTGGCTCGTGCCCGTTTTGCTGAGGCCGACCGCCTGCTCGGTTTTTCACTTTCCGAAATCATGTTTTCGGGTAGTGCCGACGACCTGACGCGTACTTCGGTTACACAGCCCGCTATTTATGTACATTCGGTGATTCTGGCTCAGGTGCTGGGTCTGGCTGATCGGGCGCAGATGGCTGCAGGCCATTCACTGGGTGAGTTTTCGGCCCTGGCTGTGGCGGGCGTCTTTAGTTTTGAAGATGGTTTACGGCTGGTGGCCGAGCGGGCTGCCGCCATGCAGGCCGCCTGCGATGCCCAGCCCAGTACCATGGCCGCAATCGTCGGGCTGGAGGATGCCCAAGTCGAGGCTCTTTGTGCCGAGATCGAAGGTGTGGTAGTGCCCGCCAATTACAATGCTCCGGGCCAGCTTGTCATTTCGGGGACCACCGCAGCCGTCGAAGCTGCAGTCGAACGGGCCAAGGCTCAGGGAGCACGCCTGGCGAAGCTCCTGCAGGTCAATGGAGCATTCCATTCACCCCTGATGGAGCCAGCCCAGCAACGACTTGCGGCAGCCATTGCCCGTACCCCCTTTGCCCCGGCCCAGTTCCCAGTTTACCAAAACGTCAGTGCCTGCCCTACGACCGATCCTGATATCATCCGCCAGCGGTTGACCGAGCAACTGACGGCACCGGTGCGCTGGACGCAAAGCATCCAGCAGATGGTGGCCGACGGTGCGATCCATTTCGTGGAAGCAGGCCCCGGAAAAGTCCTGCAGGGGCTAGTCAAGCGCATCGCTCCGCAAGCCCAAGTCGAATCCATTTCCAGCCTCAATGCTTGAGCCAACATGCCCGAACACCCCGAAACCCTGCGCGAAAGCAAACTCCAGGAGGCCAAAGACGCATTTTCACGGTGGCTCGACCAGCACAACCACCGCAAAACGGTGGAACGCTTTGCGATCCTGGAAGAGATTTACAGTCGCAACGACCACTTCGATGTCGAGTCGCTTTACATGGAGATGAAAGCCAATGGCTATCGTGTAAGCCGAGCTACGGTGTACAACACCCTCGATTTACTCGTTGATTCGCGGCTGGTGATCAAGCACCAGTTTGGCAACCAACAGGCCCGTTACGAGAAAGCCTATGGCTTTCGTCAGCATCACCACTTGATCTGCCTCGACTGCAGCAAGGTCATGGAATTCTGCGATCCGCGCATGGCTGAAATTCAGGATACGGTAGGCCAGCTGTTTCAAAGTAAAATCGTGCAGCACAGCCTTGTTTTTTACGGCAACTGCCAGAAACCCGAATGTCCTGACCGCCTGCCACAGTCCTGAGCTTGGCGTTTGCTGTCCCGAATTTGGTCGGGATAATTGCCTCCTTCAACCATTGGAGCTGCAAACAACAGCATTCAGCTTCTATATTTGCTGCATAAACCAAGAAGGGTTTTTCAAGATTAGAACCCGAATATCGCATCACATGGAGGCAACGGAAATGACCTTTACGCACCAGCTGAACGACCAGATAGCCGTCTTTGAATTGGAGGGAAGCCTGCTCAATGAAACCGACCGCGTCAACCTGAAAACGGAATTTACCCGCTACCTCGACGAGGGGGTGATCTCCTTTCTGATTGATCTGGAAAAGCTCAAGCACATCAACAGCACCGGTTTAGGGGTGTTCATCACCCTCTATACCAAGGTACGGGCCAAGGGTGGCGAGCTGGTAATTTGCAGCCCATCAGAAAATATCGTCAATCTGTTGACAATCACTAAGTTAACTTCGGTCTTTACTATATTCAATACGCGTGACGAGGCTCTCAAGCATTTTCAGAAAATCTAAACCCTCTGCTTGAGCAGACTTATCCGCCTCTTAATACCCATCGTCGATCAGCGTAGCAGCCTGCCAGCCGCTACGCTGCTTCATGCTGTTTTATGCCTCTGGATGTAGTACTGGGTCTCCAGTGGGGAGATGAGGGCAAAGGCAAGCTGGTTGATCGCCTGAGTGCTGCCTACCGGTGTGTAGCTCGCTTTCAAGGCGGACCCAATGCCGGACACACCCTCTACCGAAATGGTGTCAGGCATGTGCTGCACCAAATTCCGTCCGGCATATTCCATGAAGAGGTGATCTGCGTCATTGGTAACGGTGTCATCATCGATCCCATTACATTTTATACCGAAATCACAGCCCTCGATGGCTTGGGCGTAGCATGGCGCGACCGGCTCTGGCTTTCGGACAAAGCCCATCTGATCTTGCCGACGCATCGGTTGCTCGATCGCCTATCGGAAGATGCCAAAGGGGAAGCCCGTATTGGCAGTACTTTACGGGGTATTGGCCCAGCCTATGTGGATAAGTATGCCCGTGAAGGACTGCGCCTGGGCGACCTGCTGGCCGCTGACTACCGCCATCGCATTGAATCGGGCCTCCAACGCCACCTCGACCACCTGCCATCTGAGCTGCACCCACCTGCCGAAGACTTGGAGGCCTTTTGGGCTGCTTGCCAGTGTCTGAGTCAGCTTGATATCCGACCTGTCGAAGAGGCTCTGCTTGACTGGCATGATGCGGGTGCCGACATTCTGGCTGAAGGGGCACAGGGTACGCGCTTGGATATCGATTTCGGCGACTACCCCTTCGTAACAAGTTCCCATACCCTGTCGGCTTCAGCCTGTCTCGGTCTAGGTCTGCCCCCACAAGCCATCCGACGCGTGCTGGGGGTGTTCAAAGCTTACGCCACCCGTGTGGGTAACGGGCCATTTCCGACCGAACTGCACGGGGAGCAGGCCGACCGCCTGCAACGGCTGGGCCATGAGTTCGGATCGACAACAGGCCGGCCTCGACGCTGTGGCTGGCTCGATTTACCGCTGCTGCGCCAAGCCATCCGCCTCAATGGTGTAACGCATCTGGCCTTGACGAAAGTAGATGTGATTGCGCAGCTGCCTGAATTTCAGACTTTGGGAGTCGACGGCCAGTGGCACCGGTTTGGGGGCTGGAATCCTGAGAACGACCGTGAGCAACTGAGCGAACCGGCCTGCCGCTTCGTCGATTTTCTAAGGCTCCAGCTAGGTTGCCCAGTTGCTTGGGTTTCGGTCAGCCCCGAGCGCGACGCGGTTCACAGCGTTGCAGATTGGGCCTGATAGCTGCCTGCCCGAATCCTTTCCTTATCTTTGTTTGCCAAAAATGCCTGCCTTGGAGCGTTCGACCAGTCGAAACATGCGCCTTATTGCTCTAGATATCGGAAACAGCCGCATCAAAGCGGGCCTTTTTCTGGGTGAAAAGCTCGAATGGGTCAAACTGCTGACCTTTACCGACTACATTGGGGCTTACCTCTCGTTCTGGGTGGACAAGTACCAGGTAGATACCCTGGCCTACACTAACGTGAACGCCCGTCAGATGAACCGAATTCTGGAACCGAGTCTGCTGCAACAGATCAGGGCCATAGAGATAACGGGTAGCACTCCGGGGCCGGTACGCAATGCCTATCGTTCGCCGGCAACCTTAGGATCAGATCGTTACGCGGCAGTTGTGGGTGCCCGTCTGCATGAACCCACGGAACCCTTGCTTGTCGTTGATATTGGTACTGCCGTAACTTACGACTACGTGGATGCGGAAAACAACTACCTGGGAGGTGGCATTTCGCCAGGCATGAACCTGCGCTTTCGCTCATTGCATCAATATACCTCGCGCCTGCCTCTGGTCAAGCATCAGGACGAGGTGGACTTGGTCGGTTCCACGACTGTGGACTGCATCCGGTCGGGGGTGCAATTTGGTACTGTCTGCGAAATCGAGGGCATGGTTCGTCGTTACCGCAAACTGGCGGGCGACCGATTGACTGTCTTTTTGACCGGAGGCGGTGCCGAGTGGGTCTCGCAGCACGTAGATGCCGTCCATCGCCTCGAAATGCACCTGGTCATGGAAGGCATTTACCACCTGGCCAGCACTGTCAAAGCCCATGCGTAAGGACGGTTTCCTCATCTGGGTGCTGCTTGCCTGGCTTCCGGTGCTGGGCTTGGGCCAGTCGAAGACCTCGACGAGTCCCTACAGTGCTTTTGGAGTCGGCGATTTAATTGTGCCAGCGGGCATACGTCAGGTGGGTATGGCCCGCATTGGTCAGGCAATTTCTGAGCCAGCTAATCTCAACGCCGCCAATCCTGCATCGGCAGCCGAAACGTTCAGATTTACATTTGATTTTTACGCTTTCTACCAAAATACTCGGCTTCGAACCGATGCCGCACAAACGCGACTCGAAAACGCCGGCCTGGGAGGTATGAACTTGGTTTTTAAAAAAACAACTCCACTGGCTTTTACGGCAGGTCTCAATCCCTACAGCGGCGTAGGCTATGATTTCGCTCTGGAACGTACGATGCCTGACGATACGGGCTTGACTCCGTTTCGCTCGAACCGGTCGGGTTCCGGCGGCCTGAACCTATCCTATGCCGGTGTCGCCTACCAGTTTTTCAAGGGGCGACTCAGTACCGGTGCCCAGATCAACTACCTGTTCGGCAGTGTCAGTAGGCAGTGGTTCACGCAAGTGGGTCGATTTGAGGCCGTCGGCGTACTTTCGGATTTGCGGTATCAGGGAGCAGGCTATCGACTTGGTATCCTTGCAAACGACTCGCTCAAGTGGATAGGCAAGGAGACCGTCGGGCGTATCGGTCTGACGATGGAAAGCCTTCCCAACCTCGCTATCCGCGATCTGACCCGGTTCGAAACGCCCCAGGGTATGGATACCCTTGTTCCTGATACCCGCCGGTCGGCCATTCTGCCCACGCGCTGGGGAGTCGGGCTGAGCGTCCAGAAAGTTGGCAAATACACTGTCGCGCTCGATTACCTGCGGCAAGACTGGTCGGCATTCGGTGAAACGGCCGAACGCCGGAGCCTGCGGGTCTGGCAGCGCGTCGCCCTTGGTGGGGAGTACATGCCCGATTACCTCGCCTATCGCCAGCTTTGGAAGCGTCTGGCCTACCGCGCCGGTGCTTACTACGAACAAACATACGTCCAGCTTCAGGATCAAGCCATCAACCAATGGGGCCTGACGGGCGGACTCGGCATACCTATCAGCTACCAGACCGTCTCGCGTCTGCATATCGGTGTGGAATGGAACCGGCGTGGCACCACCTCAGGCGGCTTGATTCAGGAGCAGAACCTGCGCTTTTACTTCGGTCTCAGTTTCGTCGAACCCTGGTTTAGACCCCGCAAGTACGATTGAGCCATGGCTGCACTGAAACGCATCTGGAGCCTGTGGGTGGGTCTGTGGTTCTTCGGTTTTTTCCTCTTGATCTTTCCTCTGCATTTTGTGCTGCTGCAATTCGATACTCGGCTGACCCATTCGCTGGCCCACCGTCTCAACACGCTCTGGGCGTATGTAGTGCTGGCAGCGGCTCTGACATGGGTGCGGGTCCACCGCAAGGGGCGTTTGCCAGCGGGTCAGGGGGTGGTGTTTATCGCCAACCACCGGAGCTATTTCGACATTCCCATTTCGCATGTAGCCTTGCCGCGTACCTTTCGCTTCATCGGAAAGGCCGAACTGACCAAGGTGCCTCTTTTTGGCTACATGTATGCCCGCTTGCACATCATGGTCGATCGCGACAGCAAGCAGGGCCGCGCCCGCAGCATGCAGGAAGCCGACCGCCGAATCAAGGGAGGCGATAACTTGTTCATATTTCCCGAGGGAACCACCAAACAGCCATACGACCACCAGTTGGGTCCGGTGCGTGATGGTGCCTTCAAACTGGCGTTGGATAATGGCCTGCCTCTGGTTCCGGTAGCCATCCTGCGTTCGAACCGTGCGCTGAGCAACGACGGCAAGTTTCTCATGCAGCCCTTTGTTCGGGTGGATGTGTTCATCGAACCGGCCATCGAAACCAAGGGCCTGACCGAAGCCGATCTGCCCAAGTTGCGCGAGCGATCCATTCAGGCCATTGAACAGCATTTGAAAACCTTGACTCCCTTAAATTGATGCCTAATCAGTCGCTCGAACCCCACGAGCAGGTCGTCGTACTGTTCAGCGGTGGGCAGGACTCGACCACCTGCCTCTACTGGGCCAAGGAACGCTTTGAGGCTGTAACGGCTCTGTTCATTCACTACGGCCAGCGGCATGCCGTCGAAGCTGACCAGGCCCGTGAAATTGCCCGCCAGGCCGAGGTATTGCTCGTGGAACAGGCTCTGGACCTGAGCCAGCTCTGGGCAACCAACAGCCTGACACAATCGGAATTGCCTCTGGAAGCCAGCCCGGCGGGCAGCCTGCAGCCACCGGCTACGTTTGTGCCTGGCCGAAACCTGCTGTTTCTGGCACTGGCGGCCATTCTGGCTCGTCGACTGAACGCACAGCACATTGTGGGAGGCATGTCCCAATCCGACTACTCGGGCTACCCCGACTGCCGACGGGATTTTATCGAGGCTGCCGAACAAACGTTGCGCCTGGGCTTCGCTTTCGATTTCATGATTCATACCCCTTTGATGCTTCTGGACAAAGCCCAGACCTGGCTTTTGGCCGACCAGCTGGGCTGCCTGGATGTAGTGCGTGATTTGAGCCACACCTGTTATGCAGGCGATCGAACGACGCGACATCCGTGGGGCTATGGCTGTGGCGTCTGCGATGCCTGTCGCCTGCGGGCCAAGGGCTGGGAAGTGGCCTTTGGAGCAGCTTGAGCGGATTTAATCCCGTCCGTGCCAGCTCACCGAATAGAGGTCGTACCGGCGGTCTTTAAGGTTGCGAACTGCACCGCTGTTTCGGGCTCGAAAGAGGCTTTCGGGTCGCAGGTCGGCGATGGCTATCATCTCAACATTGGGGGTGGTATCGGCGGCGATACCGTCGCGGGCAAACATGAAATCGCAGGGGGTCAGGATACAGCTTTGCGCATATTGAATATCCATGTTTTCGACCCCCGGAAGATTGCCTACGTTGCCTGCCAGGGCTACGTAAATCTGATTCTCGACTGCCCGAGCATGCGAACAGTAGCGTACCCGCAGGTAGCCCTGCCGCTCGGCGGTGCAAAAAGGCACAAAAATAATCTGTGCGCCTTGGTTGACGAGGTGGCGGGCCAGTTCGGGGAACTCTGAATCGTAGCACACAAGCACGCCAATAGGGCCGCAGTCCGTATCGATGGCTTCGAGGCGGCTGCCCCCTCGCACGTTCCACCAGTATGCCTCATCGGGGGTCGCATGAATTTTGGCCTGCAAATGCACCGAACCGTCACGCAGAAAAATGAACGCCATGTTTTCGACCCCTTCGCCATCGGCTGCAGGTATGGGATGGGTTCCTCCGACAATGTGAATGTTGTATCGGATGGCCAGATCGGTCATGAATGCAACATACCGGTCGGTATATTCGGCAAGCGAACGAATGGCTTGTCGCGGTTCCTGTTTTTGATTGTCGATCGAAAGAAGCTGCATCGTAACATATTCGGGAAAACAGACGAAATCGCAGCGGTAGTCGGCTACGACATCGACAAAGTATTCGACGTTGTGGCAGAATTCGATAAAAGAGTCGACCTTGCGTTGCTGGTACTGAATACAGGCCACGCGGATCTGATCGACCATGCGCGGCGCGGTTCCTGCGGCCTGCGGCTGGCCGGCATGCGCTTCGGGCATGTCCTGGGCCTCGGGGTTGCGCCAGAGCAGGTGCACGGCGTGGCCCAGCGACTCTTTGTCGGCGGGCAGGTAATCCCGCAGCACCCCCAGTACTTCGAAACCATTGCGCAGTTGAAAACTGAGGGTGGGATCGCGAAAGCGTTTCTGGTCTACCGCTTCCACATAGGCTTCGGGCGAGCCAAAACGACGCAGGTTACGGGCCAGCCGCGGAATGCGTCCACCCACCACAATGCCCTTCAGGTGGAGCCGCTGGCAGAGTTTCTTGCGGGCACTGTAGAGCCGCTGGCCGATGCGCTGGTTCCGGAACGCCGGATCGACGCAAATTTCCATGCCGTAGAGGTAATCGCCTCGGGGATTATGCCGCGAAGCAAATCCATTACCGGTTATTGCTTTCCAGGTGTGGGGTTGGAGGCACTGCTGCCCCGATACAATAAAGGTGGCACAGTAGCCCACAATCCGGCCATCGTATTCGACGACAAACTGCCCCTCGGGAAAGTGATTGAGGTGGCCGCGGATCATGTCCAGCGAGTAGGGTTCCATAGCCGGATAGGCTCGGGCACTCAATTCGCGGATGGCCTGCAAGTCGCGCTGCTCGGCGTTTCGGATTCGCAGTCGCGAGCCTGAAGCTGCAATGGGAGGGATGTCGGTCATTTTTATTCGGCTTAGTGTTGATCGATCCAGCGAGCGATGTATTGAATCACATCCCAGCCCACGTGATCGGGCTGCAGGTATTCCTCGGGTCGGCTGCTTCCGATGCCAGCCATAAATAGGTGATTATGGAAGGGCATCAGGTGAAAAGTCGTAGCCGGACGGTTGGCCAGGGCTTTTTGCCACAATTCAAAATCACGAGTCGTTACCTGAAAGTCTCTGCCACCCTGAAGCAGTAATACCGGTCGCCTGCCAAACGATTTTATCCCTTGCAGGGGCGGGTTTTGGGCCAAATCGCGCCAGTAGGAAACTGGCAGCCCAAAAGGCGGTTTCTCGTCGGGGTCGAGTCGTCCACCGGCTGTCAGTTCCTTGACGCGATCGCGGGCTGTTGCGATTTCGTTGAGTTGCGCCTGCTGCGTCGAATCGAGCGGCAGGGAATCAATTGTCATCAGGTAACGGTTCTGTTCGATGATCAGGTCTTCGAGGGGTCGAGCGGGAGCCGCCAGCAGGATCAATCCCCTTGCTTGCGGCAGGTCGGCGGCGATTCGGGGCATCAGCAGGCCGCCCAAGCTGTGGCCAAGAATGTAAATGGCACCGATTTCCTTGCGGTAGGTCTTGGTCAGGTATTCGTAAACGGCCTTCACGTCGTCGAGTACCTCGTCGCGGACGGTGTAATCGGGCTGTCGGTTGAGTAGTTCCTCGGCGTGGGCAAAGGTACGCTTGTCGTATCGCAGGCTGCCGATACCGGCGGTGGCTAGCCCCACGGCCAGGTCTTTGAAGGGTTTGTTGGGGCCGATGCTTTCATCCTGGTCGTTGGGGCCAGAACCATGAACCAGGATAACGACCGGTGGAGCCTTGCGTTCGCGGGGCAGGGTCAGGGTACCTTTGAGGTGAATGGAACCGGCGGGTATTTCGACTTCGTGCTCGGTGTACAGCTCGGGCTTGGCGTAGTCGGGGAGTTTCCACTTGGCCCGCGGGTCGGTCATGGGCGTGAAGTAAATGCCTGCGATCTGCATCGAATCGTTGAGGCTCAGCTGCAGGCCCAAAGCTCCCCGCTCAAAAAAGAGCGGAGTTTCGAAGATGCGGATGCCCTCTCGGGCTTTCTTGAAGGTGGTTGTACTCGCCGAGTCGAAACGGCCAAGCTGAAGACCCACCTGCTTCCAGATCAGGGCCAGGCGTTCAGCCGTAATGAGCTGGGCCATCTGTTTCGTCATCTGCCGGGCAGGTGTTTTGAAATCACCCTGCGTGATCTTGCGTGTCAGCAGCTGAGCTTGTGCCAGGGCCAGGGAGTCAATTCGAAGCGAGTCGAGCGGCTGAGCTATGAGTACAGAGTTCGCACACAGCCAGCAGCCCAGAACCAGGCCAAAACAAACCAAGGCTTTCATATCGGGAAAGGTACGAAAATCGATGTACTGACCCGCGGCGTGTAGTTCCAATGTGCTTTTTTCTATCTTGCGGTACCATTTTTACCATCCGCAACCCGTCATGAAACTGCACGAATACCAAGGTAAGGACATCCTCAAGTCCTTTGGGCTTCCTATTCAGGAAGGCATCGTCGCCACAACCGTTGAAGAAGCGATGGAGGCCGCCCGTAATCTCTATCCCAATCCCACCGGCAAGGAATGGTTCGTCGTCAAGGCGCAGATTCACGCAGGCGGTCGGGGCAAAGGCGGCGGCGTCAAGCTCGCCAAATCCTTGGATGAGGTGCAGGAGAAAGCCAGCCAAATTCTCGGTATGCAGCTTGTTACCCACCAAACTGGCCCCGAAGGAAAAAAAGTGCATAAGGTGCTGATCGCCCAGGATGTCTACTATCCGGGAGCATCGGAACCCAAAGAATTTTATCTCTCGATTACCTTGGACCGCGTGCGCTGCTGCGATGTAATCATGGCTTCATCTGAGGGAGGGATGGACATTGAGGAAGTCGCCGAAAAACACCCCGAGAAAATCATTAAAGAATGGGTCGATCCCTTGATCGGCTTTCGGCCCTTTCAGGCGCGGCGCATTGCCTTTGGACTGGGCCTGACAGGTCAGGCTTTCAAAAATGCCGTCGATTTTATTTACAAGCTCTACAACGTATATCGTGCTACTGACGCTTCGCTCGTTGAAATCAATCCGATGCTCAAAACATCGGACGATCGAATCATTGCTGTAGATACCAAATTCGACATCGACGATAACGCCACTTACCGCCATCCCGAGTACGCCGACTGGCGCGATCTGACCGAGGAAGAACCCCTCGAAACCAAAGCCCGTGAAAATCACCTCAACTACATCAAACTCGATGGGAACGTAGGCTGTATGGTCAATGGGGCCGGCCTGGCGATGGCTACCATGGACATGATCAAGCTCTCGGGTGGCGAACCAGCCAACTTCCTGGATGTAGGTGGCGGTGCTAATGCCAAAACCGTAGAGGCAGCCTTCCGCATCATCCTGGAAGACCCCAATGTAAAAGCCATACTCATCAATATTTTTGGCGGCATTGTCCAGTGCGACCGCGTGGCCAATGGGGTTGTTGAAGCCTACAAGAACATTCCTGAAATCAACGTACCCATCATCGTACGCCTGCAGGGTACCAATGCCGATAAAGCTGCCGAAATCATCAATACCTCAGGCCTTAAGGTCATCGGAGCAGTCGAACTCCGCGAAGCCGCGCAACGGGTAAAAGAAGCCTTGGGAGCCTGATTCAACTCTGTTTTTCGGACACAAAAATGCCAGAGAAGCCAGTCCACCGGGGACTGGCTTCTGCGTTGGTGGGGCCTCGCGGCTTTTTCGGTTACTTTGCGCCATGAACTACGGCGAAATCTTTCCTAAAATCGTCTCACATTGTAAGGAACACGGCTTTATTTTCCCTTCAAGTGAAATCTACGATGGGCTGAGCGCGACCTACGACTACGGCCCCCTGGGAGTGTTGATGAAGCGCAACCTCATGAACTTGTGGTTTCAGGCCATGACGCGCCTCAACGAAAACGTCGTAGGGCTGGATGCCGCGATCCTCATGGCTCCCAAGGTTTGGAAGGCATCGGGTCACGTAGATGCCTTCAACGATCCACTCATCGACAACAAGGATTCCAAAAAGCGATACCGAGCCGATGTCCTGATCGAAGATTACATTCAAAAACAGCAGCAGAAAGCCCAAAAGGAGGCTGAAAAAAAAGCCCAGAAGGAGGGCTGGCTGCCCGACAGCCCCGAATATCAACGTTTTCTGCAGAACTGCCGCCCGGGCAAAAAAGCAGTTGAAACCGCCGATGCCCTGGCCGCCGCCATGAATGCAAATGATCTGGTGGCCCTCAAAAATCTGATCGACGAGCTGGAAATCGCCGACCCGGAAACCGGTTCCCGCAACTGGACGGACGTCCGACAGTTCAACCTGATGTTCAAAACACAGCTGGGACAGATCGCAGACGAGGCCGGCGAACTGTACCTGCGGCCCGAAACGGCTCAGGGTATTTTCGTTAACTTCCTCAATGTCCAGAAATCGATGCGTCTGAAGGTGCCTTTCGGTATTGCCCAGATCGGCAAAGCCTTCCGCAACGAGATCATTGCCCGTCAGTTCATCTTCCGCATGCGCGAGTTCGAGCAGATGGAAATGCAGTTTTTCGTGCGCCCGGGCAGCCAGCAGGAATGGTTCGAACACTGGAAACTGAAGCGGCTGGAGTGGCATCTGATCTTGGGGCTGAAACGCGAGCGGCTTCGCATCCATGTACACGACAAACTGGCCCATTACGCCGATGCGGCGGTCGATCTCGAATTTGAGTTCCCCTTCGGTTTTAAAGAACTCGAAGGCATTCACTCGCGAACCGATTTCGATTTGCGTCGCCACACGGAGTTTTCAGGCAAGAAACTCCAGTATTTTGACCCCGAAACCGAAGAGAGTTACATTCCCTACGTCATCGAAACGTCGGTTGGTCTCGATCGGTGCTTTCTGAGTCATCTGTGCAACGCCTACGACGAGGAGGAAGTCCCTACGGCTTCAGGTGATACAGATGTTCGTACGGTCTTGCGCTTGCATCCGGCTGTTGCGCCTTTTCAGGCCGCCATTTTGCCTTTGGTCAAAAAGGATGGCTTTCCTGAAATTGCACGCAAACTTTACAACAGCCTCAAATTCGATTTCGATATCTACTACGACGAAAAGGACGCTATCGGACGCCGCTACCGCCGACAGGATGCCAAAGGCACCCCTTATTGCATCACCATCGACCAGCAGACCCAGGAAGACGAAACGGTTACCATTCGCGAACGCGACAGCATGCGTCAGGAGCGGGTGTCCCTCGATGAAGTGGCCCTCTGGCTATTCGAGCGGCTTAACCTGCGGGCTACCCTCGCGGGCTTGGGCTGAGGCGATGGGCAGGAAGTTCCTGCTGTTCGGAACGAGTTTTACACCGCTAAATACGTACTATTGTCTGTCGGCCCCGTGTATTTTGCATGCACAGGTGCCTTGACGTATTTTTATACTGGATTAATTCGTGCTGTTGAACTAACCTTTCTATATGCGCCTGGCACTTCTACTGTTCTTGCCGCTCTATCTGCTTGCAAATCAGCTACATGCTCAGGGCTTGAATGCCCGGGGACGTGAGTTCTGGCTCGTCTTTGGGGATAACGGTTTTCAGGGTGGATCTCCCAGCCCCGTGGATAAGGTATCGGTATTTGTCAGCTCGCGGGTCAATACCACGGGACGCATCGATGCCCCCGCCGGAACCTGGACGCAGAACTTTACGGTCAACGCTGGCGTACCAACCGAGATTCTGGTTCCCTTCAATCTGGTCATGGGGTCGGTATCGAACGTGAACCGCAACGTGGGCTTGCGGATTACGACCCGCGACTCCGTCAATGTCTATGCCCTGAACTATCGCATCAACTCAGCCGATGCCTCCATCGTGCTGCCCGCCCATGCACTGCGCGACGATTACGTCGTGTTGAGCTACAACGAGCGGGCACCCTCCGAAAACGTGGGCGTATCGCAGTTCAATATCGTAGCCCTGCAGAACAATACCGAAATCGAGATCATCCCTTCGGCCAATATTGCCAACGGCAACAACGCACGTCAACGCTACACCATTCGCCTCAACGCTGGTCAGGCCTACCAGGCTCAAGGCCGCCGCGACGGGGTGGACGACCTTACAGGTACGATCATTCGATCGGCTAACCGCGAAGACTGCAAACCCTTTGCAGTCTTTGGCGGCAATCGCTGCTCGAACGTAGGCGATTGCGGCCGTTGCGACCACCTCTTCGAACAGCTTTTTCCTGTCTCGACCTGGGGTTTGGAGTACATCACGGTGCCATTTCGCAACCGCCGCGACGGCGATATCATCCGGATCCTTGCTGCTGAGGACGACACCGAAATCGAGCTGAGCGATGCCACCCGCTTTACCCTGCAGGCCGGCAGATACCGTGATGTGCGCCGACAGGACCCCATTCACATTCGCGCAACCCGTCCCATCATGGTAGCCCAGTTTGCGCGGGGCGGCTGCTGCGATGCCGGTTTTGATACCCGCGACTGCTACAGCGACCCAGGCAACTTTGTTTATGGCGACCCTTTCATGCTGCTGGTCAGCCCTCTCGAGCAGATGACCATCCGCAGCACGACCATCAACAGTTTTCGTCTGGACAACATAGACGACAATTTCATCAACATCATCACCCCGACTACGGCCGTCAACAGCTTTCGCATCGACGGCAATACCGTTGCTAACGAATTCAGACCCGTTCCCGGTCGGCCTGAGTACTCGTATGCTCGCCTTTCCGTCCGGCAGGGCGATCACACCCTGACATCGGGCGTGGGTTTCATCTCATATGTGTATGGTTTTGGAACCCGTGATTCCTACGGCTATTCGGGCGACATCACCCTGTCCAACCTGCGCCTGCGCATTCAGGCCGAATCAACGTCGTGCACGGGGCAGCCGGTAACGTTTCGTGGCGAATCTTCACGTCAGGTTACAGGCTGGCAGTGGCATACCAGCGACGGCCAGCGGCAGGTCGGTCAGAGCGCAACCTTCAGCTTTGCTCGTGCAGGCACTTATTACGTAACACTCGTGGTGCAGGATGCCTCCACCAGCTGTGGAGTCGATTCAAGCGTTCACGAGATCAATGTCTTCGGGCCGGAACTGACCTTGCTGGAGTCGCGGGCAGCGAGCTGTGCCCGCCGTGATGGTTTGATTCGCGTGGAGGGCCGCAACGGTCAACCTCCATACCGCTACCGCCTCAACGGTGGCCAGCCCCAGCCCTCGGGGCTGTTTCAGAATCTGGCATCGGGTCGCTATACTGTCATGCTGGAAGACAACTCGCGCTGCACCAACCAGCTCGTTGTTGATCTGACTTCCGAACAGAATTTGAGTCTGCAGGTGATCGAGAAGCGCAATGCTACCTGTACTGCTGGTGGGGTGCTGGAGGTGCGTGGTACCAGTCCCACTAACGTTCCCATCCGATACACTTGGTCGAACGGGTCTGCTACCGCACGCCTGACCGACCTGGCACCGGGTACTTATTCGGTTACTGCCGTCGACCAAGACGGCTGCGAGTCGATTCTGGAAAACCTTGAAATCGGTTTGGAGAACAACCTCGTTGTGAGTATCCAGGCCCAAGCTCCGCTGCTTCTGTGCCCGGGTGCGCGTATCCCGCTCCAAGGTATCATAGCACCGGCCGATGCTAGCCCTCTACGAGTGCAGTGGCTGCGTAACGGGCAAGCTATTGCCAATGCCACAGCACCGGCTTATGTTGCAACGGAGGCTGGAAGCTACACACTGCGTGCAAACTGGGGTCGCTGCGAAGCCACGGCAACTGCCATTCAAATTCAACAGGGGCAGGTGCCACCCGCCGATCTCACCAGTACGAAACCTATATCGGAAGAGGGGGGGGCTTTTATTTGTTCCAATGAAAGTATAATCCTGACAGCTCCTCGTCAGCCCGGTTTGACCTACCGCTGGTTTGTCAACGGCCAGCCTACTGAGGCACGCGATGCCAGCCTAACAATCAGCCAGCCCGGTGTCTACTGGGTGGTTGTATCGAATGGGACGTGTGAAAAGCAGTCCATCGAGGTTCGGGTGCTGCCCGCCCGACTGCCTCTTATTCGCGTACGGGTCGATGGTGGACTGGTTCTGTGTAACAACAGCAGCATAACGTTTACCGCCGAAGCCGAACCCGATGTTTCCTACCGCTGGCTGCGCAACGGCCAGCAGGTGAGCAACCAGCCCATTTACACGACCAACCAGCCCGGTAACTACCAGCTTGTTGCCACACGCGACGGCTGCGAGAACCGCTCCGAAGTCTATACTGTAACCGTTGTCAATGTGCTGGAACCGCGCATCACCACGCCAGCCGCTCGCTTGACTGCCTGCGAGGGTGAAACTGTTCACTTGACTGCCGAGGTCATGGAAGGACAGCAGCTACAGTGGTTCCGTAACGGCCAGCCGGTTGAGGGTGCTCGCGAAGCGAGTCTCTTTGCAACGAGTGGTGGTTTCTACCGCCTTCGGGCCACTATTGGCAACTGCTCGGCTTTTTCTGATTCGGTAGCCGTTACCTTCCTGCCTAACCAATCTACACCCATTGTAGCACCCGTGCCCGCAGAGTTTTGCGAGGGCAGCACTTTGACTCTTGCTACATCTCCGCTCCCGGCGGTACGCTACCGCTGGATTTATCAGGACGAGGTCTTTCGCATCACCGAGCAGCCCGAGCTGCAGGTCGATCGTCCGGGACTCTGGAGTGTCCAGTATTTTTCCCCTGCTTCTTCGGCGGCGGCCTGCTTCATCCCCTCTCAAAAAGTTGAAGTCATTCTGCGTTCGCGGCCTTCGGGCCGTATCCTGAGCCTTCAGGATGACCTGGCTTTTTGCAGCAACGCCGATCTGACCCTGCTGGCCGAGCAGCAGGGGGCTTCGAACTATACCTGGTTCCGTAATGGACAGCCCTATCTTTCAGGCCCTGAGGGCCGCTTGCGCATCACCGAAAGCGGTAGCTACCGCCTGCAGGTTTTCGATGGGCTGTGTGAATCGGAGATCGGTGAACCCGTGCGGGTGCGTCTTTTTCCGGCTCCCCCAGCTACCGTCGTTCCCGCCGGACCAGTCGAGTTGTGTCCCGGCCAGCCCATCGAGCTGGCTTCGGTACCGACTCCGCCGCGCACGCGCTACGAATGGCGTCGCGACAATCAGTTCATTTCAGGAGCCAACTTCGCTGAACTCGCGGTCGACCAACCTGGGAGCTACACCCTCATTACCTCGCTTATTTTTGAAGTAGATACCGCCACCGGCCAAAGTATCGTCTGCCAGCGAACTTCCGAACCGGTTGTTGTTCTGCCACCACGGCTGAGCAGCATTCGCCTGCGTTCCAGCACTTCTCTGATTGCCTGCGAAGGTGGCCTGGTTCGCTTCTTTGTGGACGACGTGGCCGATGCTCGCTACCAGTGGCTGCGTAACGGACGCCCCATTCCAGAAGCTACCGGTTCGGCCTATGAAGCTCGCGAAGCCGGCTTTTTCAGTGTACGGATTGAGGCCGGCAGCTGCTCGATCGAGACTTCAGCCCTGCCCACGCTCTTTCTGCAGCGACCGGTCATCGATCAGGTAATCACGCGGCCAGTCCGCTGCCACGGTCAGTCCAGCGGTCTGGCTGCCGTCGATGTACGGGGAGGCTTGTTCCCCTACCGCTATCGCTGGAGCAACGGTGCGTCGGATGCCGTTAACCCGAATCTCTCAGCGGGTCTTTACAGTCTCACGGTAACCGACGAGCGCGGTTGTCGTGTGGTTCGGGACTCGATTCGAATCACTCAACCCGAGAGCCTGCTTGTTCGCGTTGATTCGACCCGTGCTGCCCTGTGTCCTACTAGCCCCGACGGTGCCATCTACACCAGCACCAGCGGTGGGGTAGAACCTTACACTTGGACTTGGTCGAACGAAGCTCGTACCCCTAATTTGGTTGGGGTGCGGGGCGGGTCATACTCGCTGCTGGTGCTCGACGCTAATGGCTGCGCGGCCATTCTCAACAACTTGTCGATTCCCCGCCCCGAGTCCATCCGACCTGTACTGACGCAGCTGCTTAACAACCGCTGCTTTGGCGATACGCTGGGTGTAGTGGCTTTTACGGCTTTTGGCGGCACGGGGCCTTATGTCTATTCCCGTGATGGTACAACGTGGGATTCGACAGCCCGTTACACCGGATTGCGCGGTCGCGACAACGTGTTTTACATCCGTGATGCGCGAGGGTGCATACATGAATTCGATTCGGGCTTGCGTGATCCCGACTCACTTTATGTCAAGATTTACAAAACCAATGAAACCTGCCCTAATTCGGCAAACGGGAACATCGTACTGGAAGGAGTGGGTGGAATTGCCCCCTACAACTATTATTTGAATGAATACAAAAATATCCACGGCATCTATCCCTTCCTTCAGCCCGATAAGTACGAACCTAGGATCGTAGATAAAAACGGCTGCGAGTTCGTTGCCGATACGGTAATCGTTGAACCGGCCAGTGGAACGCAGATCGAATCGGACTTCGTAGCACGAGGTACAGCCCGTATCGAATCGCCCGCCTGTGCTACCCTGACCGAAGGCTTGGGCAATTTCCAAAACGCCGCTATCTGGAACCGCAAGCAGCTGAATCTGAACAGTGGTTTCGACTTCAGTTTTGATCTGGAGTTTGGCGATAACCCCGATGGAGCCGACGGCATTGTATTCGTTCTGCAGGGAATCGGCACCGATGCTCTGGGGCTTTCAGGTGGTGGTATGGGTTATGCCGACATGCCTAATTCGGTAGGGATCGAGTTCGATATTTTCAGCAACAGCTACGACCCCGAATGCGACCACATCGCAATCAATTTGAACGGTAAGCTTTCGGAGCCAGTAGCTGGGCCAGTGGATGCCAGCCCGACGCAGTGCAGCATCAAGGACGGACGGGCGTACCGTGCCCGCATAACCTGGGTACCGGCTTCCCGCACCCTTGAGGTCTATTTCGATGGTGAACTGCGCCTGAGTCATAGCATCGATCTGATTGGTCTGGCGTTCCGGGGCAATCCCAACGTCTGGTGGGGCTTTACGGCAGCTACCGGCGGAAAGGCAGCCCGTCAGCGCGTGTGTATGCAGAATACCCAGGTGGTGTGCGACTGCCGCCCCTTCGAGCCGATTGTTCAGACGACCGGGTATTACGAAATCTGCCGGGGCCAAAGTGTTACCTTCACCGCACCGGCCGGCTTCGCGAGCTACCTCTGGTCGAATGGTGAGCGAAGTCAGAGCATTGTGGCCACCGAGACCGATACTTACTACGTCAGCGTGGGCGATTCGACGGGCTGCGGGGGCAGCTCCCGCATATCGACAGTCATTGTCCATCCACGCCCGACCCTTCAGGTAACTAGGGTCGATCAGATTTTCGGTGATGGCTTCGCGGGTGCCATATCGGCGACAGCCAGTGGTGGTACGCCGCCTTATGTCTTTACATTGGTCAGCGATCAGGTTAATTTTTCAGGACCGACTGCCGAGTACACCGATCTGCAGGATGGGGTTTACGTTCTCACCGTTACCGACCGTAACGGCTGTCAGGATACGCGAACCATCGTTATCCAGGAGCCACCCATGCTCTGTAAAAACCCCAACCGCCTGAAGGTGGAATCGGTTACGGAGACCAGCGCGACGATTTCGTGGGAAAAGGTGCCGCGTAATGCCACGGGCTACATTGTCGCATGGTATTCGCAGCGTCAGGGCCGCTGGCTTGAGCAGCCGATTACCGATCCCGATCGCACGACTGTCTCAATATTCGATCTGGTGCCCGGTACCGATTATCGGGTTCGGGTACGCACGGTGTGTGGGGCTGGGGTGTCCCTCTTCTCACCCGATTCAAGTTTCCGTACACCCAAGGCCTGTCCACGCCCAGTCGATGTAACGATAGTGCCCGGGCCTTTTGCTATCGATGTCAACTGGCGCGAGGTACGCGATGCCCTAAGCTACAAAATCGGCTGGCGGGTGCCCTCTGCAGGCGGTGCATGGTTCGAAGCAACCGTGCCAGCTGACCGGCCCAGCTACCGCATTCTGGGCCTTGATTCGATGACTGCGGTCGATCTGCGTATCCGCACGGTCTGCCGTCTGGATGATGCATCGGTTTGGAGTGGCCCCTTCAGTACGGCGACTACCGATCCCGATGCCTGCCTTGAACCGGCTAACTCCGAAATCACCAATCTGACCAACCGGTCGGCCCGACTGGTGTGGGAGGCGGTGCCTCGCGCCCAGCAATATGAGATCAACCTGCGTCGCAAAGGCCAGGGCGATGGCCAGTGGCAGGTTTTCCTGACACGGGATCTGTCTGTTGATTTTGAAGATTTGGAACCCAACATCCTGTATGAATACCGCTTGCGCACGGTTTGTAGTGCGGTGCGTTCGTCTGATTTTCTGCCCGTCCGCGAGTTTCGGACGGTGAACCGCACCTGTGTTCAACCCTCTGATCTGCGTATCCAGATGAGTCTGACCCATGCCGATTTGTCGTGGCGTGTCGAAAGTCAGGTGGAAGCCTTTGACATCAGCTGGCGGCGCATCGATGCGCCCGGCCCTTGGGTACGTGTTCGCCTCGAAGCGGCTGCACAATATCATTATCGCGTAGCTAACCTGTTCCCCGAAACGCCATATGAGTTTCGGGTGCAGGCTGTCTGTACGGAGAATTCGATAGGTGCGCCCGCCCGCGACACGGCTTCTACCTTGCCAACCAGTACCTGTCCTGCTCCACCGGGTATCCAGACCGAGCAGATCGGTTCGAATCAGCTGCGCTTAAGCTGGCTTCCTGTGGCACCTGCTCTGCGCTACCGCGTGGGTTATGCTCTCCTGGGGCAGCCCCAGCTTCTGTTTCAGGAAGTAACGCAGACCTCGCTGCTCATTGGCGGCCTGCAGCCTTTGGGCCAATACCGAATCCAGGTTCAGTCGATTTGCAGCGATGGACTTGTTTCGTTGCCTTCGCCTTTGGATACCGTGCCGTTGCGCAGCGGAAACTGCCTGCCGCCTCGCTTGGTTCAGGTAACGAGCGGTCGCGAGGAGCTGGCTTTGCGCTGGGCTTCAGCACCGGCAGCGCAAGGCTATATTCTGCGCTGGCGGCAGCAAGGTTTGGGGTCGGCCATGACAGAAGTACGCATCGGCGACCCGGCCCAGCTTAACGCAACGCTTTCAGGCCTCAATCCCGCGACCTTCTACGAAATTCGTCTGGCTACTCAGTGCGCGGGTGAATTCTCAACGTGGGTCGATACCGTTTTGGCTACGCAGTACAACGAGAACGACCCCGACTGCATCACTCCGCCTGCCGTTCAGGTGGTGGACATCACCGACTTTTCAGCGGTCCTGCAGTGGGTGGCCTTGCCCAATGCTCTCTATTATGAAGTACGATGGCTGCCTGCCGGTTCGACGGAATGGAACGTTGATACAACTTCGGGAACCCGCTACAGCTTGCGCGGCCTGAGGCCCAATGTTATTTACGCTTATCAGGTGCGGGCTTACTGCAGCGAAGGCCGCCGTACGAGCTGGACGATTTCCCGTTCGTTCCGCACTACACTCGAATGCCCGGCCCCACGCAACGTCAGTATCCTGACCGGCTCGCGGGTGGCCGTACTGAGCTGGGATCACGTCCTGCAGGCTGTCGGTTACCGCGTGCTCTGGCGTCCACGGCAAGGCAACGCTTCGTGGGATGCTGCCCAGATCAGCAGTCTGACCACCAATTCGATCCAGCTCATCAACCTGCTGCCGCTGACCGAGTACGAGTTCCGGATCGTTACACTGTGCGATCCCATCACCTCGCCTTTTACTGAAGGCCGTTTCTCGACGGGATCGGCTCCCGTTGAGCCACAGCCTTGCCCCGCACCTGCCAACCCGCGTGTGAGCAACATTACACGCCAGAGCTTTACGCTCAGTTGGAACGCCGCAGCTGGTGCCGTCGATTACGAAGTGCAGTACCGTGCTACTAAACAGACGGCTTGGACAACTCTTTTTACCAATCAAGTGCAGATCAGCATCGGAGGGCTGACCCCATTGACCGAATACGAGGCGCGGGTACGCACCCGCTGTGCAGGAACGGTTGTTTCGACCTATGCAGCGGTGTCGGCTTTCAGTACGGCAGGCCTGTGCGATACGCCGACCAACCTACTGCTGGCACGAGCCTTCACTAACCGCTTGGTGGTGAGCTGGAACCTGATGACTTCAGCAACAGGCTACACGGTGGGCTGGCGGCTAGCCGGTTCTTCGGTCAACTGGACGACTGTCAACATCAACGCGCCAACGACCAATTCCTATACAATCACCAACCTGCAGTCGGGCCGCAGTTACGAGGTGCGGGTGCAGGCTGTCTGTGGTGTCGACCGTTCAGCCTGGACGCAACCCCTCGAAGCCCGCACCCTTACGAGTCGCGAAGGTTTCGAGCCTCATGGTGATCGGCCGCAGGTGGTCGTATACCCCAATCCCAACCGCGGACGTTTTACAGTGCAGTGGGCAGGTTTCGGTGAAGGCCCGGTTGAGCTGGTGCTCATCGATGTGCGAGGGCGTGAGCTTTTGCGCTGGACGGCTAGCGAGACCGAGCCGATGCTAGCTGTAGACGCTTCAGGGTTTGCAGCAGGACTGTATGTGCTACGGATTTATTCGGCCACACATCAGTTGCAGCAACGACTTTTAATCGAATAAACCCCAATCACCTGCTTGTGTTGTTATTGTTTCGGACCCTGCGGCAGCCACAGATTCAGGTTCTGTGGCTGCTTCTGTTGCTGTCGATTCCGGACGTCCAGGCCCAAAAACGAAAGGGAGTACGTTCCTCGGAACCGCCCCCTGAGTGCGACAACAGTGTTTTCCTGCCGTCGATTCGTACGCCCCAGCTCTACCGCGATCAGAACCAGCTCAGCTATCCTATTCTGGAGGTGGGCAAGCCGGGTCAGCTGCATCTCCATTTTGATGAGCTTTCCACCCAGATTCGACAGTTTAGTGTACGAATCGTCCATTGCACGCCCGACTGGCGGCCCAGCAGCCTGTTACCGATGGACTACTACCAGGGCTTTATCGATGCGCCGCTCCGCGAGTCACAGGTTTCACGCAATACCCTGATCCCCTACATTCACTACCATTACAGTTTTCCACAGCCGGGTGAAGCCTTCCTGCATAGCGGCAACTATGTGATCCAGGTACGGACGGCAGACCGTGCCGAGCAGCTGGTGCTTGCGCGGCGGTTTGTAGTGGCCGAGCCTTTGGTGCGGATTGCTCCCGATCTAGGGCTGTCGCCCAATGTGGCTGGACGGCGCATGCTGCAATCGGTGAACTTTAACGTTTTTCCTGGGTCGATCAACCTCAATGATGCGTTTTCCGATACGCGGGTATGTGTCCTGCAGAATTTCCGCTGGGACACTCGGCGGTGCAATCTGCGTCCGACTTACATTTACCCTGAACGTATGGAATACCGGTTCGATGCGGCAAACGACTTCCCCGGTGGCAACGAGTACCGTTTTTTCGACTTACGGAACGTGCAGCGCATGGGTGGACGGCTCCGCCAGCTCACCTTGACCGATTCGGGAACCTTCGCCCAGCTGGAAGTAGACAAGCCACGCGGTAATAAAGTCTACTTTTCTGAGCCTGATTTTAACGGTAATTTTTTCATCGGGCTGCGTCAGCTCTCGGGTACGGAACTGGAAGCGGATTACGTCCATGTTCGATTCCTGCTCGAATCCAAGACGCCAGTTCCGGTTGGTGGCGTGTATGTGTTTGGTGCCCTGAGCGACTGGAAAATCGATCCCCGCTTTCGCCTGAATTACGATTCACAAGGGTATTATTATCGAGATATCTTGTTGAAGCAAGGTATTTACAACTATCATTTTGTAGTTCACGATCCTTCTTTCAAGTCGATCGATGAAACCCACTTTGAGGGCAGTCACTTTGAGACTGAAAACACTTACACATTTCTGATTTACCTCAAAAGCCCTGCTGACCGCGAGCACCGGATTGTGGGCTTTCATCATATCAATTATTACGATTGAATAACAACCCCCATTAACCTTAACCAACCGTGGAAAATTACGCAGATGCCGATGTGATCCTCATCGGCTCGGGGATAGGGGCCTTGACTTGCGGAGCCATCCTGTCTAAACTTTACCAGAAAAAAGTGCTGATTTTAGAGCAGCATTACGAACCGGGAGGCTTTACCCATTCATTCAGCCGCCAGCACAAGTGGACCTGGGATGTAGGGCTGCATTACCTAGGTAGCCTCGAACCCGGAGGCAGCACCTGGCGAATGCTCCGTTACCTGACGGATGGACGGCTCAAGTTCGAGGCCATGCCCTATCGCTTCGACCACTTCGTCTATCCTGATTTCCGGTATGCCCAACCCAGTCATCCCGTACAGTTCCAGATAGAGCTGGAGGAGCTTTTCCCCGATGAAAAATCGGCTATAGCCCAATACTTTGAGGATTTAAAAGCTGCCAGCAGCTGGCATGCCAAGCATATGATAGGTGGCTTTGCGCCCGATCTTGTTGCAGGGCCGGTCAATCTGCTGGCTTGGTTTAGTCGTAAATGGGGGAGCCTGACTACGGGCGATTACCTCAAGAGCCGGTTCAGTAACCCGAATCTGCGTGCACTGCTGGCCTCACAGTGGGGCGACTATGGCTTGCCGCCGGCTCAAAGCAGCTTTGCAACCCATGCAATTGTCGTGAGCCACTACCTGAACGGAGGCTGGTATCCGGTGGGTGGTGGGCGGGCAGTCTACGACGCATTCGCACCAACGATTGAAGCGGCAGGCGGTGAAATCCGCACGCGCCATCGCGTTGAAGAAATTCTGACTGAAAACGGTGCCGCCAAAGGGGTTCGCGTGTCAATTCAGAAGGGAAAGAATCGGGAAGAAGCTGTTTTTCATGCGCCTAGTATTGTTTCCGATGCCGGTGCAGTGACTACCTATCTTAATTTGATCCCTGAAACAGTAGACATACCTTTTCGGCAGAAGATCAGAGACCTGCAGGGGCATCGGTCTGTGGTTTCGCTCTACATTGGCTTCAAATCTAATCCCATGGTATTGGGCCTGCGCGGCGAAAACTATTGGATTTACTCGGGAACCGACCTCGATGCCCTGGAAGAGACCCAGTGGAATAGTCTACTGGAGGGCAATCCGATGTATGCTTACCTGTCTTTTCCTTCACTTAAAGACCCTGCCGCTCAGTATCATACGGCTGAAGTTATAGCCACCTGTTCTTCCAAAACTTTCGAACGCTGGCGCGACACTGAATGGAAGCGTCGGGGCAGTGACTACGAGGCCCTTAAACAGCGTATTACCGAAGGCTTGATTCGCTACATCGATCAGACGATTCCAGGTCTGGCCGACCTGATCGAGTATACCGAGCTGGCAACCCCCCTTTCCGTTGAACATTTTTCGGGTCATGCAGGCGGAGCCATCTACGGCTTGCCTGCTACTCCCCAACGCCTGGCTTTCGAGGAAATCGGCGTGCATACCCCTATCCGTAATCTTTACCTGACGGGCACCGATGCCGCAACCATGGGCGTTGTGGGCGGGGCTATGATGGGCGGGATTGCCACAGCCTGTGTCCTTGGTGGATCGACCGGTTTTTTCAAGGTTTTTGGTGCCTTGAACAGCGGCAACGCTTGAGTTGTGAATTAAGGCTTTATCTAATAAAAAAATACACGTGGCATTTGCCCCTCGAGAAGCAGGGCACTGGACAGTTTGGCTGCAGATTTGCTTAACTTAGGAAAGCAATTCGAATCCACATGATTTCCTTTGAACGCTGGTTCCAGCAGCCAGACCGTGAGCTGCCTGAACTGACCAAACTCGAAGCTGCCTACTCGCTGACTTCTCTGGCCATGCTCCTCGACGAGCAGATCACTTCCAACGAACGTAAGGTGCAGATCGATTTCCTGAAAGCTCACGGCATCAACCGCCGTGATCATATGGACCTGGATGAGCGCATCCGGCAAATGCACCGGTTGGGTGGCGGACGCCTGCTTTTTCACGCAGCTGAATCGACTCTGGCCGACCCTATCGACCGGTACCGCGGGCTAGGCCTGATCATTCGGGTGCTGCACGCTTCGGATGAGCCATCGAGTCAAGAAGAGGGCTTTTTGCAGGCTCTTTACAGCCGCTGGGCTATTCCGGCAGACCAGATCGAAGTACTGGAAACCTCGGTCGATCAACTCCCCCGCACTTGGTTCAACGTCCTGTTTCATTTCATTGGGACGCAATCCAAAACAGACCCTCAACTGCTCGATGCGGTCTTGACGGCTATCGCCGAACGCGACCATCGTTTGGCTCGAGAAGCATCAGAGTCGAAATTCAAACCTGAAACCGAAGCCCAAAAATTGGTCGAGAAGCGTCCGACCACCATTCTAAGCTCGGTTCGCAATGCCCTCCAAGCTGGGCAGCTTCCTTTGCCGACAGTTGAGCATATCAGAGAGCTGATGAAGCCTTTCTATTCGGAGGCGCAGGCCCATTCAATCGCGCAGTGCGTCTGCCAGTTCCTTGCGCTCCACCGGCTCAAGGTGGCCTGATCTCACCAAGCTCTCGTCTGGCTGAGCCATCGCTTCATTGGCAGAGGAACCGTCGATCGATTTTCTTCTTAAGAAACGCTTGCTTTTGAACAGTGGGTAGGCGAAGACAGCTCCCAGTACCAGCAGCATACCCGTCCATTCGCCCCAGCTAGCGGTTCGGTTTTCGTCTAGAAGCCACGTAGCCAGAATCAGAGAATAGACCGATTCCAGATTAAAGGAAAGCAGGTAGATGAAGGGGGGAATATCACGCAAGGCGGCCAAACTCAACAGGTTGGCCACGACCGAACATCCTACTCCCAGGCCCACTAAATAAAGCCACTCGAGACCGGTAGGGTACCAGGTTTGATTGAATGCAAGTCCGTAAATTGGCACGGCAGGTGCCAGCAGCAGCAGGCATGTACCGATCTGGTGGAAATTGACCGACTGCACCGAGTAGCGTTGCATGATTGGCTTGTTTCCCACGCCGTAAATGGCACTGAAAAGGGCCGAAACCAGACCCAGCAATATGCCCCAGCCGTAGACCTCCTGAAACGAGTAGAGCAGATACATGCCCAACAAGGCTACCAGACCCAAGCCTAAATCCAGATAGGGTGGTCGCCGGCGTTCGATCAGCGATTCGATGATCGTTCCAAACAAGGCCCCACCAGCCAGACAGACAACCGCTACCGATACATTGGCTGCCTGAATGCTCCCAAAAAAAGCCAGCCAGTGCAGGCACAAAACCACTCCCATGAGGTAAAGCCGCCCGTTGCCGCGAATGGGAAGCACAGCCATCCGTCCGGCCCACAGCACCGACATGGCTGCTAGGGCGATCAGGACGCGGTAGAAAACCAGCAGGGTAGGGGGCAGAAGAATCAGATCGCCCAGGATGCCGGAAAAGCCGAAAAGCACAATCGCAGCATGAAGGCGCAGGTAGGGGCGGAGCATCGCACAAAGATACGCCGCCGTTTCAGGATGCGGACAGTTCGCCAGTCCAACGTACCAAAAGGTTTTCCATGCGCCGGACGAGCGATTTACGCAGGGTAAGGGGTTCGATCAAGTCGATTTCGGTCAGAAATGTACCGATCAGCTGTTCGGCCGCCGATTCGCTTGGCGTCTGAGCCTCCCAAACGGCAGTCCCGTTAAAATTCGACATCCGCAAGCCATGAAATGGCGGCTGAAAAACCAGGCGATAGTAGAGCGACTCACTGCTGCGGAAGCGTAGCAGTGGCCCAGTTGTGGAGTTGGACTCAGCCGGGCGGTGATGCTGCAGCAGTGGGTCGATGCTGCGCCGACGGAAAGTAATCTGGGTTTCTTCCAGATGAATGATGCGTTCGAGCTGCAGGTTCACGAAGTGCTGCTCAGTTTCGATCCAGGCCACCAGTTGCCAGCTCCCCGGTTCAAAAATCAGCAGGTGGGGTTGTACGAGCAGCCGTTCGGTGCCGCGTGTTTCGATGAACCGATATTCGACGCGCAGGGAAAATTTCTTTTTGAGGCTGCGGGCTACAGAGAACAGGTAGCGTGGGCTTGTGTATTGGCCGGGACTGCGGATCAGGAGGCTGTCGGTCGCGCCCTCCAGTACCTCGATTACGCTCTGCAAGTCTTCACACAGGGCCGACATGGCTATCAGAGTGGCCAGCTGCTCGCGGGCCTGCTCGTTTGGAATGTCGAGAACGTACCAGCGGTTGCGGTGATCGTAGTGGATTCGGACATTGAAGCGTTCACGTAACAAATCGAAATCTCTTTCCAGGGTGCGCTTCGAGACGCGAGGCAATCCTTTTTCCTCGAAATGACGGAGCAAGTCGGATTTGGTGCAGCCGAATTGCTTTCGAAATAACTCCAAAATCAGCCCGCAGCGAATCAGTTGGTGGTTGTTGCTCTTCATGGTGAATCTTGCTCTCTAACTAGAAAAAGCTTTCAGCTAGAAGGGAATTTTTGTGTTTATATTTTTAAATACGTAAGTTTTGTAAAAATATTTTCCCTTTTAACAATTTTTTGGCTTTTTTAATTCTAATTAATCGGCAAGAAGCTGTAGCCTCTGGGCAGCAATTGGCCGCTGCCTGCGGGCAGGCTTATTCTTCAAAGTAATGCTATGGCCATCGACAAAGCGTGTCGCAACAACTGACGGCCTCACGTATCATTTTTCCACAGGTTTGTTCAGGCACATCGCGTTTGCTGTACACCACAGCGCACGCACAGCAGGTGGGCGCACGCCCGCCTTGTATTGCCCTAGCTTTGAACGGAGCTGCTAAACCCGACGGAGACGCTCGATCAGCGCGTAGCAGGCAATACCCACTGCAACAGCCACGTTCAAGCTGTGTTTGGCTCCAGCCTGAGGAATTTCGAGAGCGGTCTGGCAGCGTTTCAAGGCGTCGTCCGAGACCCCGCGTACTTCATGCCCGACAACCAGAGCCAGACCCGTTTCGGGGGGCTTGAATACTGCCAGCTCGATGCTCGAATCCGTTTGTTCCAGTGCTGCTACCTGCAGATTCTGTTTCAAAAGGGCATCCAAGCATGCAGTAGTTTCAGCCCAGTAGGTCCAAGGGACCGTCTCGGTGGCACCTAGAGCTGTTTTCTGGATTTCAGGGTGTGGGGGGTGGGCCGTGATGCCGCATAAGTGGACGTGCGCCAGCCGGAAGGCATCTGCCGTGCGGAAGATCGACCCGACGTTCAGAGCACTGCGTACTTGGTCGAGTACCAGAGCCAACGGGTAACGGGGAAGCTGTGCCAGCTCTTCTACCGAAGGCCGCTTCAGTTCATCGGCGTTTAGTCTGCGCATCGGTCTTGAGCGGGTGTTGCGACGGATATCACGTAGCCGCTATTCAACAAAATAGAATATCAAGCTGCGACTCGCGGTTAAGCGTACCGACCGTTGCTTTAAATTTCGAACCTTGAATGCATAAACATTGCAGTACCCTTAGTTTTCGGATTATTCAGCTTTTTATATCGAGCTGATCGGGGCTTGCCCTGTACGCCATGGAAGGGCCGAACCTCGGGCCTGCTGCCTCTTCGGGGGTGTTGATTGTTTCCCATCGATCCGATATGGGAGTTTTATCGATCATTCTTTGAAGGCATCATCGGCTGCGCGACCGGTTCGATCGTGCCGGTTGAGCAGCTGGCGGCGTTCGCGCCAGTCAGGCATGTAGTGGCTCATAAAGTCGCGAAAGCGGTGATTATGGCTCGGCTCGTAGAGATGGGCAATTTCATGCAGGATGACGTATTCAATACAGGCGGGACTTGCTTTGGCCAGCTCCACGCTGAGCCAGATACGTCCGGCCTTGGGGTTGCAGGTGCCCCAGCGGGTTTTCATGCGCTTGAGCCGCCATTCGCGGGCCAGCAGGCCCGTCCGGGTCTGCCAGAAGTTTATCAAGGGTTGGATTGTAATTTCCAGCTGCTGCCGATAGAATGCATAGAGGACAGCTTCGCGGTGAGTGGCTGTGCTGCCTGCCGGGTCGAGGTATAGAATCAGCGATGAATTCTGCAGCTCGACAGCCGGTTTCTGCGCCGGTCGATGCGTGATTTTCAGTCGGTAGGAGCGGCCCAGCAGCCTGATTTCCTCACCCGATTCGTAGCGCGGCGGTGGGCGACGCAGGGTCTCCTGTTGCAGCTTTGTCCGAATCCAGTCGATCCATTTCCGAACCACCTGCTCGATGTAGGCATCGCTAACGTGCTCGGGGGCTCTGACCTCGACGTGGGAACCCGAGCGAGCGACGCGCAGATACAGTTTTTTGATCTTTTTACGTAAAACAGTTACTTGCAGCTCTTCCACGCGGAGGGTGTAAGTCGCGACAAGTTTGGGAGCAGGTTTGTGGCTGAGCTGCT
>CALDDN010000014.1 GCA_937936615.1 uncultured Bacteroidia bacterium | reverse complement strand
CGATGGCGTTGTAGGCCAGGCGGTGGAGGCGGGCGGCGGCGGCGAGGCGGGCCGTGTCGTCGGGGGCCAGGTCGAGGGCCAGCTGGGCGTAGTAGGCGGCGTGGTCGTTGCGATCGAGGGCGCGGCCAATGCGGATGAGCTGCGTCAGGGCGGCCATGGAGTCCTGCGCCGAGTTGGCGGCGGCCAGTCTGGCTTCCCAGGTCTGGAATTCGGCGGCTTCGTTGGGGGGCAGGGGCATGCGGGGCAGCGGGGCCTGTGCCTGCGCCTGTTCGAGGGGCGTTTGGGCTGCCGGGGCCGATGCGGCGGGGGCGGGCGGGGTGCGGGTGTCGAGGGGGGCCGTCTGATCGGCCAGCAGCAGCAGCAGCAGCAGGCCTAGGCCAAAGGCAATGAGTGCATAGTGTGCCCAGACAGGGCCGGCAGGTGCGGGGGTCTCGGGATGGTCATCGGGCTTCATGTCCGGCTAAAACCCTGCATGGGGCGCGGGGGTTCCGTCTTTCAGTCGGGCTGGCGGTTGGGTTCGAGTTTTTGCCAAACCTTTTTGCTATTTTTGACTTCGTCCGAAAAATCGCGGGCCGGTTTGAAGTAAGGTATATAGTGTTCGGGGATTACCAGACTTTCACCTGCCTTAATGTTTCGGGCTTTTTTGCGAGCACGCTTCTTGAGGATAAAACTCCCGAAGCCACGGATAAAAATCTCGGACCCACCGATCATTTCACGCTTGATCGTCTCAGTCAGCGTGTTGACCACTAGATTGACTTCGTCCCGGTCGAGGCCGGTCTGGTCTGCGATAGAAGCCACGAGTTCCGCTTTGGTCACGACGTAAAGCAGTTGAGGGTGGATCAGATGATGTATCAGGAACCAGTCGAGGCCTGCTCCAACGTTAGGCTCTTTTGACCCCAGAGCCTGTGTGCTGCAGCACGAACACAACTGATGTAATGGAACAAATACAAACCAAATTCAAGGCAAGCTCACAAATATAGGCAGTCACCTGCGGTCGACCAACCCTTTGCGCTGCTTACGCGACTTATTAATTGTGCCGATTAATTGTGCCGATGGAACAGCCCTGCGAAAGTCCTGTGCCCGACTACGGTCGGCGGCTGGTGAACTGGTACCGCCAGCACGGGCGCGACCTGCCGTGGCGGCGCACCACCGATCCCTATGCCCTGTGGATCGCCGAGATCGTGCTGCAGCAGACCCGCGTCGAGCAGGGCTGGCCCTATTACGAACGGTTTCTGCACACTTTTCCCGATGTCTACCGCCTGGCTGCCGCCTCCGAAGCCCAGGTGCTCAAAGCGTGGGAGGGGCTGGGCTACTACTCGCGGGCACGCAACCTGCACCGCGCTGCCCGCCGCATCGTCGAAGAACACAACGGCCACCTGCCTGCCGATGTGCAGCAGCTCATCCGCCTGCCGGGCATCGGCCCCTATTCGGCCCGGGCCATTGCCTCTTTTGCCTACGGCCTGCCCTGCGCCGTGCTCGATGGCAACGTCTACCGCGTGCTCAGCCGCGTGCTCGACGACCCCACCCCCATCAACACCAGCCGCAGCCGTAGCCACTACCAGCAGCGCGTCGATGCCTGGCTGGGCCGCAACCCCAGCGCGGCTTTCAACCACGCCATCATGGACCTGGGGGCCACCCTCTGCACCCCCCGCAACCCCACCTGCGACCGCTGCCCCCTGGCCGATGTCTGCACCGCCCGCCGCAACGGTACCATCGACCAGCGGCCCCTGCGGGTAAGCAGTACCGTCGTGCGTACCCTCTGGATGGAATATTACTGGATCGAGCACCCCGACGGGCGATTCTATATCCGCCAGCGCGACGAGTCCAGTTTCTGGAAAAACCTCTGGGAGCTGCCCCGACGCGACCTGCCCGACTTCGAGCATCACCCCCCCAGCGGCTACGAATTCTGCCGGACCGTTCACCTGCTGAGCCACCGCGAGCTGCGTCTGCGTCTGGTGGCCCAGCCCTACGAGACCTTCGAACCCGGCCCCAGCGACCGGCTCATCTACCGCCGCGAAATGAACGAGTTTACCTTCCCCAAGGCCATCCGTAACCTGCTCGAAGCCTTCGACCGCTGCCGGCCCACCCCGCGCCTCTTCTGAATGCAGAGGCGCACAGTAAATCGAAAATTAATTTTGCGGTTACTATTTTTTTAATTGGCCGATGCGTGCTCCGGATTTCTGCCTAAATTGATAGCAATTTGGGAATGGCTGTGCAGCCAAGCGGTCATTTCCTCTTCTGAATTAATCGATTCCCTGTTCACAAACCTTATTTTGTTCTACTCATGAGTGTATGGATTCGCCTGAGCAGCTTGCTTGTGCTTGGGCTTCTAGCAGTAACCGGCCTGCAGGCGCAGTCGGGGAGCTACACCAAAAATGTGTTGATCGAGGATTTTACCGGTGCCTGGTGTGTGCATTGCCCCGACGGAGCGCGAATCGTCATGGATATCAAACGCCAGCATGGCGAGCGCGTCATTCCGGTCTTCATCCACAACGGCGATGCCATGGCCATTCCGGTCGGGCGCGAGCTCGAGCAGATGATGGGCCTGGGGGGCTTCCCCTCGGCGGCCATCGACCGCTCGACCAACCCGATGGCCCGCTCCAACCGCGGTACCTGGGGGGCCGAGGCCAATGCCCGCCTGCGCCTCAATCCGGCTGTGGGCATCAGCATCGAGCAACGCTACAACGCTGCCACGCGCGAGCTTCGCGTAACGGCCTATGCCGAATTTCTGCAGGCTCTGGCCGGCGACCTGCGCTTCAACGTCTACCTGGTCGAAGACTCACTTTCGGGCAGCGGCCAGGGCTGGGACCAGACGGCCCCGGGTGGCCCGATCCCCGGCTACGTCCACCGTCACGTGCTGCGGCACGCCCTGGGCGGTGCCCAAGGGCTGGCGGGTCGCATTCCGGGCCGCGTAGCCGCCGGCGACCTCGCCTCGGCCGAATTCCCCAGCTTCACCATTCCCGCGAGCTGGAATCCGAACCGCGTCCATGTGGTGGCCTTTGTCCACCGCGCCGGCGGCGAGGTCTACAATGCAGCCGCTCAACCGCTGGGAGCCGAACCGCCCTGCGCCGAAGGGTCGAAAGGCCTTGTCTCGGGCCGGCTGAGCTACCGCGCCAGCGACAACCTGTGCGCCGGCTGTCGGGTCGAAGCCCTGAGCTTTGGGCCTGAAAGCCGCGAATTTGACGTGCTGGCCACCGCCATCGCCGACGACGAAGGAAACTACAGCCTCGAAATTCCAGTCGACCGCGTGCCGGTCTATCTGCGGGCCACCGACCGCGAGGGCGGCGACTACCTGCCCTCGTATGGCGGACGCCAGCTCGTAGCCGGCTTTGCCCGTCCCCTGGGTCGCCTCTCGTGCCTGACCGCCACCACCGGCATCAACATCGAGCTGCAGCGCAGTCGCCTGCGCGAAGGCACCGGTGCCTTGGCCGGTATCATCCGCGACGGTGCCGGCAAAACGGGCGAACTGCCCCTGAGCAACCTCTCGGTGGTGCTGGCCCGCGACAACAGCGCGGTAGCCCATACCCGTACCGACGACCAGGGCCGTTTCGGCTTCCGCAACATCGAACCGGGTACCTACAGCGTCTGGGTCGATGCACCGTTCATCGTCAATTCCGAAGCCCCGGTCATCGAAGTGGAAGCCAACAACGAAGCCACCGCCGAGCTGCTCTTCGTGCTGCGCCGCGACCGCCTCGAGCGCGTCTTCCCGACAAGCCGCCCCGACCTGACCGAAACGCTGGGCTGGACGGTTGCCCCCAACCCCTTTCGCCACAGCACCCGCCTGAGCTGGACGCACACGGGCCACGAGCCGCTGAGCGTCCGCGTCTTCGACCTCTCGGGCCGCCTCGTCGAAGAACTGGCCCTGCCGCAGGGCGGTGCGGGTTCTCGGCAAATCGAGTGGTCGGCTCCTGCCGCGGGTCTTTACCTGCTGGAACTGCGCAGCGGCAGCCACGTCAGCTGGCAACGCCTCGTTGCCCAGCCCTGAGCTTTTAACCCGCAGTGTTCTGCAAGCCGATCCCACACAGGGGTCGGCTTTTTTTGTGCAGGGCGGTGCTTGCCCCGTTCCGGCCTGCGTGCTCTTGCGAAAGTCAACGGGTTGATGAGGTGCTCGATGGACTCTGTCCGAGGCTTGATACGCTACCGATTCGGACATCCCCATGCTTCGATCTACGGGCCAGGCCGAAGCTTATTCTGAGGAGCTTCCCCAAAGATTGGGATGTTTTTTTGAAAAAAATTATGTAAAACAAAATTTAAAAATTAATTAAAAAAATATAAAAAATATTATTTTTTAAGTGTGTATTATTGAAAACTTATTTATACTTTTTTATGTTCAGTTGTTGACATTAGTTTAATGTTATATTAACTTTGGTAAGTTTTTATTTATCATCATGTAATTAATGCCTTATGGATGTTCGTCAGGTAACCCCCACTTACTCGGTCGCGCCTCAACCTCGACTGGAGGAACTGGCCGAATTGGCCCGCCGCGGCTACCGATCCATTATCTGTAACCGCCCCGATGGCGAAGACCCCGACCAGCCCACGTTTCAGGAAATCGAAACCGAAGCCCGCCGGCATGGCCTCGAAGCCTACCAGATTGCGGTTGCCAAGGGGATGGTAGGAGATGAGGAAGTCGCGCGGTTGCGCGACCTGCTGCCCCGGCTCGAAGGCCCCGTGCTGGCTTACTGCCGTACGGGCACCCGCGCCATGACGCTCTGGGCTTTGGCCCAAAGCACGACCCTGAAGCTCGACCAGATTCTGGCGCATGGCAAGCGGGCCGGCTACGATCTGTCGGGCGTTGCGCTGCGCATCCTCAACCGCGGCCAGCTGCCCCGTGGCCATGCCGATGTCGAACATCAGATCGTTATCGTGGGGGCAGGTGCCGCCGGAATTTCGGCGGCCGCCAGCCTGCGGCGCCGCAACAAAAAACTGGATATCGCACTCATCGACCCGGCCGAAATCCACTACTACCAGCCGGGCTGGACGCTGGTCGGGGCCGGAGTCTTCAGCCCCCGGCAGACCGTGCGCACGATGGCCTCGCTCATTCCCAAAGGGGTAGAATGGATCCAGTCGGCGGTTGCGGCCTTCGACCCCGCCCACAACACCGTCATCCTCGAAGGCTGCCGCACCGTCCGCTACCAGTATCTGATCGTGTGCCCGGGTCTCAAGCTCGACTGGAACCAGATCGAAGGCTTGCCAGAGACCCTGGGCCAAAACGGCGTTACGTCGAATTACCGTTACGATCTGGCTCCCTATACCTGGGAGCTTGTCCAGAACCTGCGATCGGGCCGCGCCCTTTTTACCCAGCCCCCCATGCCCATCAAGTGCGCCGGTGCTCCACAAAAAGCCATGTACCTCTCGGGCGACCACTGGTACCGCACAGGCGTGCTGCGCAACATCGAAATCGAATTCTACAACGCGGGTGGCGTACTCTTCGGCGTCAAGGAATATGTGCCGGCACTGATGGAATACGTCAAAAAATACAACGCCCAGCTCAACTTCTGGCACAATCTGGTGAAGGTCGACGGTCCCTCGCGCACAGCCTGGTTTCTGCACAGTGCCGAGGGAAAAGAGCCGGTGCTGGTCGAACGCCGTTTCGACATGATGCACGTCGCCCCGCCGCAGACGGCTCCCGATTTTGTGCGCGTCAGTCCCCTGGCCGATGCCAACGGCTGGGTCGATGTCGACCAGTCGACGCTGCGCCACAAACATTTTGACAACATCTACGCCCTGGGCGACGTAGCCAACGCGCCCTTTGCCAAAACGGCTGCCGCTGCCCGCAAGCAGGTACCCGTCGTGGCCATCAACCTGCTGAACGACCTGGGCCTGAGCAGCAAACGCGCCCTCTACGATGGCTACGGCTCGTGTCCGCTGACCGTCGAACGTGGCAAGATCGTCATGGCCGAATTTGGCTACGGGGGCAAGCTCATGCCTAGCTTCCCCAGCTTCATCCTCGATGGACGCAAGCCGACCTGGCTGGCCTGGATGCTCAAGGCCAAAGCTTTGCCCCCCATCTACTGGCAGGGCATGCTCAAAGGCAACGAAATCATGTGCAAGACCCGGCTCGTCGATGCCCTCAGCCAGCCTGCAGGCGGCCTTGCCCCCGCAGGAGCCGGCGGCGGCTGCGGCTGAGCCGATCCCTCCCCAGACGAACTGCTTTACCCCCTCGACGAGACTGCGCCCTCTTTCGCAGGGACGCAGTCTTGTTCTTTGTACTCGCTGGCAGAGGCCGGATGCGGAACCGATGCCGCCTGTGGACCAAGCGGTGGAAAGCGCGTCGAAAAGCCGTTGAGAAAACAGCAGCTTCTTCGGTACGATTGGGGCTTGGGCCCTCGTTTCTTTGTTGGACGAAAGCAGATGCCAAATCTGCCTGAAATTCTAACCCAACCTCGGCCCATGCTTTACACCAATTTAATCGAATTCTGGCCCCTCATTCGGGCGGCGGGAGCTATATTGCGCCCGTTTTTATCTTTCGACCGACCGCTGCGGTGTGCCGGTCTTCTCGATTTTTTACGCTAAATCAGCTGCTCTTGCAGCTTTCATTTCATATAACTGGGTAATTATGAGCCAAAAAATGGCTGAGCAGTTGGCTGGCGTGATGCTGGCCCTGCTGATTGGATGGGGAGCCGCGCCGGTTTTGTTGGCGCAGCAGACTTGGCAACAGGAAGGAGTCGCCTCTTACTACGCCGACTATTTTCACGGCCGCCGCACCGCATCGGGCGACCGCTACGACCGCAACGCGCTGACAGCAGCCCACCGCACGCTGCCCTTCGGTACCCGCCTGCTCGTTACCAATCTGGCTAACGACAAGTCGGTCTACGTTACCGTGACCGACCGCGGCCCCTTTGGCTGCCGCCGCGTCATCGATCTGTCGTATGCCGCGGCTCGCGAGCTGGACCTGCTTCGTACAGGTCTGGCACGTGTGCGCCTGCTTCGGGTCGACTCGATTCCGGTGCCCGAGGAGCTGCCTGCCGCCCCGCAACTGGCCGATGTCAGTTTCCGCCCACCGCTGGTATCCGAAAACGAAGCCCCCCCCAAGCTGCCCGCGGAAGCTTTCGCCCAGACGGGCAGCTGGAGCCTCGAGGGCGAACGGCTGGCTGATGGCCGCTGGGGGGTGCAGATCGGAGCTTTTCACGAACTGAACAACGCGCTCGACCTGGGCCGCCGCGCTCAGGCCTCAGGCTTTGCGGCATTCGTTCAAGTGATCGTGGTGGGCACCCAGCGCACCTACCGCGTGGTGCTGGGCAACTTCGAAACCGTGCAGTCGGCCCGCGAATCGGTCGAGCAGATTGTGTCGGCCCAGCTGCCTGCCGGCTTTCCGGTGCGACACCTCTAAGCGGCACGCCCTGGCACCTGACCACTTGTACGCGCCAGCCGAAAGCCCTATCTTGGAGGCGGTGGCTCTTGTGCTGCCTGCCTTCCATGATTGACACGCGTTCCGAAATACTGACGACCGCTCCGGTGGCCAACCGGCTCCTGACTTCGATGCAGGGCAGCGAAATCCTGCGCATCGCCTACGAAGTGCAAGGGCTGATCGCCCAGGGCCACCGCATTGCCAACTTTACCATTGGCGATTTCGACCCTTCGACTTTCCCCATACCGGCGGAACTGAAGGAGTATGTGTATGAGGCCTACGAGGCAGGCCAGACCAACTATCCTCAGGCCATGGGCAATCCTGTCCTGCGCCAGGCTATCGTCAGTTATTACGAGGGTGGTCTGGGGATCTCGTACAGCCCCGATGAAATCGCCGTGGGCAGCGGCGTCCGTCCACTGATCTATTCGTTGTTCATGGCGGCTGTCGAGCCGGGGGAAGCCGTGGTCTACGGCCTGCCTGCCTGGAACACGGCGGCTTATGTGCGCCTGAGCCGTGCCGCCGACTGCGGCCTCAGCACGCGGGCCGAAGACAACTTCCTGCTGACGGCCGAGCGGGTGCGACCCTACCTGCCCGAAGCGGCCCTACTGGCCCTGTGCTCGCCTTCGAACCCATCGGGTACGATGTTCGACCGCCACCAGCTCGACGAGCTGTGCGCCGCCGTGCTCGACGAGAACGATCGCCGCCGCCGTCAGGGCCGCAAACCCCTCTATGTGCTCTACGACCAGGTCTACTGGCAGTTTGGCCATAGCCGCGACCATATGCACCCCGTGGGCCTGCGTCCCGAGATGCAGGCCTTCACCGTCTATGTCGACGGCCTTTCGAAAAGCTTTGCGGCTACGGGCTTGCGGGTGGGCTGGTGTGCTGGCCCGCGCGAGCTGGTGCACCACATTTCCAACCTGGTGGGCTTCGTCGGGGCTTGGGCCCCCAAACCCGAGCAGCTGGCAGCCGCCCGCTACCTGCCCCTCTTCGAGGCCCAGCGCAGCTATCTGGTTGAAATGGGGGCCCGGATTTATGAACGGCTGCGCCGGGTAGAACGCCGCCTGACCACCCTGAAGGAACGCGGTTTGCCCGTGAGCTGCATCGCCCCGCAGGGAGGGCTTTTCCTCTCGATCTGCTGCGAGCTGCGCGGGGCCATTACCCCTGCCGGCGACCGCCTCGAAACGGTCGAAGACCTGCGCCGTTACCTGCTGCTGGAAGGAGGCTGTGCCTTTGTGCCGTTCGCCGCCTTCGATGCGCCTGACAGTCCCGAATGGTTCCGGGCCTCGGTGAGCAGCCTCTCGGATGCCGATATCGACTACGGCCTCGATCGGCTCGAAGCGGCTCTGACGGCCCTGCGCTATCCATGAGCAGCCCTTTGTTTCTCCGTGTGCTGTGGGTGCTGGGGCCTCGCGTCCGATCCGGAACGCTGGATCAGGTTCGCCGGCTGCTGCCGGCTCTGCAGTCCGCGGGTGTGGAAGGTAGCCTCTGGACGGCCAGCGATGCGCCGGCTTTTGAGGAAACAAACCTCGAGGTACGGCACGGGTCGGGCTGGGTGGCTCTGGGGCGGGCTGCCCGAAGTTACAGCCTTGTGCATGCCCTCGACAGCTCGGCGCATGGCCTCGCCCGCTGGGCGGGCCTGCTGTATCGCCGCCCGCTGCTCAGTTCGTATGTGGGCGAGGAGCCACCCCCGCGGCCGCCGCTGCGCTGGGGTGGCGGCCGGCTGGTGCTCCCTTACGCGCAGGCCGGCTGGCCCCGATCGACTCCCGTCGTCGGGGAGGTAGTGCCTCACCACCTGCCCAACGTCAACCGGATCCGCGAGTGGCTCGATGCACGGGGCCTGCGGGCGCAGGCTTACCTGGGTTGGGTCGGCGCATCGGCCGATGGGATGCGCCTGGCCCTCGATGTGCTGGCCCATTTGCGGGCTGGTGGTTCCGATGCGGCTTTGCTGCTGCTGGGCTGGGGCGATGCGCCCCTCAAGCAGATACCACATCACACCTACTGGATCGACCGCCGCCGCGACCCGCTGGCCGCCGACTTTTTCTGGGCGTTCAACGCCCTGCTGGTTACCGAAAACAGTTGGGCCGCCCGTCGGGGGGTGCTGGAGGCTTTCCAGCAGCGGGTTCCGGTGGTGGGCCTGGCGGGCCTGCTGCCCGATCTGCTGACAGAGGGGCGGGCGTACACAGGTATCGATCTCGGCGCGGCCCTGCTCGAGGCCTGGGCTGATGCCAATGGTACTGCCGCCTGCGTGGAAGCTGCTTTTGCCTGGGCACAGACCCGCCACCGGCCCGATGCCGTGGCCGGGGAGTGGATACGCCTCTACCGGCTGGCGGTTGCACGCTGAACTTTTTCGCAGGCTGTTCTCACGGCGGGTTCGGGGGCCAGGGCATAAAATTGGCATTTCCCCGGACAGGTACCGGCTTTTGGGTACCAATGAGTATTTACTGCCAGATGAAAACAACAACCGGCAGGGCAGCTTATGTGCGGATTACTCAGGGCTGAAATCGGAACGCTGTTTTTGGGCTACTATGGAAAAGATCATGGGCAAAAGCCCCGGGCGGGCAGCGAGCTGGTAGTGTCCGGGGCTTTTTTCCTGCAGGCCCCGAAAGCAGTCGAAGGGGCTGTAGTCGTATTCAGCAAAATGGCGCAGCTCCAGACCTGCATTCAGCAAGGCCCCCAGCACATCGGCAAGGCTGTGATTCCAGGTTACCGAGGGATGCGAGGCGGTCTGGCTGCGGTCGGCGTAGCTGCCAGTGGCCATTTCGAGCACGGGTCCGCGGTTGAAATAGGCGTACTGCAGTTCGAGTGATGCTTCGCTCAGCATCATGAGCACCGGATGGAAATCGACGAAGACCAATCGTCCACCTGTCCGCAAAGCTCCTGCCACCACCTGCGCCCAGGGCTTGAGGTCGGGCAGCCAGACAATGGTTCCATAGGACGAAAAAACGACATCGAATCCTTCGGGGGCTATGTGCTCGAGTGCGTCGTAGACGTTGCAGCAGACGAAATGGAGGGGCAGCCCCGCCCGCTGGGCCAGCTCGCGGGCTGCGGCCACGGCTTGAGGGGAGAGGTCGACGCCGGTTACCCGCGCTCCGCGGCGGGCCAGAGCCAGCGAATCGAGACCAAAATGACACTGGAGATGCAGCAGTCGCTGGCCGGTCAGCACGCCGAGCAGCTCCGTTTCGATGGGACGCAGCGGATCGGCACCGGCCAGCACGGATTCAACTGCGTAGAAGTCCGAGTGCACATGCCAGCCCGTCCAATGGTCCCAGAGCTCTTGATTGAGGGCGAAGTAATCGGGGGTATCGTTCATCCGGTAAAGCTGCACAAAAACGGACAGCTTCAGCCGCCCTCGCGCCGCAGGGTGCGCTCGAGCGCAAACGACACAAAAGGCACCAAGGCTGCCGCTGCCAGGTAGAACGCCCGTCCCAAACCCCAGCGGTAGTGCAGCAGGGCATGCAGGGCTGCCGCTCCATAAGCCACAAAGAGTACCCCATGCGCCCAGCCCACATACCGCACCCCCAGCGGCCAGTCGGCCCAGTACTTCAGAGGCATGGCCACGAACAGGAGCAGCAGATACGACAGGCCTTCGGCCAGGGCCATCCAGCGCAGGCGGCTGCGGGGGCTGCTCATACGCCTTCCTGCAGGGCTTGAAGGGCTCGGTCGACCCGGATCAGCCGGCCGATACGCGGGGCGTCGGGATGATCGGCGGCGGTACGGGCTACGAGGTCGTAGGCGGCATCGGCCCGGATGCCCGGTCGCAAGGCCCGAATAATGGCCAGAACTCCCGCCACATAGGGGCAGGCCATCGAGGTGCCTTGCGCTGACATGTAGCCCGAACCCGGACGCAGCGACAGGATGCCGACGCCCGGAGCAGCTATGGGCTGATCGATTCCGCCGGTGGTGTTGGTAAAGCTGGCCGCGTGGCCATCGGGGGCCGTGGCTGTTACGCAGATCACCCCGGGAATGCTGGCGGGAACGAAGCTGCGGGCGGGCAGGCTTTCGTTGCCGGCTGCCGCCACCACGATGCTTCCCAGGCTGCGGGCGTAGTTCACGGCCAGATGCAGCACCCGGTCCTGGTCGAAGATGGCCAGTGCACCCAGCGACAGGGAGATGACATCGCAGCCGTCTTCGCCGGCCTGAATGATGGCGTTGGCAATCATACTGAGGGGGCCATTGCCTGTGTTGCCGAGGGCCGGGTAGTTGCGCAGCTCGATCCAGCGGCCGTCGATATTGAACGAGGCGATGCCCTTGCCGTTGTCGGCGACGGCGGCGGCGATGCCCGCGCAGTGGGTGCCATGGCCCACGGGGTCGCGGGCCGAGCGGTCGGTGCTGAGGTCTTCGTGGCTGCCGTCGATGCCTGTATCGACAATGGCCAGGCGGGCGCGGCGCACGGGCTGCAGGGTTTTGAGGCGTTCGAGGGCTGCGAGGCCGCCGGTAGCTTCGAGTCCCCACTGCTCGTTCAGGCGGGGGTCATCGGTGGGGGCGGTGCGGTTGCGGTGGCTGACCGCCTGGGTGGGCAGCAGCGGCCAGAGGCTCAGCTCGCGGTCGCGGGCCACATGATCGACGTTTTCGGAGTCGGCCCGCAGGGCGGCTTTCAAGGCATCGGCAACGCCTTCGGGCACCTCAACCCGGTAGACTTGGGCCAGGTCCTCGTCTTCGGATAGATCGACCTGGGCAAAGGCCCGTCGCGCTACTGCATCGAATCGCTGCAGGATAGGTTTTATTTCCTCGAGCCGGTCGTCGGGTCCCAATTCGACGAGGAGCACTGCCGTGGCCGGATTTCGAGGCTCCTTCACCTCGGAGCGGAATAAATTTTTTGATCGGCTGAAAAATTTTTCAGCGTTCAACCTAGCGTTGAACAGCGCAGAGCCGAGCTGCAACACAGTGGCCAGCAAAAGACACACCACCCCGGGCACGGCAAAGATCCGCGCTGAGGACCGCCACAGCCGCAGCAGTGCCGCACCCGCCAGCAGGGCCAGGCCCAGCTCCACCAGCAGGCTCACGAGGGAAGAACTGGTAAAAAAAAGCTGGAAGACAGTCCACAGAGGTAAGGCCAGAAAAGTCAGAGCGGCCGCGGGCCAGGTACGGCCCCGGGCTTTGGCCCGCAGGCCCCAGGCCAAGGGCAGCAGGCAGATCAGGGCGGCAAGGACTGCCGGCCACTGAATCACGGGCAGAGTCATGGATAAGTTATTTTGACCTTGTGAATTTACACAAAAACGAGTCTTGGAACCAGAACCGGCCTGCGGATGGGGAACTGTTGCTGCGTAATTTGAATGGTGAAAACAGGCTGTCGATTGGCTTCATGACTGTAGGCACTGGGGCAGACTACTGGCTGCAGGACATTACGTTCCTGAAAGGGGTTGGGCCCAAGCGGGCCGCCCTGCTGGCTTCGGAATGCGGCATCGAAACCTACGGCGACCTGCTGCAGTACTACCCGCGCAAGCACATCGACCGCACCCGGCCTACCCCCATTGCGGCCCTGCGCGAGGAAGGTCAGATGGCTGTGGTCATCGGGCGGCTGGGTCGCTTCGAATACGCAGAGGGGGGGCGCACGCAGCAGCTGCGCGTCAACCTCTCCGACGGGTCGGACTACCTGCAGCTCAGCTGGTTCAAGGGGGCCCGCTTCATTGCGCAGAAATACCGCGAGGGCGAGCAGGTCGTGGTCTATGGGCGCGTAACTTTCTTTCGGGACAGGCCCCAGATGGCCCATCCCGAAATGGAAAGCCTGCAGCCCGATCAGGATGCCGTCCATGCGCTGAAGCTGACACCCCTCTATCCGTCGACCGAAGCCCTCAAGCGGCAGGGCCTCGATTCGCGGGGCTTTCGCAGCCTGACCTGGCGGCTGCTGCAGGATGCGCCGCCCGACTACCCCGAGGTGCTCCCGACCTGGATGCTCGACCGGTATGGTCTGCCGCCTTTGGGGCATGCCCTGCGCCAGATTCACTTTCCCGATAGCTGGACCGAGTATCAGGCTGCCGAACGCCGCCTCAAGTTCGACGAGCTGTTTTTCTTTGAACTGATCATGGTGCGGCGGCGGCACCTGATGATTTCACGCAGCCAAAGCATCCCTTTTACGACCATAGGTTCGTTCTTCACTCGCTTTTACGGCGAGTGCCTGCCCTTCGAGCTGACCAACGCCCAGAAGCGGGTCATCCGCGAAATCCGGCACGATGTCAACCGCCCCCAGCAGATGAACCGCCTGGTGCAGGGCGATGTGGGCAGCGGCAAGACCATCGTTGCCGTGCTGGCCATGCTCATGGCTTTGGACAACGGCTTTCAGGCGGCCCTCATGGCCCCGACCGAAATTCTGGCCGAACAGCATTTCCGTACCATCCACCGCCTGGTGGAGCCTTTGGGTGTCAATGTGGCCCTGCTGACGGGTGGCATCAAAACCCGGATCAAGAAATCGACGCTGGCCAGTCTGGCCAACGGTCAGACCCACATCGCCGTGGGTACCCATGCCCTGATTCAGGACTCCGTCCGGTTTCACAGGCTGGGGCTGACCGTCATCGACGAACAGCACAAGTTCGGGGTGCTGCAGCGGGCGCAGCTCTGGGCCAAAGCCCCCCGCCCGCCCCACAACATCGCCATGAGTGCCACGCCCAGTCCGCGCACCCTGGCACTGTCGGTCTATGGCGACATCGACGTTTCGATCATCGACGAACTGCCCCCGGGCCGCAAGCCCGTCAAGACGGTGGTGCGTCGCGAGGAGCAGCGGTTGGCTGTCCTGGGTTTTGTGCGCGAACAGATGCGGGCTGGGCGGCAGGCCTACGTAGTCTATCCGCTGGTCGAGGAATCGTCGAAACTCGATCTGCTGGCGGCTACCGAAGGCTTCAATGCCCTGGAACGCTACTTTACCGACTTCCGCCTCGCCATGGTGCACGGCCGCATGGATTCGGAGGCCAAAGACTATGAGATGATGCGCTTCAAGCGCGGCGAGGTGCAGCTCCTGGTATCGACGACGGTTATCGAAGTGGGGGTCGATGTGCCCAACGCCACGGTGATGGTCATCGAAAACGCCGAACGCTTTGGGCTTTCGCAGTTGCACCAGCTGCGGGGTCGGGTGGGGCGTGGGGCCGAGCAGTCGTACTGCATTCTGCTGGCGGGACGCAAGATCACGCCGGTGGCGGCTCAGCGGCTGCGGGCCATGGTCGAAACGCAGGATGGCTTCAAAATAGCTGAAATCGATCTGCAGCTGCGGGGCCCGGGCGATTTTCTGGGTACGCGGCAAAGCGGTCTGCCCGAATTCAAGCTGGCCGATGTGGTGGCCGATGCCGACCTGCTGGAAGTCGCCCGGGCAGCCGCTCTTCAGTTCGTGGCTGCCGATCCCGAGCTGGCGGCTCCCGAGCACCAGCTGCTGCAGCAGCAGTTGCGCCGCTTTGTCGTGCAGCACAAGCTCCAGGATTTGGTGGCCTGAGGGCGGGCTTCCGGCTTGCCTGAATCGGTCTGCCGGTGCGGCTTCTTTCTTCGAAGGCAGCGTCTGTCCCCACCCCCCGCCCGGCTGGCAACCGGCCCCCTATCTTTGCCGCACTTCATAGGCCACGATTCAGACAGCCATGCAAACCCAACCGACCAGCAGCCCCCATCTGATCCGCTTGCAGCGCGACCTCCTGCGCCTGCCGGCTCCCGCTCACCGTGCCCGCTGGGTGGCCCACCGCGCCGAAATGCGGGTTCATACCCGAGGTGAACACCCAGGACCCGTGCTGCTGCGCCGCCACCTGACCGAGGACGAAGCCTGCCACCGCTGGCGACTCGACAACTTTGTGCCCATCACTCAGCCGGCCATGCTGCGGGCCTTGGCCCAGCTGAGCCGGCTTTTCGAGCCGGGCAGCTGGGCCCTCGAAGCCTCGCCCGCCCTCGAAGCTCTGCTGCGTCGGCCCTGCTTCCTGGGGCTGGACTTCGCAGGTTTTGTGCAGCAGCAGTTGCTGCCCCGCCTCATCGAAGACCCTAACGCCTGGCTCGTCTGGCTGCCTGCCGGCCCGGGCCTCACCGATCCGACGCAGCCGGTCGAGGTGCAGCCCCTCATCGTGGGGAGCGACCGCATCCACTACCTCGATGACGAGGTGATGATCTTTCTTTCGGAGGAAAAAAGTCCGGTCGATACCGGTAACGGTTCCGTTGCCGAGGGCCAGATTTATCTGTGGCTTACTCCCGACGGCGTGGCCCGCTCGCTTCAGTATGGCCGGGTCTACGAGCGTAATTTCCGTTTCGAGGTGCTCTACCGGCATGGTCTGGGCGAACGCTGTGGTTTTCCGCTGGGGGGTGTGGCCCGCGAGGTGGACTGCTACGAGAGTTTTTTTGCCCGCTTTCTGCCTTTTGCCCACGAAGCCATCCGCCAGTTTTCCGACTGGCAGGTCGTTACTTCGGCCAATGCCTACCCCGTCAAGGAGCTGCGGGTTACGCCCTGCGACGCACCCGGCTGCTACGGTGGTCAGATCAACGGCACCGACTGCCCCCGCTGCGAGGGACGGGGATACACCGTACGGACGGGGCCTTTTGCCGCCCTCATCCGGCCCGAAGCCAATGCCGCTCTGGGCGAGGTGGAATCCGACCTGCCGATGCTGCGCTACATTACCCCGCCCACCGAAATTCTGCGCTATGCCCAGCAGGCCTGGGAAAGCCTCCTCGAACGGGCCGAAGACTCGATCAGCCTGCGCCAGCCCCGCGAGCCTCAAAGCGGTATCGCCAAGGCCTACGACCGCGAGGAACTTTACGCCCTGCTCGAACAGATCGGGCGGCACGTGCTCGAGGGTCTGATCGAACGGAGTCTCTGGATGATCGAACGGCTGATCGCGCCCTTCCGGCCGGTGCGTCCCCGGGTGCTGCGCCGCGGCAGCTTCCGGCCCGAGGACCGCGAAAGCCTGCGCCGCCTCTGGCAGGAAGAGACCCGCCAGGGACCGGCGCGGGGTCTGGCCCTGCCTGCTCTCGTAGCGTGGGCCGACAGCCAGTATCCGCCTCACAGTGCCGAACGCCGCTACGCCCAGCTTATCGCCCAGCTCGACCCGCTGAGTCTCTGCACCCTCGAAGAGCAGCGGCAGCTGCTGGCTCAGGGGGTCATCCGGGCCCAGGAGCTGCGCTTTTCGCTGCTGCTGCCTCATGCGCTGCAGGAGGTGCTGCGCCGGCGCGGAACGGCCTGGTTTCTGACTGCCGACGTGGATGCCCTGCGGGCCGAACTGGCATCGCTAATGGGTACTTCGGGGGATTTTGTGGGCGACTGAGGGTCTGGCGGGCGGTTTGTGGTTGCTTTGCCGGTTCAGGTCTTGAAGCTGCGGGGCATTGGGACAGGTCGGATGCCTGCGGTCAGAAGGCCGCCGCACCATCAGTCGTTGGTCTTGAGCGTCAGGCCGATGACGAGTACATCGTCGAGTTGGGGGTTGCCACCCATCCAGTCGGTGAAGCGGCGGTCGATTTCGGCCCCAGCGAGTCCGGGCGGGCAGTCGGCCAGCTCGTTCATCCATTCGGCCAGGCGGGTCTGTCCGAGTTTGCGGAGTCGTTTGCGTTTTTCGTCCCAGGGGCCAAACTGGTCGGTAACGCCGTCGCTGTAGAGCCAGATGGCCCGCAGTTGTGCCGGGTCGAGTACTTGCGAGGCAAACTTTTTCTGAATGTGCTGGGCACCGCCGCACGAGAAGCGGTTGCCTTCCAAGATTTGGACGCCGGTGGCCGTGGCTACGAGCAGGGGCCGACGGGCACCGGCAAAGTGAACGGCGGTTGGCCGGCGCGGATCGCTTCCTTCCAGAACGATGAGAGCCAGGTCCATGCCATCCTGATTTTCGCCCCGGTAGCTCTGGCGCAGGGTCTGGGCGATGCGCCGGTCGAGTTCCTGCAGAATGGCTGCTGGCTCGGTCAGGCCTTCGTAGAGTACGATCTGGTTGAGGAGGTTCGAGCCGACGACGCTCATAAAGGCTCCGGGCACTCCGTGGCCCGTGCAGTCGACGGCTGCCAGCAGCAGGCGGTTTCCCTGCTGGGCCGCCCAGAAGAAATCGCCGCTGACAATGTCTTTGGGTTTGTAAAAAATAAAATGGGGTGGCAGCACGCGGGCCAGCCAGTCGGATTCGGGTAGAATGGCGTACTGGATGCGCGAGGCGTAGCGGATCGAATCTTCGATCTTGAGGTGCTGTTCGGCCAGTAGGGCGTTTTGCTGGCTGATGCGGTCGTTGCGCAGGCTCAGGTTGCGGTTGAGGCGGTGCAGGCGCGAGCGGCCCCGCACCAGAGCCAGAGCCAGCATCCCCATGAGCAGCAGCACGCCTGCAATGGCCGCCACCTGCCAGTTCTGCCGTTCGATCTGGGCCTGCTGGCGGGCAATCTGCAAGTCTTTAAGTTCGGAGCTGTACTGTTCGGCCAGCTGGCGGCTGTGCTGCTCGCTTTCGCTGCGGGCGAGCGAATCGCCCAGGATGCTCACCTGCCGATAGAAGCGGGCGGCAGCCGGCCAGTCGCCCTGGGTATAGCAGGTGCTTGCCAGCAAACGCAGGGCATCGAGCTGCAGATCGGGCCGCAGCGATTGGGCGACCAGCTTTTCGAGCAGGGGGCGAGCTTCGGCTGGGCGTTGGTAATACACCAGCAAATCGGCCAGGTTGTAGTAGGCGATCTGCTGAATACTGGTGTTATTCGTACTTTGGGCCAGTTCGAGCATGCGCCGACCCGAGGCGATGACCGATTCGGCGGGCTGGTGCTGGGCTTTGGCCCAGTCGGTCTGTAGCTGCAGCCAGTTGAATTCGAATATGGGGTCGTTGCTATCGCTTGCATCGGCACGCAGGTTCTTCACCCGCTGCAGGAGTTCGGCCACGCGGGGCCAGTCCTCAAGTTCACCGTATACATAGGCGGCACCCAGCAGAGCGTGGCAGCGTTTCTCGAGGTAGGCAGGCTTGTTGGCCAGCAGCTCGTCGGCCCGCAGGAAGTGAGCCACAGCATCGCGCAGATCGTCGGGGCTTGCGTGGGTCCGGTTGCTAAAGAAATAGCCCAGTTCGTAATGGGTGTTCGACAGGCCTACCGCATCCTCGAGCCGCTGGTAGATGCTGCGGGCTTTTTCGATGTAATCGAGGGCTTTTTCTTTGAGGCCCAGGCTATATGCGCTATTAGCCATTTGGCGCAGGTTGTTGGCCCGCAGCAGCAGCGGGCCGTCGTTGCGGCGGATTTGCTGTTCGATGAGCTGTCCCCAGCGCAGGGCCGAGGTAAAGCGACCTGTCAGGTTGGCCAGTCGGCCAGGCAGTCCTTCGAAATCGGACTCTAGCAAAAAAATGGGATTGCTGAAAAGCTCGGGTGTGGCCAGGCTGTCGAATTCCGCACAGCTCGAGTTTTCGCCTGTCAGGCAGGCATGCTGCAGGTAGTAAAACCGGGCCAGTTGCTGGTCGTCGTGCTCCTGCAGGCGGCGGGCCTGGCGTTGAAGGATACGTACTTCGGTACCGGCACGCTCGAGGTCGCCTTCGTTGAGGAGCAGGGCCGTCAGCGAGGCCCGCAAACGGAACTCGATGCGCGGGTCGCGCGTCTGGTTGATGAGCCGACGCAGGCTGTCGATCTGAGTGTTTGCTCCAGCCGACACCCCCCAATCAGCCAGCAGCACCAGCCAGCAGCACCAGCTCAAGCGCAGACGATTCATGGGGGCAATTTAGGAACTGAACCGCGATTACCGTTCAGCGGCCTCGATTGTGCATCCAGCGATTATTTTCGACCGTTTGACCTGATTTCGGTAACCACCCCCACTGCCCGCCCCTTGCCCCCAAAATTCAACACTTACGCTTTCTTAAGCAACACTAGGGTTGCTTAGTTCGTATATAGGGTGTGTAAAGCAATTTTGGCACGGCTTTCTCTACTTCATCTCAGTAAACAGATCAATTCTTTTAAGTTTCATTAACCAATGATGGAGAAATCTAAGATTATGGAAAAGAAACCGGTCGTTCAAGACGTACGGCTTGCCATTTACTGGAAGTCGCTCAATGAGCTGGACCTCTACCGCAACAACCACACCGTCGTAACGGTGAGCGGCAATGATGTACAGGCCTATCTTAAATGGATGCAGGATGAACGCATTGCCTTTGAAGTTATCGACTGAGTGTTGCCCGTTGAAGAAGTCCAGTCTGCCTATGTAACACTGCTACCCCTGAATGACGCAAGCCCCTGCTTGCGAACCTGTACTGACGACTTGCGACCGATGCCCGAGCTGATCCGGGCATCGGTTTCTTGTTTCCTGGTCTGATTTTAAGCCAGCGATGAGGTCTTGCCTACGCAGGCCTGCGACAAAAGCCGGTTTTGAAAAATGCGACTGGACTGCTGTCACTTTTTTTATTTTATTGCGTATACTTTCGGTGAATGACAGGAACAAAAAGACCGATCGCCTCATTTTAGCGATAAAGCCAGCCCCGCCAATACCTGAACCCTAAACGATACCCGGCCATGAGCCAACACTTGCGCCCCCAAACTTGGATCGACCGCCTGACCGCACAGAAGTCGAAGAAGGCAGGCCAGCCCCCCACCCAGACCCATGGTATCGCGGATGCCACCGTCGAAGTATCGGGCAGCTTCCTGCTCGATATTCTTTTTGGCCTAGGCCCCTACCGCTCGCTGATGCTTCACAGCATGCTTCGCCACGAAATTGGCCGGATCAATCCCGACAACTGGTACGATCGCAGGCGGCTGGTGGCGGCCCTCCATGAAATGGAATCAAAAATTGGGCCGCACATTCTCTTCTGGATCGGTAAAAAAACGGCTGCCGAAATCTTTCAGCGGGCCGAAGCCGTGGCCGAAACGCCGCACGATGCCCTCGTGCTCCTGGACCGCCGCTACCGCCTGTCCCACCGCCTTAACCCCAACGACGGACGCGCCCCCGAACCCATCGGCCAGTGGGTCTTCGAGCGCATCGAATCGGGCCGGGCCCGCGTAAGCATCGAAACGCCCTACCCCCAGCAGTGGATTTTCGGTCTGCTGAGCGGAGCTGTCCGCGATGCCGATCCGCTGGTACAGATTCAGTCGCTGCCCAACGTGGGCCAGGCTTACGTTTTCGATCTGCGCTGGAACCTCTGAGGCCAGACCCGTTCCTCTGGGCTTGCCCATCTGCGGAATTCTGCCGACCTTTGGGTTTGCGCTTCGACCTATAACGCATTGGATCAATGAAGGACTACAAGAAAGTCCCCGAAAACATCACTTCGATCAATTACCTGCAGCTGGGGCGCAGCACCGGCAACATCTACAAAGGGGTGTGCGTCATCGCCAAGCGGGCCAACCAGATTGCCGCCAATCTCAAGGCCGAACTCAATGAACGGCTCTCGGAATTCAGCCCCAACATGGACGCGCTCGAAGAAATTCAGGAGAACCGCGAGCAGATCGAAATCGCCCGCCAATACGAAGCCATCCCCAAACCCACGCTCATCGCCGTCGATGAGTTTTTTCGGGGCAAACTTTACTATAAAGAAGGGCCGCCCCTGGGAGCCCCTTCTGTTCACTAAGCTGCCCGACTCGGGCTGGTAATCGCGCCAGCCGCACAACGCCATGAACCGCCTGGCCCACCGCCGCATCATCCTGGGGGTCTGCGGCAGCATAGCCGCCTACAAATCGGTACTGCTGCTCCGGGGCCTGCAGCGCGAAGGGGCCCAGGTGCGGGTGGTGCTTACGGAAGCAGCCCGCCGTTTCGTCCAGCCCCTGACCTTCAGCACCCTGGCCCAGTGCCCCGTCCTGACCGAGCTCTGGGATACAGGGGCCGACTGGACGGCTCATGTGGCCTGGGCCGAGTGGGCCGAACTGCTTGTAGTGGCCCCCTGCACCGCCCAGACCCTCGCCAAGCTGGCCGCCGGTGCCTGCGACAACTTCCTGACGGCCCTCTACCTTTCGGCCCGCTGTCCTGTAGTGCTGGCTCCGGCCATGGACCGCGAAATGTACCGCCATCCGGCCACCCGCCGCAACCTGGCCCAGCTGGCCGCCGATGGCTGTACCCTCATCGAACCCGATAGCGGCTTTCTTTCGAGTGGCCTCGAGGGACAGGGCCGTATGCCTGAGCCAGCCGATCTGGTCGAACAGCTGGTTCGCATCTTCAATAATCAAGCAGAAACAGATCAGGATTCAGTTTACGGCAAAATGCAGTCCGAGACGGCCTCCGAGGCTGTCGCTGCGGGACGGCTCGCGGGCAAAAAAGTTCTTGTAACCGCGGGTCCGACGCGCGAAGCCATCGACCCGGTGCGTTACCTGAGCAACCATTCGACGGGCAAGATGGGCATTGCTCTGGCCGCGGCGGCCACCGCCGCCGGAGCCGAAACGACCCTGCTGCTCGGCCCAACCGATGTGCCGCCCCCGCGGGAGGTGCGAACGCTGCGCTTCACCAGCGCGGCCGACCTCGAAACCCTGCTCGCCGCCGAATGGCCCGCCCACGACCTGCTGATCATGACGGCTGCCGTCGCCGACTACACACCCGCCCAGCCCGCCAGCCACAAGCTCAAGAAAAATACCGATACCCTGACGTTGCACCTGCGCCCGACCCCCGACCTGCTGGCCGCCGCCGCCGCTGCACGCCAGCCCCATCAGCGCGTGGTGGGCTTCGCCCTCGAAACGGACGAGGCCGAAACGAATGCCCGCCGGAAGCTGGCTGCCAAGCAGCTCGATGCCATCGTACTCAATTCTTTGGCGGATGGGGGCGCGGGCTTTGGCCACGATACCAACCGCGTTACGGTCTTCGACCGGCAGGGGGGACGGCGCGATTTTCCCCTGCAGGCCAAAACCGAATTGGCCCATCATTTGATAGATTACCTCGCCGACCGATGTTTCGATTCCTGACACTGCTTGCTCTGCTGCTGGGCCTGCTGGCCCACTCGGCGCGGGCCGCCGAATTCAACTGCATGGTCATGGTGCAGCAGCCTACCATGACGGGGGTCGACCCCATGCTTTTCGAAAACATGCGCAAGGACCTCTTCGAGTACATGAACCGCACCAAATTCACGGACCATGTTTTTGAGGGGGCCGAACGCATCCGCTGCGACATCTCGATTATTCTCAATGGTATGCCCGCGGGCGACCAGTATACGGCCAACATCCAGGTACGGGCCGTCCGACCGGTCTACAACAGCACTTACGAGACGGTCATTTTCAACTTCATGGACAAGGATGCCCGTTTCAATTACGTGCAGTTCCAGCAGCTTCAGTTTTCGGAGGTATCGTTTACGAGCAATCTGGCCTGCCTGCTCAACTTCTATGCGTACATGATTCTGGGATTCGATTACGACACTTTCAGCCTTGAGGGCGGAGACGTGTTTTTCGAAAAGGCCCAGAACCAGCTCAACCTGGCAGCGGCCAACAACGAGCCGGGCTGGACGGCCATGGAGGGCGGCGGCCGCCTCAACCGCTACTGGCTCGTCGAAAACATGCGTAACAACAGCTACAAGGCCATTCACGAGGTCTACTACCGCTACCACCGCGAGGGCCTCGACAAAATGGCCGAAGATGTAAATACGGGTCGGGCGGCCGTCCTCGAAGCTCTCGTCCTGATGGAGCGGCTGGCCAACCAGAATTTAAACCTGGCCATCACGCGCCTGTTCCTCGACACCAAAGCCAACCAGCAGTCCAACGAGCTGATCAATATCTTTCGGCGGGCCAACCCACAGGACAAGCAGCGGTTCGTACAGATCATGACTCAGCTCGACCCCAGTAACGCCTCGGCTTACGCCACGGTGCTGCAGGAAGAGTGAACGGGAGCCCGAATCGGAGATCGGCTCACCCGATCCCACGGCCCCAGCCGGTTCCGCATCCGGAAGCGACGCGGATCGGGCCTTGGGGGGACTGCCCGGGCCATGTTAAATTTAGGTAAAGCCGTTGTGGCGGCGGCTTTGGCCTGTATTTTGGAAGACCGGACGAAACTCCTTACGCCCGATGACCGAACCGACCAATCCCTCCGATCCCGCTGCCGACCTGCTCTCGGAGCGCGAGCGCCAGCTTCTGATCCGCGACCTGGAGGTGCGCGGTGCCCTCATGGAGCTCAAAGCGGCCCAAGCCGACCTCATTGAGCGCAACGACAGCCTCAACCGCCGCGAAAAAGAGCTGCTGCTGCGCAACCTGGAGGTGCGTGGTGCCCTCATGGAGCTCAAGGCGACGCAGGAAGAAGTGGTGCAGGCCGAAAAGTTGACGGCTCTGGGCCGTCTGGTTACCAACATGGCCCACGAGCTGAACACCCCCATCGGGGCGATCAACGCGGCAGCCGTCAACCTCAACCACGGCATGCCCGAGCTGCTGCGCCGCCTGCCCCAGCTTTTTCAGCTGCTTTCGGGCACCGAGGTCGATCTCTTTTTTGCGCTGGTCGATCGGGCCTTGCACCACGATCAGGAGCTCTCGACCGCGGCCGAGCGGGGGGTGCGCCGCCAGCTCACGGCCCGCCTCGAAGAGCTGCGCGTCTACAGCAACCTCACCCGCCTGGCCCGCGACCTCACCCGCCTGGGCCTGCACGACGAGCTGGAGCCTTTTCTGCCCCTGCTGCGCCACCCCGAAAACCTCTTCATCATCGAAACGGCGGCCTCCATTGCCATCATGCTGCGCAACGTGCGCAACATTGCCCGCTCGGTGGCCAAGGCCCGCACGGCCGTACTGGCCTACAAGAGTTTTACCGACGACCATACCTCCCAGATTCCGGGCCGCATCGATCTCAACGCCCAGCTCGAGGAACTGGTGCAGACCTACCGCGACATGGACTACGAGGGGCTGAGCTTTGAAACCCACCTCGATCCCGAGGTCTCCTTCGATTTCGACTGCTTCCCCGAACAGCTGCTCCAGGTCTGGGCCAACCTCATCGAAAACGCCATGGACGCTCTTCGCTTTCAGGGCCGCGTCGTGGTGCGCACCCGTCGCCGTGGCGGCTGGCTCGTCGTCGAAATCGAGGACAATGGCCCGGGCATTCCCGAGAAAATACAGCAGCGCATCTTCGAGGCCTTCTACACCACCAAGCAGGAGGGCGAAGGCAGCGGCTTGGGGCTTTATCTCGTTCAGAAGATCGTCCAGAACCACAAGGGCCGTATCGAATTCGAGTCGCAACCGGGGCGTACCTGCTTTACCATTACTCTGCCCATCGACCGGTTGCGGGCCGACTGAGGGGGCTTGTTTCTTATTCCTTCTCTCTTTGTTCTTTTCAAAAAAAAAAGCGACCGGAAGATTGCTCCTCCGGCCGCCAAACCCTGATTCACAGTCGTTTGTTGCTTATCTTACTTTACTTGGCCTGCTCGACGTGCAGTTCGACTTTACGCTCGGTGTGGTGGCCGATCACATCGATGACGGTAAGTTCAAGCTCGAATTCGGCCTCATCCTTGCCTTCGAGCCATTCTTTTAACAGGTCGATTTTAACGTCGATGGTAGCCGTTTTGGCACTGCCAAACTGGAATTCCCTTTCCCAAAGGTGGTGATCGTGATCGGCCCGCTTGTGGGCGTGGGCACCCTCGACGAGCTTGAGCCTGGCTTCCTTGAGGCCGTCGCTGTCCTCAAATTCTCCTAAAACGGCGGCCTGAACCGAATTGCCATTCTGGGGGATCGACAGGTGAACATGGCCCCGGCCGCTGCCGTTGACGGTCAGCGACTTGATGACGGGCTGGCTGGGGCTGGTGATGTTGAAGTCGATTTCGACAAAATCGGCCTGGTTGCCGGCGCGGTCGGTGGCTCGGATAATCAAGTGATAGGGGCCGGCCAGGGCATCAGCTGGTATAGGAATGTTTTCGGTGATTTCCTGCCGCTGGCCTTCGAGGCGGATAATTTTTTCAAAAGCGAAGACTCCGCCGGTTTTGCCGTGCGTGTGGCCGTCAAAAGCATCGTGCAGGTCGATTTTAAGCTCTCCCAGCTCACGGTTGTCGGTAACGACCAGTGAAAGGCGCAGCACCTCGCCGGCGGCTATCGTACTGTTGTTGGCGGGCGTCTGAACTTGAATTACCGGTTTGGTGGTATCGGGCGGGGCGGGGTCCTCTTTCTTGTCATCGTCCTTTTTGCAGGCGGACACCACGACTGCCAATGCGAGCAAGCCAAGCAGACTTAATTTGATTTTAGGAATGAACATGAGGTATAAGGGGATTAATTGAATAGAATTTAATGAGTCATGGATCGATCCAGGATTGCAGAAACAAACATGGATGTGCTGCCGGTCTGCTCCGCAAACAGCTGTTCCTGGTTCACGGCATGTTACCAAGGGCCAAGCTCCGCACAGCTTGCACGTACGCCTTGTTGCAGACTTGTCCCTATCGGGATGCGGAGATGCGGCTTAGCAGCCGCGGGGTGGGGCACGGCCCGTGCGTGCGGGTGCTGCGACCGGCACGAGCCAAGCCGGTTGCAGGCTGCCAAGGCGCAGCCTGCCCAGTGCCAGAAGCACCAGCAGGCCCCAACTCAGAGGCCCGAGCGGGGGCAGATGCAGACCGCTGAACGAGAAATCGCAGTCGCTATCAGGGACCGAAGCCCAGACCGCCGTTGCCGAGGTCTGGAGGGATGAAAGCGAGTAGTCGGCGACATGCGTACAACTGGCCGCACAGCCTTGGGTAAGGGCGTTGCCCGTGCTGCCGCAGTCGTGCCAGTGCCAGAGTGCCCGTGGGGTCCAGGCATGCACGAAGGCCAGCACCAGCAGCAGGGCTGTCCAAGGCTTGGCGAATGTGCCCAACTTACGCATGGTGGGCAAATATAGTCCGTTCCGACTTGAATTGCAACCGGGTTGCAAAAAAAATCAGCCCCGCTGGGGGGCCTGAGTCGGGGCCTCCTGAACAGAACGCACGATGTACTGCAGGAACTGATCTTCGGTGGTCAGGCCGACGAAGCGGTAGGAATCGTTGACCAGCACCGTTGGCAGGGCGCGGATGCCGTATTGATCGACCAGTTCGGGAAACTGTGCCGTGTTGATAGCCTCGCAGAACACGCGGTCGCTTTCGAGGGCAAACTGACCTGCAAAATGTGTCGCAATGGGACAGAAAGGGCAGCTTGGACCGACAAAAACGCGAATGAACACTTCGGCGGGCAGCTGGTGGAGGGTCGTGCGGGTTATTTCACTCAGGTCGGTGCTGCCCTGCGAGACATCGATCAGCGAATTGAGAAAGGCCGCGAAGTTGTAGCCATAGGGCACGCCGTAGTGGCGCAGGCCGTAGTCTCGGCCACTGCTCAGCCGCAGGGCCGGGGCTTTATCGACCTTGAGCTGCCGGCGCAGCTCGGTACTGCCCTCAAAGTCGTGAACGTGCAGCGTCAGCAAATCCGAGAGGCGGGCCAGTTGGCCTACGATCTGCTCGGTCTGTTCGCCTAGTTCGACTAAGCGGGCATGCTCGGGGTCCGAGACGCCCTGGGGGTAATGGCGGAACAGATCGATGCGTACGGGCTGCTGGAGCTGCTGTTCAAGCAGCGCGATGATGTCCTGCAGCTCCGACTCGTCGAACCACTCAGATGGTGAGAAAGCGCACATGGAGGCTTGGTGTTTCGATAGCGATTAACAAATAAACGTGATTGGGGGGGGCACCCAAGGAAGGTAAAACGCATTAGCGTCATGGTATACTGGAATTAACACACGATTAGCCCAATCGGTTTACGAAGCTGGTGCAAATGGCGAATCATTTCGACATTTTTGTTGGTATCAAATCGGAATGAAAATCGGCCGCCCCAAGCCCACTGGCTTTTCGTATATTCGCTACATTCCAACCGCCCCGCTATGGATTTGATTCCCATGAAAGAAAAACAGGACGAAATCGACCGCATCATCCGTAACCACGTCCTGCTGAGCATGGGCATGGGGGCCGTTCCGCTTCCGGTAGTGGATGTGGCCCTTGTTACAGGTACCCAGCTCAACATGATTCACCGCCTCTCGGAGGTTTACGGCAAGGACTATTCCGAAAGCAGTGCCCGCGCCTGGGTGGGGGCACTGGCCGGGGGGCTGGCCGCCCGGGTGGGGGCCAGTGCCCTCAAGCTCGTGCCGGGCATTGGCAGCCTGCTGGGGGGCGTCTCGATGGCCGTCATGTCGGGGGCCAGCACCTACGCGCTGGGGCAGGTCATGGTAACCCACTACGAATCGGGCGGCACCCGTTTCGATTTCGACCCCAAACGCTTTGCCGACCTCTTCAGCCAGCAGTTCGAAAAGGGTAAATCGTATGCCGAGAACCTCCGGAAAAACAGAAGCGAACGGCGCAGCGGCAACCCCTCCGACGACGTCCTGCAACGCCTGCAGGAACTGGCCGCCATGCGCGATGCCGGCCTTCTTTCCGAAGAAGAGTTCCAGCAACTGAAGCAAGTCATCCTCAAGGACTACTGAGCACATGCCCATTTCTTCCGACGAGCTGGAACTGACCGTCCGATGGGTCGACCTGGAGGGGGGCTTCTGGGGCCTCATTGGCCCCGACGGTGCCCGTTACGAGCCGGTATCGGGCCTGCCCCCCGACCTGCAGCACGAGGGCCAGCAGCTGCGGGCACGCCTGCGGGCCGTTCCCGTTTTCAGCTTCCGCATGTGGGGCACGCCCGTCGATGTCCAGCTCAGCGAGTGAAGCCATGTTCCTTTCCGATGCGCTCTGGCTGGTTGTGCCCCACCGCCCGGGCCGGGCCCCCAGCCAACGCTACCGCTGCGAGCAGTACGCCCCCGCCCTCGAAGCGGTCGGCCTGACTCTGCATTGGCTGCCCCTGCTCGACGCGGCCGACGATCGCCTCTTCTACGGGCGGGCCAGCCCTGCCGCCAAGGCCCGCCTGTTGCTGCGTCTGGCACACCGCCGCCGCCGCCAGCTGCGCAGCATTCCCGACGGCAGCCGGGTGCTCATCCACCGCGAGGCCTTTCCCGTGGGGGGGGCCTTCTTCGAGCGAGGCCTCAAAAAACGGGGCTGCCGCCTCATCTACGACTTCGACGACAGCCTCTGGCTGCGCGATGTCTCGGCCGCCAACCGCCGCTGGGCCTGGCTCAAACGCCCCGAAAAAACCTACGACCTCATCCGCCTGGCCGACCTCGTGCTGGCGGGCAACGACTACCTGGCCCACGAAGCCCGCCGCCTCAATCCCGCGGTGCGCGTCATGCCTACGACCGTCGATACCGACATTTACCGCCGGCCCACCCCCCGCCAGCCCGATCCCGCCCTACCCGTGGTCATTGGCTGGAGTGGCAGCCCTACCACCGTCAGCCATTTCCTGCATGCCCTGCCTGCCTTCGAAGCCATCAAAGACCGGTACGGCGACCGCGTGCGGTTCGAACTCCTCGGCGATGAGCGCGTCAGCATTGCCAGCCTCGGCCTGCAGGGCGAAGCCTGGTCGGTGGCGGCCGAACTGGCGGCTCTGGCCCGCTTCGACATCGGCCTCATGCCCCTGCCCGACACGCCCTGGACGCGGGGCAAGTGCGGCCTCAAAGCCTTGACCTACCTGGCCTTCGAGGCACCGGCAGTGGTTTCGCCCGTGGGCGTCAACTGCCAGATTGTTCGTCCGCGTCAGAACGGATTTTGGGCGCAGACCTCCGCCGAATGGGTCGAGGCACTGGGCCGCCTGATCGACGATGCCGGCCTGCGCCTGCGTCTGGGTCGGCAGGGTCGCGACGATGTCGTCGCCGCCTGGTCGACAGCGGCCTGGTCCGATCGCTACGTGGACTGGATTTGCGGGGTATAGCTTCGCTGCTGCGTCCGATGGTTCCTAATGAAAATTATTTACACTTAATTCTTCAGCAAAAATAGGCGATCGCTGGCGGGCTGCAGGACGGAATCAATCCAGGCAGGCTGAAAAAAGATTGAAGATGAAATTATTGATTGCCCGCAATGCAGGCTTGGTTCAACCCGCCCCGTATACTTATATTCAATTTTTTTAAAAAACAATAAGTGCTTTAAAAAATATTATGTAGCTTATTTTTCTGTTTTTTGACTTAAAATTTGCTACTCGTCGTCGAAGCACACCGAGTCGGAATATGCCTTGTGGCCCCGCGCCGCCAGTTGCTCCGCCAGGGCGAGCCATTGATCGAGGATCAGATTTTCGGCCCGGAGGGCAGCCCAACCCGGGGGCAGTTCCAGTGCCAGGGGCCGCAGGGCGTTGGCCAGCTGCTTGCGCCGCTGCCCGTAGCCGGCTTTGACGACCGCCGTCAGAGCTGCGAAATCGACCGGCGGTGCATCGGATCGCCGCTCCAGGGCGATGACGCGGCTCCAGACTTTGGGCGGCGGTCGGAAGGCCTCCGGTCCCAGGTCGAAGCCTGTTTCGATGCGGTACCAGGCTCCCAGCAGCACGCTCAGGATGCCACTTTCGCGCGTGCCGGGCGGCGAGGCGATGCGCTGCGCCACTTCGCGCTGCATCATGAAGACGGCCCGTCGAACCTGCTCGCGCTCGGCCAGCAGCCGGAAGAGAATGGGCGAGGTGATCTGATAGGGCAGGTTGCCGGCCCAGACCCAGGGAGCGTTGCCTGCCGGCAGGGGCCAGTCCAGAAAATCGGCGTGCACGATGCGCGTGCCGCCCGGCCACGACTGCCGCTGCAGGAGTGCGACAGCAGCCGCATCGTACTCCACCGCCATGAGGCAGGGAGCACCGAGGGCTGCCAGATGCCGGGTCAGAATGCCTTCGCCCGGCCCCACTTCGACGATCGACTCCTCGGGACGGGGCCGCAGCAGGGCGGCGATGCGGGCGGCAGTGGCCGGTTCGCGCAGGAAGTGCTGCCCCAGGCGTTTCTTGGGGCGGAGGCGGTCGTCGGGCATGGGCTGCCGGCAATTTCGTAAATTGAGCGGCAACCATGCTGCGCCCCGCCGATCTCGGCCACCTTTTCTGGCTGGCCCGCCCCGTCAACCTGCTGATCGCGGGCCTGACTTTCAGCTTTTCCGCCTATATATCGTATCTCTTCCAGTTCGATTTTGTTTTCGATCCGGTCTTCTGGACCGAGCTGCTGCTGCTGCTGGGCATCATGTCCGCCGGCTACTGGATCAACGACGTGGCCGATCTGGCCATCGACCGCATCAACAAGCCCCACGCCGTCCGGGTGAGCAAATACATCTCGGCCAAAAAAGTCATGACGGCCTATTTTGTGGTCAACGGGGTGGCTCTGCTCGTGTCGCTGGCTCTGCCGCTCAAGTTCCAGCTGCTCAACGTGGGGGCTATCGGTGCCCTCTATTACTATGCCCGGCTCTTCAAACGGCAGGCCGTGATTGGCAACCTGGTCATTGCGGCCCTCACGGCGGCGGTGGTGCTGGCCGGCGGGCTGCTGGCTCACCTCAAGATGGGGCACCTCTGGGGCATGATCCTGGCTTTTCTCATTACCTTCATCCGTGAGGTCTGCAAGGATGTGGAGGACTTACCCGGCGACCTGGAGCATGGACTGCAGACCCTGCCGATCCTCGTAGGGGTCAAGCAGACCCGGTCGGTGCTCTGGGTGGGCTTGGGGCTGCTGCTGCTGGCCTGCAACGCGCCCTACTTCGTGCACTGGGTGCTGGCCGAACAGAATCTACGGGTCTATGTGCTCCTGTCCATGATGCTGGTGCAGGTACCCCTGCTGCGGGTGGCCCGCCTGCTGCGCCAGGCCCGCAAGCCCGCCGATTACGGCCTCTTGAGCCGCCTGCTCAAGTACCTGATGGTGGCGGGGCTGATTACCCTGCTGGCCATTCCCTGATTAAAAATTGATTATTGATCTTTTTTGATGATTAATTGTTTTTTGGCTAAATTTTTGTACTAAAAAATTTAACAAAACAACGAGTCTGTATTTGCCTTTTGGGCATGTCACGGATTCCGTCGGCCCGAGCGGGGCAGGTCCGCGGGCGGTACCCATTGACTAAAATTGCGTAATCTTAGACCCTGATTGGGCCGCCTGCAGGCTGGCATGGACGATGCGGCATACGGGACTCGACGCTCCGATAAAACACCCTGCCACGTGGTGGCAAACGCTTCTGGCCGAAGTGCCGGCCGAGCGGCCCGTGCTCTATGCCGCCGGCAGCCGTGCCGGCCTGAGCCTCAAGGCACTCAATGCCGCCGCCCACTGCCTGGCCGCCTACTGGATGCTGCGCGGCCTGCGAACGGGCGAAGCCGTCGTGCTGTTCTGTGCCTCCGATGTCTGGTTTCCGGCCATCGAAATGAGCATCCAGCTCGCTGGCGGCCTGAGTCTGACCTTCGACCCCCGCCAGCCCGAGAGTCAGCTCCGCGACCTGGTCCGCCAAACGGAAGCCCGCTTCTACTACTGTGCCGACTACCGCTTTTATACTCAGTTTCGAAGCTGGCTCGATGCGCTGACCCAGCCCCTGCATCTGGTCTGCAACACCGATCGGGGCGACCGCCTTCAGGAAAACGACCGCCTGACCACCCTCGAGGCTGCCCTCTTTGTGGGTAAAAACTGGTGGCGCGAGCACCTGGCCGAGGTCGAAACCCAAAAAACGGCCCCTGCTGCCGGCAGCCCCTCGCTACGCTGGGTCGAAACGGCTCACGATCGCTGTGTGGTCCGCGAGCTGAGCCGTGGCGAACGCATGCAGTGGCTGCGGGCACAGCTGGCCACGGTGCGTGCCTGGCCCGCCCGTCCGCGGGTGCTGACCGTGGCACAGGAATGGCAGGGCTGGGCCGTGGGCCTGGGGATCTACTGGCCCCTGCGCGTGGCCGATCGCCTGATCCTGGCTCCGCCTCATGGTACGACCGTACTCCAGCAGCTGCGCCAGCAGCGGATTACGGTGCTGGTAGCCAGCGGGGTCTGGCTGGAGGAATTCTGCCAGCTGCTGGCCCGCCAGTTTCAGGCCGACCACCCCCTGCGCAGGCGTTACCTGGCCCGTGCCTACCGCAACGACCAGCGTATTCGCGCCGCTGCCCAGCGGGGCGAGTCCGCAGGTCTGGTGGCGGGCTTGGGCCGCTGGCCCAGCCGCCGCTTCGTTTTTCAGAAAATCAAAAAGCGTTACCTGCCGGCCCTGCAGGTTGTTACGGTCGATCATGGCCCGTGGGTCGAGGATTTGCGTCGTTTCTTCGATCCGCTGGGGGTGCAGGTGCTCGTTGACACGGGCCACGAGCTGCAGAGCCTTGCCGCCACCCGGTACCTGGGGGTCGCGTCGGCAGCCTCGAGCCGAACCTGAGCCGGCATCGTCAGCCCTGTGCAAAGAGCTTTGCCAGTCGGCCGCCTCAGTCACTGGCTGGGCATAAAAATCGAGACTGCCTTCCGTAGGGCATTGACTTACTGCTTGCTCCGGAACAGGCCATCCGCGAAGCCTCCCTCTTCAGGCGCAGGATGCGGCTGGTCAGCCGAACGAATACACGCCCGCGTACTTGGCGTTCTGCCTTCCAAGGTTTAATTTTATGATTTATCGGCTTTTGTTAATTAAATTTATTCAAACCTGTATCCTAGTCATGGAACCTGTCTGGCTCAAGCATTACCCCGTAGGGGTTCCGGCCCAAATCGACCCGCACCGGCTCAACAGCCTGGTAGACCTCTGGAGTGAGAGCGTCCGGCAGTTTGGCGGGCGGCCCTGCCTCGCCAACCTGGGCCTGATCCTGCGTTATGCTCAAGTAGACAAGCTCTCCACGCAGCTAGCGGCTTTTTTCCAGAAACACACCACGTTGCAGCCCGGCGACCGTATCGCCATTCAGATGCCCAACCTGCTGGCCCTGCCCATTGCGACGATCGCCGCGCTGAAAGCCGGTCTGGTGGTCGTCAATACCAACCCGCTCTACACCGAGCGTGAGATGGAACATCAGTTTCGCGATTCGGGGGCCAAAGCCATTGTCATTCTCGACAACTTTGCCTCCAAGCTCGAAACGGTGCTGCCCAAAACCGAGATCAAGCACGTGATCGTTACGCGGATTGCCGACCTGCTGCCTTTCCTCAAGGGGCTGATCACCGATTTTGTGGTACGCTACCTCAAGAAGATGGTGCCGCCCTATCATCTGCCCTATGTAACGCCCTTCGAGCAGGCCCTCAAGCTGGGCCAGCACAGCACCTTCCACCCCGTGGAACTGACGCCCGACTCGCTGGCCCTGCTCCAGTACACCGGCGGGACGACCGGCGTAGCCAAAGGCGCGATGCTCACCCACGGCAATCTGGTGAGCAACGTCGAACAGATCGCTGGCTGGATCGGCAACCGCCTCAAGCCCGGTCAGGAAATCATCATCACCGCCATTCCGCTCTACCACATTTTTGCCCAGACGGTCAATTTCTGGTTTTTCACCCGGTACGGCGGCCTCAACGTGCTCATCACCAATCCCCGCGACCTCAAGGGTTTCGTCAACGAAATGAGCAAGTGGCGGTTCACCTGCATCACAGGGGTCAACACCCTGTTCAATGCTCTGCTCAACCACCCGCGCTTTGCTCAGCTCGATTTTTCGAGCCTGCACCTGACGGTAGCGGGGGGCATGGCCCTGCAGACGGCGGTGGCCGAACGCTGGCGGGCGGTTACGGGGGTCGTGCTCATGGAAGGCTACGGCCTGACCGAGGCCTCACCCGTCACGCACTTCAACCCCGTGGACGGACGCGAACGCAGCGGTTCGATCGGCATGCCCATCCCCTCGACCGAATGTGCCATCCTCGACGACAACAATCAGGAGGTGCCCCAGGGCGAGCGGGGCGAACTCTGCATCCGCGGCCCGCAGGTGATGAAGGGCTACTGGAACCGGCCCGACGAGACGGCCAAAACCCTGGTCGACGGCTGGCTCCACACGGGCGACATCGCCACGATGGACCCCGACGGCTTTTTCCGCATCGTCGACCGCAAGAAGGACATGATCCTCGTTTCGGGCTTCAACGTCTACCCCAACGAGGTGGAGGATGTTCTCGTAGCCCATCCCAAGGTACTGGAAGCCGCCGCCATCGGCATTCCCGACGGCGAAGCCGGCGAGGCCGTCAAAGCCTTTGTCGTTGCCCGCGACAGCAGCCTGACGGCCGACGAACTGGCCGACTGGTGTAAAGAAAACCTCACGGGCTACAAGCGGCCCAAGTACTACGAATTCATCGCCGAACTGCCCAAATCGAATGTGGGCAAAATCCTGCGCCGGCCCCTGCGCGATGCCGAGCTGGCCAAGCTGGGCAAGAGTGCCTAGTTGCTTTCCCCCCGTACGGCGATGTGCGCGTCTTGCAGGGCCTGGGCATCGACGGGGGCCGGCGCGTCGAGCATCATATCGCGGCCCGCGCTGTTCTTGGGAAAGGCAATCACATCGCGGATGGTCTGCCCGCCCGTCATGAGCATCACCCAGCGGTCGAGACCGAAGGCGCAGCCCCCGTGCGGCGGTGCGCCAAAGCGGAAGGCATCGAGCAGGAAGCCGAATTTTTCGCGCTGCTCGGTTTCACTCAAGCCCAGCAGCTCAAAGACCTGCGCCTGAATGTCGCTGCGGTGGATGCGGATGCTGCCGCTCATGATCTCGTTGCCATTCATGACCATGTCGTAACATTGGGCGCGTACCGCTGCCGGATCGGAGCTGAGCCGCTCGAGGTCGTGCTCGTGGGGCATGACGAAGGGGTGGTGGGCGGCCTGCCAGGTCTGGCTCTCCTCGTCCCAGTCGACCAGCGGGAAATCGACGACATAAAGCACCGACCAGCTGGCGGGGTCGAAGAGCTGGGCCTGACGGGCGACGTGGTTGCGCAGGTCGCCCAGGGCCTTGCGCACGCGGGACGTGCGGTCGGCGGCGATGAGCAGCAGGTCGCCCGCTGCCGGTTCGAAGGGGGCACACAGGCGGGCCAGCCCCTCGGGTGAAAAGAACTTGTCGATCGAGGATTTCCAGCTGCCATCGGTTCCGTACTTGATCCAGACCAGCCCCCGAAGGCCGCGGTGCGGCTCCCTGACGAAGTCGGTCAGGGCATCGAGCTGCTTGCGCGTCCAGTCGGCGGCACCGGGCACGCGGATACCGGCCACCAGCCCGTCGGGCTGGGCCAGGGCCTCGCGGAAAACCGGAAACTCGCTGCCTGCGGCATCCAGCTCGGTGATCGGGAGGCCAAAGCGCAGGTCGGGCTTGTCGGTGCCGTAGCGGCGCAGGGCTTCATCGTAGGGCAGGCGTTGCAGGGGCGGCAGGTCGTAGTCCAGTATTTTCTTGAATACATATTTGACCATGCCCTCGAAGATGGAAAGCACGTCTTCCTGGCGCACAAAGCTCATCTCGCAGTCGATCTGGGTGAACTCGGGCTGGCGGTCGCCTCGGAAGTCCTCGTCGCGGTAGCACTTGCAGATCTGGTAGTAGCGGTCGTAGCCCGAAACCATGAGCAGCTGCTTGAGGATTTGGGGCGACTGGGGCAGGGCGTAGAAGCTGCCCGGGTGCAGGCGCGAGGGTACGATGAAATCGCGGGCACCCTCGGGCGTGCTTTTGATCAGGTTAGGCGTCTCGATTTCGAGGAAGTGCTGGGCATCGAGGTATTCGCGGACGGCCCGGGCGGTGGCAGCCCGCAGCGTCAGGGCACGCGTCAGCACAGGGCGGCGCAGGTCGAGGTAGCGGTACTGCAGGCGCAGTTCCTCGCTGCCGTCGGTTTCGTCTTCGATCAGAAAGGGGGGGAGCTGGGCCGGTGCGAGGATTTCGAGGTCGGAGGGTTCGATTTCGATCTCGCCCGTGGGCAGGTTGGGGTTTTTGCTCTCGCGTTCGAGAACCCGTCCGGTGGCTCGGACGACGGTTTCGCGACCCAGTTTGCGGGCCAGCTCGTAGCCCTTGGGGTCGCGCTCGGCGTTGAGGGCCAGCTGCGTCAGGCCATAGCGGTCGCGCAGGTCGACGAAGACAAAGCGGCCCAGGTCGCGCACGCGCTGCACCCAGCCGCAGAGCGATACGGTTTCGCCAATCTGGCGGGCCGACAGCTCGCCGCAGGTATGGGTTCGGTAGGACGTGTACATGGCGAGACAAAGCTACGGCCTGCGGCGGCGCGGGGCAAAGGTTACCGGCCCCAATCTGGCTGCCCCACCGCCGGTACCCAGGGCAGGACATGGTTCTGGAAACAGCAGTCTGGCGCCCGTTCCCATCCCTCAGTGCCCCAGAGCCGCCCCGTAGAGCACCCGCGTCAGGTGCGCATCAAAGAGGAACTCGAGGGCTTCGAGGTGCTGGTGGGCTTGGGCGAGGCTGCTGCCCCAGGTGTAGAGGCCATGACCGGCGAGCAGGAAGGCGGGGGGTGCGTCGGGTGTGTCGCGCAGCGCGTGGCCGATGTCCTCGGCCAAGGCCGGAATCTGCTGGCTGTTGGGGTAGATGGGGATGCGCAGGGCCGTTTCGTGATCGGTGATGCCGCGCAGGCCTTTTTGCAGCTCGTAGCCCTGCAGCACCAGTTCGCCCGCCGGTGCATGGTGCAGCGAGAGCACGGTAGCCGCCCGGCTGTGGGTGTGCAGGATGGCGCGGGCCGAGTCGTCGCGCTGGTAGATGACGATGTGCAGGGCTGTTTCGGCCGAGGGGCGGGCATCGGGCGGCTCGAGGGGGCGGCCCGTGTGGTCGACCCACAGGAAATCGGCGGCCCCGATGCGGCCCTTGTCGATGCCCGAGCGGGTGATGAGGTAGGCCGTGCCCTGGGCGGCCCGCAGCGAGAAGTTGGTGGCCGTGCCCAGGCACCAGCCCCGGTCATAGTACAGGGCGATGAGGCGCAGCAGTTCGGGCAGGTCGGTCAGCGGGCCGTGGAATTCGCGGGGGTCGTAGTCGCGGTAGGTCATTGGCATGCAAAGTTAGGCATGTCCAGGAGCTGCCGTCCGGTTCTGTTCCCGATTGGGTCTGACGGCCATTGCGGCAGAATGCTGTTTGTGCTCTAAAAATTGAATTGACCAGTCTATCGTGAAGTTAAGTTGAAAAATTAAAAAGCTTATCCGGGTTGTTTTTTGAGGGATGTGCATGCGGATGCTGGTTCGGGCCTGTTTCCCGTGCTTTCTCTCTTTGAATAGGGAACCACCGGCTCTCCCAAAAAGCTGACGAAGGTCAGCTTTTTTTTTGATGCCGATTATTGTAAAAGTACGATAAGAGTATTTAATTTGCATTCGTATTCACATCAACATCTGTTTAAACCTACGTATATGAAATCAGTCAAGATTTTAGGCCCCGGCTGCCCCAAATGCAAACGCATGGAAGCCCTGGTGCGGGAATACGCCGCCAAAACCGGCCTCGAGCTCGATATTGAGAAGGTCGAGGACATGGAGCGCATCATGCAGTACGACATCCTGCGCACGCCTGCGCTCGTCGTCGATGGCGAGGTCAAGCTCAGCGGGGTTGTGCCCACCGAAAACCAACTTAAAGAAGCGATCGGCTGATGTTCGACTGGCTGCAATACCTGGCCGATCAGCTCGTCTACCGGCTGCTGGGGCTGGATGCCGAGTCGCATCTGGGGCAGGCCTTGAACTTCTTTTTCTACGACGTGGTCAAGGTGCTGATCCTGCTTCTGGGCATCAGCCTGCTCATGGGGGTGGTGCACCTGTTCTTCCCCATCGGGCGCATCCGCGATTTCCTGCGGCGGCGCAAGCTGTACGGGGCCGAATTTCTGATGGCATCTTTGCTGGGTGCCGTAACGCCCTTTTGTTCGTGCTCGTCGGTGCCACTATTTGTGGGGTTTGTGCGCGGGGGCATTCCTTTAGGCATTACACTCTCGTTCCTCATCACCTCGCCCCTGGTCAATGAAGTGGCTCTGGCTCTGTTTCTCTCGTCCTTCGGCTGGAAGGTTACGTTGATCTACGGCGGCAGCGGGGTGATTGTGGGCACGCTTGGCGGCATGGTTCTGAGCCGCTTCCGCCTCGAAGGCTGGCTCGAGCCTTGGGTGCAGCAGCTCAAGATTCAGCCCCCCGGCGAGGCCGATACTCCCTCCGAGCCGCTGGCCGACCGCCTGCGCGGGGTCTGGGCCGAGGCACTGGCCGTCGTCAAAAAAGTCTGGCTCTATGTCGTGATCGGCATCGGCATCGGGGCGGCGATGCACGGCTATGTGCCCGACGATTTCTTTGCGCAGTACCTTTCGGCCGACCGGTGGTGGACCGTGCCGCTGGCCGTGGTGCTGGCGGTGCCCCTCTACGCCAACGCCGCCGCCATTGTGCCCGTCATTCAGGTGTTTGTTCAGAAGGGCATGGCTCTGGGTACGGCACTAGCCTTCATGATGTCGACCGTGGGGCTTTCGACCCCCGAAGGCATTCTGCTCAAAAAAGTCATGAGCCTGCGGCTGATCCTGCTCTACTTCGGCGTCGTGGCTTTCATGATCATCCTTTTAGGCTTTTTTTTCAACTGGTTACTCTGAATTCATACCTCACAATTAATTGATTATTAATTAAAATATGTTGAAGCGATTGTTTTTTGCAGCTGGCCTGTGTCTGATTCTGGCCAGCGTATCGGTCGCGATGGCCCCTGCCGGCGACCCGCCCACCATCGAAGTACTCGATTTTCACGGCAAGCACCGCTGCCGCACTTGCCTGACGATCGAGGAACTGACGCGCGAAACGCTCAAGCAAAATTTCAGCCGCGAGCTCGAGTCGCGGCGCATCACCTTTCAGCTGCTCGATGCCGAGGCCGAAGCCAACGCCAAGCTCGTCCGCGAACTGGAGGTAACCGGTACGGCCCTCGTGCTGATCGTGCACCAGGGCAACAAGCGCACCCCCATCGACCTCACTTCGATGGCCTTCATGAATGCGCACGACCGCAAAGCCTTTCAGGCCAAACTGACAGCCGAGCTGAAAAAACACCTCTAAACCCGGTTTGCCCATCCCGACCGAGCCATGATCGACCAACTGAACACCTGGGCACAGCAGGGCGAAGCCGCCGTTCTGGCGGCTTTTGCCCTGGGCCTGCTGACGGCAATCAGCCCTTGCCCGCTGGCCACCAACCTCACGGCAACGGCTTACCTGTCCAAAAACCTGAGCAGCCGGCGGGCGGTGCTGCTTCAGGGCCTGTCGTATACGCTGGGGCGTGCTCTGACCTACGTCGGCGTTGCGCTGCTGATCTTCTGGGGCAGCAGCAAGTTCGAGGTCGCCCGCCTGCTGGGTCAGTCGAGCACCTACCTGCTCGTGCCGGTCTTCTGGATTGCCGGCCTGGCCCTGCTCGGTGCCTTCAACTGGATTCCGACGGGGGGGCTGGGCAGTGGCTGGCAAAGCCGGCTGACGGCCCGCTTGGGACGCAACGGACTGGGGGCCGCGCTGGTGCTGGGGCTGCTATTTGCGCTGGCGTTCTGCCCCTACAGCGGATTTCTGTATTTCGGCATGCTCATTCCCCTGACGGTAAGCAGCGCGTCGGGCTTGATCCTGCCGCCGGTCTATGCCTTGGGTACGGGCTTGCCCGTCATCCTGTTTGCGGTGCTGCTGGCCTACGGGGCTGCCCGCGTGGGCCGGGTCTTCAACGCCATCCAGCGGGCCGAACGGTGGATGCGCCGCCTGACGGGCGTTGCGTTCCTGCTGGCAGGCACCTATTACCTGGCCATTTCGCTCGAATGGGTCTGAAGCTGCTTCTTTTTCTGGCTGCCCTGCTCGGGCTGGCGCAGCCTGTGCGGGGGCAGGGGCTGCCTCCGGTACGCGTGGTCGATACCGATTTCTCGAAGGGCCGCCTGGGCCACGAGCAGCAGATCGCTTACGAAGACCTGGTGCGCCTGCACGGCCATTCGTGCGACGGGCTGGTGCTGGGCTACCGGGCCTTGCGTTACGCCCTGCTCCGGTTCTACCCCCAGGACCCCATCGACCGCACGAATCTGCGCTGCTGGACGGGACCATCGCCCTGTCTGGTCGATGCGGCTCAGTACCTGACGGGCGGACGCAGTCCCTACGGTACGCTCATCGTTTCGGATTCGCTGGGGGCTTTGTTCTGGATCGAACGCCTGGACGATGGACGGGTGATCGAACTGCGCCTGCGTCCGGGGGTCAAACCGGCAGCCATCGATTCGCTGGGGGCCTTGGCTGTTGCCCGCAAGCTGGCCCCCTGCGACCTCGACCGGCTGCGGGAACTGGAAGACCGGTTTGCCGGATCGGTGCTGCAGGCTTCGGACGACGCGCTTTTTGAGCTGGTCGAGCACTGGGTGCTGCCTCAGGCCCTGGGCCGCCGGCAGCCTGCGGCCGCTTTCCGTAAAACCGATGTCCTGAACAAGGACGCGCCGCCGTGCCGTCGGTGAATGCTCAAGGTTCGATGAGGGTCAGCGTTACGGTGGCTCCTTCGTCGAAGATGCTCAGAGCGCACCACTTTTGCTTGCCGCCCCGCTGGTAGTGCAGGGTGGCCATGTTGTCGTTCAGGTCTTCGAAGGGCACTGTGCCGCCGATTTCTTCTACTTTTTTGAAGTAGTAGGTAAAAATTTCGGATTTGGTGGGGGGGGTTGCTCCCGCTTTGAGGGTGTATTCGATGTAGGTTTTTTTGCCTTCGATGGTTTTGGATTGGTTCTCGTCGAGGTCGAAGAGGTAGCTTCCCTGTTCGTCGACTTCGTAGGCTTCGATTTTGTAGACGGGCATGCGGGGCAGGCCGTCGGGGTCGCGGCTGCCGGCCACGTCTTGGGCGTGCAGGGGCGCAGGGCCCAGCAGGGTCGCCCCGAGCAATAGCAGGATTAAAAGCTGGTGCATGGCAGACTGATTGCAAAAGGCGGGCCGGAGTAGTGCATTCAGGCGCGGTCGCGCTGCAGGCCGTATTTTTCGATTTTGCTGTGCAGGTGGCTGCGCTGGATATCGATCTCGTCGGCGGTACGCGTTACGTTCCACTTGTTTTTGCGCAGCTTGTGTTCGATGTAGGCTTTTTCCATTTCGTCGCGGAAGTGCTGCAGGTTGTTGTAGCGGTCGAAGTCGAAGGCTGGATTTTCTTCGGGGCTGCCGGTCGGGGCTTCGGGGCTGCTGGCGAGGGCATCGGTTCGCTGGGCTTGGTTGGGCAGGACGTAGGCCTGCAGGTCGGCCAGTTCGATGCGGGGTCCGCAGAAGATGACCAGCCGTTCGATGACGTTGTGCAGCTCGCGTACGTTGCCCGTCCAGTCGAGGCGGGCGAGGGCGGCGGCGGCTTCATCGCTCAGTTCCTTGGGCGGGTAGCCGTATTCCTGACACAGCTCCTGCAGGAAGTGCCGTGCTAGAATGGGGACGTCGCTGCTGCGCTGGTTGAGGGGCGGCACGTGGATCAGGATGACGCTCAGGCGGTGGTAAAGGTCTTCGCGGAAGTTGCCTTTTTCGATTTCCTTTTTCAGGTCTTTGTTGGTGGCGGCGATGATGCGTACGTTGACGTGAATTTCCTTGTCGCCGCCCACGCGGGTGATCTTGTGTTCCTGGAGTGCCCGCAGGACTTTGGCCTGGGCGGCCAGGCTCATGTCGCCGATCTCGTCGAGAAAGAGGGTGCCGTTGTGGGCCTGTTCGAATTTGCCGATGCGCTGCTTGATGGCACTGGTGAAGGCTCCTTTTTCGTGGCCGAAGAGCTCGCTTTCGATCAGCTCGGCGGGGATGGCCGCGCAGTTGACCTCGACGAGGGGATGATCGGCGCGGGGGCTTTTCTCATGAATCCAGCGGGCGACCAGTTCTTTGCCCGATCCGTTGGCTCCCGTGACCAGCACGCGGGCCTCGGTGGGGGCGACGCGGTCGATGGTCTCACGGATGCGGACGATGGCTTCGGACTCGCCCAGGATCTCACGCACGCGGCTGACCTTGCGCTTCAGGACTTTGGTCTCGGTAACGAGGGTCGACTTGTCGAGGCCGTTGCGGATCGAGACGAGCAGGCGGTTGAGGTCGGGTGGTTTTTCGATGAAGTCGAAGGCTCCTTTGCGGGTGGCTTCGACGGCGGTATCGATGTTGGCGTGGCCCGAGATCATGATGAACTGCGTGTCGATGCGCTGTTCGGCGGCTTTTTCGAGGACTTCGAGGCCGTCGAGGCGGGGCATCTTGACATCGCAGAGGGCGATGTCGTAGCGGCTCTGGCGCAGCTTGTCGAGGCCTTCCTGACCGTCGGCGGCCTCGTCGACCTCGTAGCCCTCGAATTCGAGGATTTCGCGCAGCGTGGAGCGGATGCTCCGTTCGTCGTCGATGATCAGAATGCGGGGCATGGCGCAATGGCGACCGCTCAGACGGTCATGAGTTCCTGTTCCTTGGCGGCGGTGATTTTTTCGACGGTGGCGATGTGTTTGTCGGTCAGTTTCTGGATGTCGGCCTCGGCGGCCTTGACCTCGTCTTCCGAGACGCCGCTTTTGGTCAGTTTTTTGACGGCTTCGTTGGCTTCGCGGCGGATGTTGCGCAGGGCCACGCGCGCCTTTTCGGTTTCGTCTTTGATCTGTTTGACCAGCTGCTTGCGCCGTTCCTCGGTCATGGGCGGCAGGTTGATGCGAATCTGGATGCCGTCGTTCTGGGGCGTGAAGCCCAGGTTGGCATCCATGATGGCCTTTTCGATCGGGGCGATGAGGCTCCGGTCGTAGGGCTGCAGGGTCAGGGTTTTGGCATCGGGGGCCGAGACGTTGGCTAGTTGGTTGAGCGGGGTCATTGCCCCGTAGTATTCGACGCGGACGCTGTCGAGCATCACGGGGCTGGCTTTGCCCGCCCGAATCTTGCTCAGTTCGTCTTCAAAATGCTCTACGCTTTTGAGCATGGAGGCATCAGCAGCTTTGACGATCGATTTGGGGTCGTTTTCCATGAATCCGGTCTTAACTAAGAGCTTGGCTTCAAATCTAAGCAAAGCTGGCTTACGTGGCACCTTAGCGTACCAGCGTTCCGACGGCTTCGCCTTCGATGATGCGGCGCAGGGCACCCGTTTCGTTGATGTTGAAGACGATGATGGGCAGGCGGTTTTCCTCCGAGAGGGTGAAGGCCGTCATGTCCATGACGCTGAGCCTGTCGGTGATGACCTGTTCGAAGGTCAGGCTGGTGTAGCGGGTGGCGGTGGCGTCTTTTTCGGGGTCGGCGGTGTAGATGCCGTCGACGCGGGTAGCCTTGAGCAGCACTTCGGCTTTGATCTCGAGGCCCCGCAGCGTGGCCGCCGTGTCGGTGGTGAAGTAGGGGTTGCCCGTCCCGGCGGCGAAGATCACCACGCGGCCTTTTTCCAGGTGGCGGATGGCCCGCCGCATGATCAGGTTCTCGCACACGCTCTGGATTTCGATGGCCGATTGCAGGCGCGTGGGCACGTCGATTTTTTCGAGCGTGTTCTGCAGGGCCAGGCCGTTGATGACCGTGGCCAGCATGCCCATGTTGTCGCTCTGGGTGCGGTCCATGCCCTGGGCTGCTCCTTCCACGCCGCGAAAAAAATTGCCTCCGCCGATCACAATGGCGATTTCGACGCCCAGTTTCCAGACTGCGGCCACTTCCTGGGCGTAACCGTGAATGACATCGGGATCGATGCCGAAGTTTTTGTTGCCCATCAGGGCTTCACCGCT
>CALDDN010000013.1 GCA_937936615.1 uncultured Bacteroidia bacterium | reverse complement strand
AAGCTTTTCGCCAAGTTCGAACGGCCCTATTTTGCCTATGTCGACGATTTTGTCGTCTTCAGCAATCAGCTCGAGACGCTGCAGGATTTCCTCGACGACCACGCCGCGGGCCGTACCCTCGACCGGCAGGCCGAGTTTCAGGCGGTGGCCGACCGCCTCAGCAGCCGCGGCCAGCTCTTCGCCTACGGGGCCAGCGAACCGCTCATGCCCCTGCTCTCCGACTTCCTGAGTCCGGCCACCGTGGCCGACCTGCGTCGCAACGAAGCCTATGCCCGCTCGTTTCGGGCCTTGGGCATTCGAATGGCTTCGGAAGCCGGCGGCTACGGCCTCGAACTGAGCCTGCGCTACGAAGCGGCCCAGCCCGACAGCACCGCCGCCGCCGACGAGCTGGAAACCCAGCAGCTGAGTCAGGAACTGGTCAACCGCCTCGATGCCGATGGCCCCTACACCGAGACTTACGGCAACGGCAAGCCGCGCGTACGGGCCTATTACCGCAACGGCCGCCTCGAAGGCGACTACCGAAGCTACTGGCGCAACGGCAACCTCATGGAACAGGGCGAATACCGCGAGGGCCGGAAAGTCGGGCTGTGGTACCGTTACAGCCGGTCGGGTCGCCTCGAGGGCAAGGAGGATTTCGGATCGCCGGCCGAGTGAGCCGTTCGGCGACTCAGGGAACAGATCCGCCGCAGGCGGCCTCTCTGCGGGACTTTTGTTTGCAGGATGCGATATCCGCTTTCGGTCGGTGTTTCTTGAATTAACTTTTTTATTCTTTTAGCAATAGAAAAAGAATTTTTTATTGCATTATTTTCTTTTTTCTTAAGAAAACGGATTACATGCTTCTGTGGCACTGGCCAATCCCCCCGGTCGGCTTGCACCTGCAAGTCAGGCTGCGGCCCGATTCTCAGCGACCGCCCAGCTCGGACCAGCGGCGGCGTCCCCGCCCGAAGTAGGCCCAGACCAGGCTGCCCTGCCACAGGCCCTGCAGCTGGCCCAAGGGCCGCCGCCCCCGCCCCCGCCGAAAGCGAAGAGCTGCCCCTAAACCGGCGTAGAAGCCCCCATGGGCTGCCAGTACCGCTCCCACCGTCTGCCAGCGGCCCCGCAGCAGGTCGCGCAGCGCGAACAGGCCATCGAGCACCAGCCGTCCGAGTACCAACCGGATGGCCGTTCCGGTCGGGGCATTGCGCACGTAGGTCAGCAGGCTGTTGCGCAGGTTGAGGCGCAGTTTGCGCGGCGAATCGCTGGCCAGAGTACCGCCTCCCACGTGGTAGACCACGCTGCGGGGCACCACTGCCAGCCGCCAGCCTGCGTTCTGTGCCCGCCAGCACCAGTCGATTTCTTCCCAGTGGGCGAAGAACGAGGGTTCGAAGAGGCCCCCCAGCTCGTGCAGGGCTGCCGTGCGCACGAGCATGCAGGCCCCGCTGGTCCAGAAAACCGGCGCGGGTTCATCGTACTGGCCGGCATCTGGTTCCACGGTATCGAAGAGACGGCCACGGCAGGCGGCGTAGCCCCAGCGGTCGAGCAGGCCCCCAGCCGCACCGGCGTAGTCGAAGAACTGGCGGTCGCGGTGGCTGCGGATTTTGGGCTGCACGGCTGCCAGTTGGGGGTCGGCTTCCAGGGCTTCGACCAGTGGGCCGAGCCAGTCGGGTGTAACCTCGAGGTCGGTATTGACCAGAGCGAGGTAAGGGGTATCGACGTGGGGCAGGGCCAGGTTGTTGCCCTGAGCGAAGCCGGCGTTGACGGCGTGGCGGATGACGCGGACCGCAGGCCAGTGGGCGTCCAGCCAGTCGGCCGTTCCGTCGGTCGAGGCGTTATCTACGACCAGCAGGCGCAGGTCGGGCCAGCGGGTGGCGGCCAGCGCGGGCAGGAACTGCGCGAGCCAGTGCCGCCCGTTCCAGGCGACGAGCACGGCCGTAACAGCGGGCAGGGGCTGCACGGCAGGTTTAGAGGCCGAATTTGCTCAGGTCAAGGCCCGGCAGGTTGGGCAGGATGCCTCCTGTCAGGCGTGCAACTTCGGCTTGGGCTTTTTCATCGGCGGCGGCGATGGCCTTGTTGACGGCAGCGCAGACCAGGTCTTCGAGCATTTCGGGGTCTTTGTATACCTCGGGGTCGATGTGGAGCTTGAGGATGCGGCGCGATGCCGTGGCTTCGACGCGGACCAGTCCTCCGCCCGTTTCGGCTTCGAGGATGGTCTGGTCGAGCTGCTGGCGCAGGTCCTGCATCTGGCTTTGCATCTGCTGGATGCGTCCAAAAAGGTCAGCCATGTTCATACTCAAAGCTAGTTAAAAAAAAACTTAAAACAGAAAATCGGCTTCACATTTTTAGCTGTCAAACGTGGCGAAAATTCGGCTTTCGGGGATCGAAAACGGTCAGTCAGCAACTGTGCACACCCAAACCAGCGGTCGGCTTGCTCGCCTGTAAATCAGCGTTTGCTCCTAATTTTGGGTCGGTCCTCATGGGTCTGGCTTTCGTGTGCTGTCCCTTTCTCATTGGCCCTTGACGGCCGCCCAGCTGGCTGCCGCCCTTGGTGCGGCCGTCTACGGCCCGGTCGTCGATGATGGCCCGTCCCTCGTCGAGTTTGCTTTCGACTCGCGCCGCCTCGGTGCCCAGACGGCGGGTGTGCTCTTTGCCTGCCTGCGTGGCCAGCGCGATGGCCATGCCTTTGCTCCCCATGCTGCCCAGCAGGGGGTGCGTGCTTTTCTGGTCGAACGATTTCTGCAGGATTTGCCCCCCGATGCCGTGCAGCTGCTGGTGCCCGACACGCTGGCCACCCTTCAGCAGCTGGCTGCTGCCCGCCGCCGCCTTTTCACCTGCCCCGTGCTGGCCCTGACCGGCTCCAATGGCAAAACGACCGTCAAGGAGTGGCTGGCCAGCCTGCTCGAAAGCTGGGGCCTGGTGGGCAAAAGCCCGGGCAGCTACAACAGCCAGCTGGGCGTGGCCCTGGCTCTGCTGCATGTCCCGACCGATGCCCGCCTGCTGCTTATCGAGGCGGGTATCTCGCAGCTCGGCGAGATGGCCCGGCTGGCCGAACTCATCCAGCCTACCCATGGCATATTGACCCACTTTGGCGATGCCCACGACGAGGGCTTTCCCGATCGTATGGCCAAGCTCCGCGAAAAACTGCGCCTCTTCGTGGGGGTCGAGCGGCTCTGGTGTACGGCCGACGACCCCATGCTGGGCGACCGGCTGGCCGGCCTGCCGGTACGGGGCGTGGGACGGACAGCCGATCCGGCCACGGGCTGGCGGCTGCAGGCTGTCGAATTGCCCGCCGGCGGCTGGCAGATCGAATTGCACACGGCCGGACGCAGGTTTGAAGCCCGGCTGCCTGTGGGTGGGGCAGCGGCCCTCGAGAACGCAGCCTTGGCCCTGGCTGTGGCTCTCGATTTGGGGGCCCATCCGGTGGATGTGGCCCGGGCAGCCGAACGCCTGCAGCCCGTCTCGATGCGCCTGACCCTCATCACCGACAACCCCGAAATCAGCCTGCTGAACGATGCCTACAACGCTGATGTGCATTCGGTGCGGCACGCTCTGGCGTACCTGGCTCAAAATGGCGACCATCCGCGCCGGGTGGTCATCCTTAGCGATCTGGAGCACCAAGGGCACCGCCTGCCAGCCCTGCAGCGCGAGCTGCTGGCCGAAGCCCTCGACCGCTTCGGGGCGGGGCAGGTGCTGGGCGTAGGGCCGGTCAGTGCGGCCCTGCAAGCCGAGCTGCCCGGTCTGCGGGCCTGGCCCGACGTGCCGCGCCTGCTGGCCGACCTGCAGGCCGAGGATTTACGCTTTTCGACCGTCCTGCTCAAAGGGGCGCGGCGGTTTGCTCTCGAGCAGCTGGTGCCCTACCTGACGCTGCGGCCCCACGCGGCGACACTGCGCGTCGATCTGGAAGCTCTGGGCTACAATTTCCGGCGCTTGCAGCAGCGGCTGCCTGCTTCGGCTCAGGTGGTGGCCATGCTCAAGGCCGAGGCCTATGGCAGCGGGGCCTGGCCGCTGGCTCAGGAACTGACCGCTCTGGGGGCGGCAGCCCTGATGGTGGCCAGCACGGCCGAGGCCCTCGAGTTGCGGCGACGGGGCATCGGCGGGCCGATCTGGGTGCAGAGTCCCGATGTACGGGCCTTGACACTGCTGGCAGTGCATGAGCTTGAACCCGTGGTGGCCGACTGGCCCCTGCTCGAGGCTTTGAGTCAGCTGGAATATCCCCCGCGCCTGCACCTCGAACTGGATACGGGCATGGGGCGGCTGGGCTTTCTGCCCGAGGAGGTGTCCGAGCTGGCCGACTGGCTGGCTGCGCGGCGGCTCGAAGTCGCGACGGTGTTTACCCATTTTGGCAGTGCCGACGATCCTGCCGCCGACGGGCGCACGCACGCTCAGGCGGCCCGTTTCGAGGCTGCCTGGCAGGTACTGGCCCACCGCCTGCCCGCGGGCCTGCGCCGTCATGCCTGCAATTCGGCCGGTGCCCTGCGTTTCCCCGAGTACGCCTACGACTACGTACGGACCGGGCTGCTGCTCTACGGTCTGGCCGACGGGCAGGACTGCTTGCCCGATGCAGTTCCTTGGGCCAATGTGCTGCAGCTCGAAGCTCCCGTGCTGCGGGTGCGCGAGCTGCCGGCAGGTTCGTGGGTAGGTTACGGGGCAGGCGGGCAGCTGGTGCGGCCGGCCCGTATTGCCACCCTGGGTATTGGCTATGCCGACGGTCTGCCGCGCAGCGCGGGTTGGGGCCGCTGGTGCGTCCGGCTCAACGGGCAGCTCTGCCCGACGGTGGGCAGTATCTGCATGGATTTGACGATGGTCGATGCCAGTGAAGCGCATCCGGTGGCCGGGGGCGATGTGGCGGTGGTGGTGGGCGAGCCGCCGCAGGGCTGGGCCGAGCTGGCCCGCGTTGCCGGCACCATTCCTTACGAGCTGATCTGCCACCTGGGTAAACGGCTGAGCCGCCACTACGGGCGTGACCGCTGAAGGGGGCGGCTACTCGGCTCGTTTGGTGCCTTTCATATTTTCGGGGACAGGATATTCTCCCACAGGGGCTGAACCACGAGCTGGCGGTAGCGCAGGGCGTTGCCCGCCAGTGCGGAATCAAGGATGGCCTCAGCCCAGCGGCGTAACTCGTGGGGGCTGTCGTCGGGCAGCTTCTCGATTACCTCCTGAATCCGAGTCAACTGATAGGGTTCAATGTCCACGAGCTGCTGGGCCAGGGGGTAGGCTATCGCCCGTCTGGCGTCGGTCCACTCGAAGATTTCGGGCAGGTTGAAGACGAGTTCTTCGGTGGCCGGTGGGTCTTGATCGGGCAGGATGGCTTCAGGCAGGTCGATGACAAAGACGCTGCCCGGGCCGCTGGCGGGGTCCTCGACCCAGATGCGGCCGCCGTGGGCTTCGATAGCCATGCGGCAGAAGGTCAGCCCCAGCCCCGTACTGGGCAGGCCGTTCTTGGGGACATCGGGTTGCTTGAACTGAACGTATTTGTCGAAAATCGATTCCCGGAACTGAACCGGAATGCCCGGCCCTTCGTCGCGGACGGTCAGGCGCAGGTTGTTCGAGTCGCTGACTTCTGCCCGAACCTGCACCCGCGAACCTGCGGGCGAGTACTTGATGGCGTTGGTCAGCAGGTTGACCAGCACCCGAACCGCGAGGTCGGGATCGAAGTCGACCTGCAGGCGGGTGGCTCCCTGCAGTTCGATGCGCATTTGCTTCTGGCGGGCCGTTACGATGACCTGATCGATGGCATCGCGGCAGAGCTGATAAAGGTCGACGACCATGCGTTTGACGGGCAGCTGGCTGTTCTCGTAGCGTTGCACATCGAGCAGGTTCAGCGTCAGGTTGAGCATCTGGCGGGCCGCCTGGTGGATCAGAACCATCGCGGGCTGATCGGGTTGCATCGAAGCATTGATCAGAATGGCGTTGAGCGGGCTTTTGAGGTCGTGGACAATCATGCCGGTGAGAGCATCTTTGAACTTGCTCAATTCGCGCAGCTCGGCGTAGGCATCGAGCATCTGCTGGATGGTTACGTTCAGCTCGTCGCGCTGCTGGCGCAGCTTTTCCGACTGCGCGAGCAGTTCCTCTTTTTGCTGCTGGATGATTTCATTTTGCTGCGCGAGGGCGCGAAAGGCGGTCCGTTGCCGTTTTTTGTAGCGCAGGAACAAGAATCCGCCCACCACCAGCAGGCTCAGTGCTCCACCTGCCACCAGACCGGCGGGCAGGCCGGCTTCCTCGGTTGCCTGGGCCGTACCCAATCGGCGGCCCTGCTGCAGCAGCGTCAGCAGATCGACAGCGGGAGCAGCCGCCCGAGCCGTGCCGATCTCGGGGTGCAGGGCACCGGCCAGCATGAAACATCCCAGTTGCAGGCTGGCATCGTCGGGCGGCAGCAGGCGCACGGCGCGGCGCAGCCAGCGTTCGGCCGCGTCGGTGTCGTGCAAACGCCAGCGGCTCCAGCCCAGGAGCAGAGCCGTTTCGCCGGCTGCAGCCGAGGCGTGGAGCTTGAGAAACTGCTTGTAAGCGGTGGCCAGGGGCCGCTCGGCGGCTGCAAGCTCATTTTGCCGGTAGTGCCAGAGGCCGGTCAGGTAGTTGCGCCCGGCAGCAAGCATGAGGTCGCGCTGGCGGGCGTAGCGTTCGTCGACGATGGCTTGGGCCTGGCGCAAGCTCAGGTCGTCGGCTTCGAGGCCCACGCGCCGGACGGCTTCGATCAGCAGGCTGTCGGTTGCCGACTGCAGCTGGTTCAGCACGTCGGGGCCGCCCCAGCTGCTGATCGGCACTGAGGCCAGCAGCAGCAGGAACAAATATTTTCGTAGCATGGCTGGTTCAGGTTTTGGGAGATTGGGCAGGGTTTACACACGACTGTACTTGAGCAATACGTGCTCGGTGATACTGGGTTTCCGGAGATCGGTCGGAGTTTGTAGAGTTGAGGGCTGCTTTGGGGATTTAGACAAATGTACGCAATCCAGCTCGGTCCAATACCGCGATTCGATGAATATCTTCCTCAATTTTACCTTTTTTGTTTTTCAATTTTTTTTGAATGGATTTAAAAAGTTAATTTGAGTCAATAAGTGCTAAATACATGCAGCTGTTTTGTCATTTTTAGTCATTTTAAGTATATTTAAAATGACTTTATATTGTTTGGTATGTGTTTCGGATACGGGTTTATTGGCAGAGAATGGATTTTGGATCCTGCTTTGGCCCCTTTATTCGGGGATTATTGCTGTTTAACGACTGGTTGTGCTATTTTTTTGTATATTTCGACAGCTAAATGCTCATTGGTGTCAATATCAATTAAATACTTAGTTTTTTTAAACTAAGTGATGGTACTGTCCGTCAAGGATTTTATCCATTCGTAACAGATTAGTTGTTTTTGTTTAAGCGGGCTTCCGAAACGGAAGATTTGGCAATCGGTTCAAGGGAGCAGGGGCTTCATCCCCGTACATGAGAAATGCCCGTCAGCAGGACTGAAAGACTGGGCCGTGGATGGCTCATCGAAGGAAAGCCGAGGGCTTGCTATCTGCTCGGTTCCGGGAGCCGAGCGGATTTTGACTTTCGCCGTATGCAGCCTCTGGGCCGATTGTTTCTCTATTCCACCGCCGAAATGACCCACGAGCAGGCCGCGCCTCCGAAGCCCGTGGCATTGACGAGCACGCAGCGGGGGCGAAAGTCCGTCGGCCAGGGGGGCGCATCGGGGTAACCGGGGGGGGCGTAGGCCCCGCCGTTGAGCAGGTGCACGGCCAGGGCCAGACTCAGAGCCGCCGAAGCACCCAGCGTGTGGCCGATCTTCCATTTGGCCGAAGTTACGGGCGGGGGGCTGCCCGACCAGAGCCGGTCGATGGCTATACGTTCGGCGGCATCGCCCTGAATGGTGCCTGGGGCGTGGGCAACGATGGCATCGATATCGGCTGGCTGGCGGCAGGTGCGTTGCAGGGCATGCTCCATGGCCAGCCCCAGAGCCAGCCCCTCGGGGTCGATGGCGGCGGGCGAGCTGGCCCGTTCGGTGCCCCAGCCGAAGCCTTCGAGGCAGGCCAGTGCACCGGCCGACGGGTGGTCGGCGGCCTGCAGGGCAAAGAGGGCGGCACCTTCGGCCAGCACAAAGGTATTGCGCTGCTTGGGAGCAAAGGGCCGGCAGGGCCAGTCGGGGTCGTGGGTTTCGAGCAGGCCCAGGGCCACGAGCTGGGCCGAGGTAAAGTCGGTGAGGGGAGCTTCGGTGCCGCCGGCGAGCAGGTAGTCGCTCAGGCCCGACTGAAGCCAGAGCCAGCCGTCGGCCAGGGCGAAGGCGGCCGAGCCGCAGGTCAGGGCGTGGTCGGCTATGGCTCCAGTCAGGCCCAGGTCCCAGGCGACGGCTTGTGCAGCGGCGGCCAGGGTGGTGGTGGGCGAGGTGTGAGGGGGCAGCTCTTCGCCGGTCAGGAAGCTGCGGTGGGCGGCTTCGAAGTTGCCCGTGGGGCCGCGGGCCGATCCCAGGAAGAGGGGGCATTGCGAGAGTTCGTCGGGCGTCCAGGCGGCCTGGGCAATGGCCTGACGGGCGGCCAGAATGCCCAGCAGGGCCGACCGGTCCATGCGCCGGTGCTGGCGCGTGCTGTTACGCAGGGTATCGAGAGCCGGTTCCCAGTGGGCGGCCAGCCGCCCCATGAAGCGGTTGCCTGCTGGTGTCAGGCAGTGCCCGGGTATCCCCCAGCCCCCTTCGCTCAGGGCCGAGACCTGACCCTGACCCACTACATAAACCTGTCGCAAGTCGCAATGCTCGGCGGCCTGCACCTGCCGCTCTTGTTCCTGTATCAACGCTTAGTTTTGGTTATCTTTGCGAAAAAAAGTTGTCCCGTTTCACGCCCTTTGAAGCGATGAGGGATGAAGGAGCCAGCTGCCGATTTTTACTTCCCGTACGAACCCCTAATATAGTGCGATCGATGAAACAACGCTTTGCAGGACTTGCTTTTATGATGGTGGGCTTGCTCTTGGCAAGCAGCTGGTCGGTTGCCTCGGCCCAGCCCAAAGCCGGTAAAGGCAGCTACCGCATCGAAGTGCAGATTCCCCAGCTGCGCGATACGCTGCTCTACATGGTCAGCTATTTTGGCAAGAGTAATTCCAAGATCGACTCGGCCAAAACCGATGCTGCGGGCCGGGCCGTTTTCGATGCCGACAGCAGCGCGCCCGTCGGCATGTACATGCTTGTACTCAAAGGCAACAAAGACGGCAACATCAAACTCTACGATTTTATCGTCTCGGACGAGCAGCATTTCTCGATGACCACCGACACGACCAACTACACGGGCAAGATGAAAATCAAAGGCTCGAAGGAAAACCAGCTACTCTTCGATTACCTGCGATTCCTCTCCGACAAGTCGGACGAGGTCAAGCCCATCCGCCAGCGGCTCGAGGCCGCCAAGGGCGACCCCAAAAAAGAACAGGCCATCCGCGACGAACTGAAGGTCATCGACAACCAGGTAAAAGAATACCAAAAGAAACTCATCGCCGAAAACCCCAAAACCCTGCTTTCGAAATTCGTACGCATGGTGCAGGAAATCGAGGTGCCCGACCCGCCCAAGAAACCCGATGGCAGCATCGATTCGACCTTCGGCTACTGGTACTACCGCCGCCACTTCTTCGACAACTACGACTTCAACGACGAGCGCATCTGGCGCACGCCCGTTTTTTACGACAAGGTCGAGTTCTTCCTCGAAAAAATGATCCCCCAGCACCCCGATACCATTGCCAAAGAAGCCATTGCCATCGTCGAACGGGCACGCGGCAACAAGGAGCTGTTCAAGTACCTGGCGGCCAACCTGACCTACAAATACGAAACCTCCAAGATCGTAGGTCAGGATGCCATCTTCGTGCAACTGGCCCTCAAGTACTACACCAACAACCAGGCCTACTGGGTCGAGGACTCGATCGCCCAGAAGATCGTCAAGCGGGCCAAGAAGCTCGAACCCATCCTCGTAGGCAAGACCGCCCCCAACCTCATCATGCAGGACTCGCTCCTGCAGCTGCGCCAGCTCTACGACATCAAAAACCGCTTTACCGTCCTCTTCTTCATGGACCCCGACTGCGGCCACTGCAAGAAAGAGAGCGTCAAACTCAAGGAAATCTACGACCGCTACCACAAAGAGTGGGACATGCAGGTCTTTCAGGTCTTTGCCGACACCTCCATGGAGAAGATGCGCAAATACATCCGCGAGAACAACCTGCGCTGGATCAACGTCAACGGCCCCCGCAACCTCAATACCCCCTACCACGACCTCTACGACATCAACAGCACCCCCCAAATCTTCATCATCAACGACGAGCGCAAAATCATCATGAAGCGCATCGCCGCCGAGCAGATCGAAGATTTCATGAAGCATTACATCAAGAACGGCGACAGCTGAGCCCTGTTTCTGAGCTGAAGGGTATCGAGCGGCCTGCGGGCCGCTCTTTTTTTGCATGCCTTTCAGCGGCCCGAAATCGCTTTTTTGCACCGTGAAATCTGAGGGCGGAACCGGTCGCCTGCTGCTGCAGGCCCAATCGCTGAGCGTGGGCTTTGGCCCTGCCGATGCCCCCCGCTGGGTGGTCGAGGGGCTCGATTTCGAGTTGTACGCCGGCAGCTGCCTGGGGCTGGTAGGGGAGTCGGGCAGCGGCAAGTCGCTGACGGCTCTCACGCTGCTGGGGCTGCAGCCCCCCCAGGCCCGCTTCGGTTCTGGGAGCCACCTGTGGTACCACCCCGCCGAAGGCCCCCCCGTCGACCTGCTGCGTCTGCCCGAACGCCAGTTGCGGGCCTACCGCGGCCGCTGCCTGGCCATGGTCTTTCAGGAGCCGATGACGGCCCTCAACCCCGTCATGACCTGTGGCCAGCAGGTGGGCGAGGCCCTGCGCCTGCATGCGGGCCTGCGGGGAGCGGCGGCCCGTGCCCGCTGCGAGCAGCTTTTCGCCGAGGTGCAGCTGCCCGACCCGCCCCGCATCTGGGCCAGCTACCCCCATCAGATTTCCGGCGGCCAGAAACAGCGCGTGCTGCTGGCCCTGGCTCTGGCCTGCCGCCCCGAGGTTCTGGTTGCCGACGAACCCACTACGGCACTCGATGTTACGGTGCAGCGCAGCCTGCTCGACCTCATCGCCCGCCTGCAGGCCGAGCGGCAGCTGGCCCTGCTCTTCATCAGCCACGACCTGGGCGTAGTGCGGCGGGTCGCCGATCGCACGGCGGTGCTGCGCCACGGGCGCATCGTCGAAACCGGCCCCACGGCGGCCCTCTTTGCGGCCCCGCGGCACCCCTACACCCAGGGGCTGGTGGCCTGCCGGCCACCCCTCGACCGACCGCTCGAACGCCTGCCGGTGCTGGCCGATTTCGAACGTCCGCCCGCCGAGCGGCCGCCCCTCCGGGTACGCGATGCCGCCGAAGAGGCCGCCCGTCTGGCCCGTCTGCACGCCCGCCCCCCTTTGCTCGAGGTCAAAGGGCTGAGCGTGGTCTACCGGACGGCGCGGCGGCAGGCCCTGCCTGCTGTACGTGATGTCAGTTTCGAGTTGTTTCCGGGCGAAAGCCTGGGGCTGGTGGGCGAATCGGGCAGCGGCAAGACGAGCATCGGCCGGGCCATTCTGCGGCTCATCGAGGTAGAGCGGGGCAGCATTCGCTTTCGGGGGCAGGACTGGCTGGCTTTGGAGGGGCGGGCACTGCGCCGCGCTCGGCGGGCACTGCAGCTGGTCTTTCAAGACCCTTACGGCTCGCTCAATCCGCGCCTGAAGGTGGGCGAGGCTCTGATGGAGCCGCTGCTGGTGCATGGCCTGCGTCGCACCCGCCGCGAACGCCGCGAACGCGCGGCCGAACTTCTGGAACTGGTGGGGCTGCAGGCCGAACACCTCGACCGCTACCCGCACCAGTTTTCGGGGGGGCAGCGGCAGCGCATCTGCATTGCCCGCTGCCTGGCCGTGGAACCGGAGCTGATCGTGTGCGACGAGTCGGTTTCGGCCCTCGATGTGTCGGTGCAGGCACTGGTACTCAACCTGCTGCGTGATCTGCAGCAGCGGCTGGGGCTTTCGTATCTGTTCATCACGCACGACCTGGCCGTAGTACGCTTTCTGTGCGACCGGGTGCTGGTTCTGCAGCACGGTTCGGTGGTCGAGAGCGGCCCGGTCGGGCAGGTGCTCGATGCACCCGCTCATGCCTATACGCAACAGCTGCTGGGGTCTGTGTTGTATTGATTTTTTTTATGTATAAGGACAAGTAGAAACCTGACGCATATCATGTCTTATGCTGCCTGCGCTCATGGATTGCGGAGGCAGATTGGGGGAACTTTGTCGGGTTAAGCAGGAAGGATACCGCACATGGTTCAAGTCGCCCTCGTTCTGGATGAGCATTCTACCCGCAGCCCGCTGATCGACTATGCGGTGTGGTGGCAGCGGCGCGAGGCCGCCGAGTACCTGTGCTGGGTGCGCGACGATGTCGTGCCATCTGAAGCCAGGCTGGTGCCAGTCAATATTTCAGAAACCCATGAAAGAAAATCGGAATCGATGCAGTCCATGCTCGATCTGCGGCTTCGCAATGTTACGTATTTCAAAGAAGCTTTCAACCCTGAAATTATTCACGAGCTTAGCACCTATGCCGATCTGATCGGCCTTTGTCGCAAGCAGTTCAATGATTTATACCAAGCCATCGAACTGGGTAAAGTTGCACCGCCGCGGTGTCCGATTTTTGTTCCCAGTGGGTTTCCGCCACCCACCAAAGTACTAGTCCATCTGAACTGCGATGCCGTCAAGGCAGCTTATGCCCTGAGTAACCTGCTCGTAGCAGAGAACCAGATTGTGCTGCTGGCTTTCGATGATGAATCGCCCGCCAGCCAGAAAAAAATCGTCCAGTATGCACAGGCCCATTTCGAGCAGGTAGGGCTTACGCATCCGGGTCAGGAGGTCGAAACGCTGGCCCTGAATTTTTTACCCAAAAATGCCCTTGTGGTGGCTTCTCTGCGCACTTATGGTCAAAGCCGTCGGTTAATAAGACAGCTTCTCAAGCTTCCAGACAGCAACGCGCTGTCGTTTTTGCTCATTTATTGATTTTGGTTTATGCCTCCTTCCGATTCTGTTTCTGCCTATCCGGCAACCGGTCAGAGTCAGGCCCTGAGGTGCGCCCACTGCGGTGCCGACTGCCCGCCCGAACCGGTTTGGGTGGATGAGCAGCCTTTCTGCTGCAATGGTTGCAGCAGCGTCTACGCCCTGCTCAAGGAAAACAAGCTGTGCAATTATTACAGCCTCAACAGCCGTCCGGGTCAGCGGGCCGAAGCGGACGGGCAGTTTGACTGGCTCGACCAGCCCGAAATCGCGCAGCAGGTTCTCGATTTTGCATCCGACGAGCTGGCGGTGGTGCGCTTCGATCTGCCGCAGATTCACTGCAGTTCGTGCATCTGGCTGCTGGAGCAGCTCGGTCGGCTCGATCCGGGTATTTTGCACAGCGAAGTATTGTTTCTTGAAAAGAAAGTAATAATTCGTTATAATCCCAAAGCTATTACTTTGGGTCAGGTAGTAGCCCTGCTGCACCGGATTGGTTACGGGCCGAAACTGAATCTGGACAGCCTCAATTCCAGCCGAAAAAAAGTCCGATTCGATGGCGACATGATCGCAAAACTGGGGGTGGCAGGCTTTTGTGCGGGCAACATCATGTTGCTAAGTTTTGCCGACTACCTGGACCCCGGGCGCGTCGACCCCGATTTCCTGAAGCTTTTCGGCTGGCTCAGTGCGCTGCTGGCCATGCCCGTGGTATTTTATTCGGGTATCGATATTTTGACCTCGGCCTGGAAATCGGTTGCCATCCGCCGCCTCAACATCGATGTGCCTCTGGCTCTGGGTATTGTTTCGATGCTGGTGCTCAGTCTGTGGGAACTGTTCACCAATACGGGAACCGGCTACTGGGACTCGCTGACAGCCTTGATTTTTATCTTGTTGATTGCTCGCTGGCTTCAACAAAGAAATTATGCTTTTCTGTCATTTGAGCGGGATTATCGGGCTTATTTCCCGCTTTCGACTCAGCGGGTGGATGCCGATGGGCGCATCGCGACGGTTCCGGTCAGCCAGCTGGCCATCGGCGATCTCATCCGGGTGCGCAACGACGAGATTATTCCGACCGACGGAGTATTGGAAAGTGATAGCGCATCGATCGATTACAGTTTCCTGACGGGGGAGTCGCAAGCGGTTGCAGTGAGCCGTGGCCAGCTGATCTATGCAGGGGGGCGCAATGCGGGAACGGCTCTGGAACTGCTTGTGCATCAGACGGTCGACCAAAGCCACCTGACGCAGCTCTGGAATCATCCGGCTTTCAGCAAGCCCGTCGAAAATAAATTTACCGGTGTCCTCGATCGGATCAACCGGTATTTTACGCCGGTGGCTTTGGTGCTGGCGGTGGGTTCGGGTCTGTTCTGGCTGGTTTTTGATCCGGGCCGTGCCTTACATGCCTTCATGGGGGTGCTCATTGTGGCCTGTCCCTGCGTGCTGGTGCTGGCCAATCCGTTTACGCTGGGGCACATCGTACGCATTCTGGGGCGGTGGGCTTTTTATCTGAAGGGAAATCAGGCGGTCGAGCAGCTGGCCGAGGCCGATACGATTGTTTTTGATAAAACGGGTACGCTGACCCAGACCCAGCGCGAGGCCGTCAAGGGGCATCCGTATGGGGTAGAGTGGTCGGCGGCTGAAAAATCGCTTTTGCGCACGGCCAGCTCGCAGTCGTCGCATCCGCTGGCGCGGGCCATCGACCAGTACCTAGCAGGCAGCGGGCTGCTGTCCATCGACCGGTTCAGCGAGCTGCCGGGCAAAGGGGTCGAAGTGCAGATCGGGGAGCACAGGGTGCGGCTGGGTTCGGCGGCTCTGATTGCGGTTCCTGCCGAACTGGAAGCCCACGAGGGGCAGACTCATATCGAAATCGATGGGGTTTATCGTGGTTATTTTGAAAGCAGCCAGACCCTGCGACCGGGGGTCGGGCAGCTGCTCGATGTGCTTTCGGCACGGTATGATTTGTGGCTCGTTTCGGGCGACCCGCACGGCAGACCGGAGCAGTGGCAGCGGTGGTTCAAGGCCGGGCAGATTCTCATGGGCCAGACGCCCGAACAGAAGCTCGAACTGGTGGCCCGCCTGCAGCGCGAGGGCCGCAAAGTGCTTATGATCGGCGACGGCCTCAACGATGCCGGTGCCCTGCGCCAGGCCAATGCCGCGATTTCGATCTCGGACGATGCCTCGCGCTTTGCGCCGGCTTCGGATGCCATTCTGCAGGGGGCGGCTTTCGGTCGGCTGGCATCCTTCCTGCAGCTGGCCAGGCGGCACAGGCGCTTGATCTATACCTGTTTTGTTTTTTCGGGCAGTTACAATGTGGTGGGGCTCTATTTCGCCACGCAGGGGCTGCTGGCCCCCGTTATCGCGGCCTTGTTGATGCCCCTCAGCTCGATTACGGTCTTGAGTCTGGCTACGGGGCTGGTCTGGGTCGAGGCGCGGCGGCTGGGGCTGCTGCCAGCCCCCAAACCTGATGAAGATCATATTTTGAGCTGATTTGAAACAGAGCCTTTCAGTTTGCGATGAATGAATTTTGTATCGTCTTCTAACGGCAACTGATTTAAGAAATGGAAATCATCTATTTGCTGATCGCTTGCAGCTTTGTGGTCGCGCTGGTCTTTCTGGGGGCTTTTTTCTGGTCGATTCGCAGCGGCCAGTATAAGGATACCTACACGCCGGCGGTGCGTATCCTCTTCGACTCGGAGCCCGAGCCTCAATCAACTGAATCGTCTCACCCAACTGTATCGAAATAAAAATGGAAACTAATCTTGCTTCGGCTGGAGGGGGGTCTGTTGCAGCAGGCTCGATCCAAACCGCCCAGCATAAAGGAATCGGCACCCGGAGCGGGGTGATGGAGCAGTTCAGCTACGATAACAAAATCGTCTGGATGTTCATCATTGCTTCGGTAGTCTTTGGACTTATTGGTATGACTGTCGGGGTTCTGATTGCCCTGCAGCTGTTTATTCCTGAACTAAATTTTGGCATTCCGTACACGACTTTTGGCCGCATCCGTCCGCTGCACACCAACGCGGTGATTTTCGCCTTTGTGGGCAACGCGATTTTTGCGGGGGTCTACTACTCGATGCAGCGGCTCTTGAAGACACGGATGTTCAGCGATACGCTCTCGCGCATCCACTTCTGGGGCTGGCAGCTCATCATCCTGGCGGCGGCCGTTACGCTGCCTCTGGGCATTACGACGAGTCATGAATACGCCGAGTTGGAATGGCCCATCGACATCGCCATTGCGCTGGTGTGGGTGGTCTTCGGGGTGAACATGATCGGCACCTGCGTGCGGCGGCGGGTCAGCCACCTCTATGTGGCGATCTGGTTCTATATCGCCACCTTCGTTACGGTAGCCGTGCTGCATATCGTCAATTCGATTCAGCTGCCGATCGATTTTCTGAAGAGCTACTATGTCTACAGCGGCGTTCAGGATGCGCTGGTTCAGTGGTGGTACGGCCACAACGCCGTGGCCTTCTTTCTGACGACGCCCTACCTGGGCCTGATGTATTACTTCCTGCCCAAGGCGGCCAACCGGCCGGTGTACTCCTACCGGCTGTCGCTGGTGCACTTCTGGTCGCTGATTTTTATTTACATCTGGGCGGGGCCGCACCACCTGCTCTATTCGTCGCTGCCCGACTGGGCGCAGTCGCTCGGTACGGTCTTCTCGGTGATGCTCATTGCGCCCTCGTGGGGTGGCATGCTCAACGGCCTGCTGACGCTGCGCGGGGCCTGGGACCGCGTGCGTCAGGACCCCGTTCTGAAATTCATGGTGGTGGCCGTCACGGGCTACGGTATGGCCACGCTCGAAGGGCCGATGCTCTCGCTTAAAACGGTAAATGCCATTGCTCACTTTACCGACTGGGTTCCGGCGCACGTGCACGTGGGCACGCTGGCCTGGAATGGCTTCCTGACTTTCGGGATCTTCTACTGGATGGTGCCGCGCCTTTTCAATACCAAGCTGCACTCCACCAAACTGGCCAATGCGCATTTCTTCATCGGCACGCTGGGGATTCTCTTCTGGGTGATTCCCATGTACTTTGCCGGTTTTACCCAGGGTCTGATGTGGAAAGAGTTCACGGAGGACGGCCTGCTGCGCTACCCCAACTTCCTGGAGACGGTGCTGCAGATTTTGCCCATGTACATGTTCCGGGCCGTGGGCGGTACCCTGTATCTGATCGGATTTGTGATCATGATGGTCAACCTCTACCGGACGGTGCGCGCGGGCAGCCTCGTGGCCGAAGAAGGCGACGAGTACCCCTCGCTCAAATCGCAGGAAATCCACGACGGCAAATACAAATGGCACCGCATCCTCGAACGCAAGCCCCTGACGCTGACCGCTCTGGCAACGGTGGCCATTCTGATCGGCAGTGTGGTCGAAATGATGCCCACTTTCTTGGTCAAGAGCAACGTACCGCAGATTGCCAGCATCATGCCCTATACACCGCTCGAGCTGGAGGGACGCGACCTCTACATCCGCGAGGGCTGCAATGCCTGCCACACCCAGTGGGTACGGCCTTTCCGCAGCGAGCTGGAACGCTACGGCGACTACTCCAAAGCCGGCGAGTTTGTCTACGACCACCCCTTCCTCTGGGGGTCGAAGCGCACGGGGCCTGACCTGCACCGCGAAGGCGGCAAATACAGCGACGCATGGCATTTCAACCACTTCATGGATCCGCGCTCGATGTCGCCCGGCTCGATCATGCCGCCTTACCCGTGGCTCGTCGAAAACAGACTCGATACCGACCTGACCGAGTCGAAGGTGCTGGCCATGGCCCAGCTCGGGGTGCCCTATCCCAAAGGCTACGCCGCCCATGCAGCCAACGACCGCGAGCTGCAGGCCCGCCAGATTGCCGAAAACCTTAAAAAATCGGGCATCGAAGTGCCCCACGACCGCGAGATTATCGCCCTGATCGCCTACATGCAGCGGCTGGGTGTCGATGTCAAGGGCGAGAACAAATCGGAAATCGTCAAAAAATACCAACCTGCCACCGAAGAGGAATCAAACTAATTAGTTCCAAGTCATGCGCCAGTTTCTTGAAAATATGACCGGATTGAGCATCTACCCGATGATTTCGCTGGTCTTCTTTATCGTAACCTTTACGGTGGCGGTCGTTCGGGCCTACACCCTGAGCAAGCAGACGGTAAGCGAAATGGGGGAACTGCCCCTGGAGAAGTCGAGCACCTCGCAGGATCAATCCTTATAAGACCTTAACCCACGATGCGTGAGATGAAACCTTTATTTGCATCCCTGAAACGCCTGGCAGGTGCTGCCTTCCTCGCGATGCTGCCCGCCGGATGGCTGCTCGCTCAGGCCGAGGGAGCGGCCCAGCCTACAAGCCAGGAACTGATGTTCTCCAGTTTGACGCTGCTGGCGGTGATCCTGCTGCTCATGGCTTCGGCCCTGGTGCTGCTGATCGCAGGCGTAGGCTACGCCGCCATCCGCAACCGGCGGCTGGTCGTAGGCCCGTCGGTCGGCAACGTGTCCAAAATTGCCCCTCTGGTGGTTCTCTTCGTGCTGGCCTGGGGTGCCCTGCCGCTGCAGGCCCAGGAAGCCGAGGCCGTGGCACCGGCGGTGATGACGCTCGGCCAGAAATCGGCCGAGCTGATGGTGCAGCTCGTCTATGGCCTTGTCGGTCTGAATCTGGTGCTGTTCTTCGTCTTCATGCTGACGGTCAACTACTACCTCAAGGCCGTGCACGAGTCGAGTCTGGCGGCCATGCTGCCGCTGCCCAAAGTGGGGCTTTTCCAGTGGCTCTTCGGGCTGCGCAAATCGGGCAAGAAAGCCGCCATGGATCAGGACTTGGGCCACGAATACGATGGCATCGTCGAGCTGGACAACGCCGCTCCACCTTTGTTCGTGTACATCCTCTATGGAACGATCATTTATGCGGTGATTCACCTGTCGGTTTTTCACGTCTTCCAGGTAGGGGTACTCCAGGACGAGCAGCTGCGTAAAGAGCTGGCCCAAGCCGAAATCGAAAAGGCCCGCTACGCCCAGTTTGCCGCCAACCGCGTCGACGAAAACAGCGTACAGCTCATTACCGATGCCTCGGCCCTCGAAGAAGGCAAAAAAGTCTACACCAACAACTGCGCGGCCTGCCACGGCCAGCTGGGTGAAGGCAACGTAGGCCCCAACCTGACCGATGCCTACTGGCTGCACGGTGGCGGTATCAAAAACATATTCAAAACCGTCAAGTACGGCGTGCCCGACAAGGGCATGATCGCCTGGGAAAAACAGCTCAGCCCCGCGCAGATTGCGCAGGTTTCCAGCTACATCGTAACGCTGAAGGGCACCAACCCGCCCAACGCCAAGGAACCTCAAGGCGAGCTATGGGCCGACGAGGAAGCCGAAAAAACCGAACCCGAGCAGCTGAGCGACAGCAAAAAACCCGACGGGCACAACCAATAGATACCCTATCCAAACGGGGAAGGTCCTAAGCAGCCTTCCCCTTTTTTTCCTCCCCCTTCATTGAGTTTCGAATGGAACGCCTGAAAGAACCGGAAGTTTCCCCCAGCTACTTGCCTCTAAGTGATTTTACAAATGAAGAGGCATTTCGCGACACCATCGGTACGCTCGACGAGCGCGGCAAACGCCGCTGGATTTACCCCAAGGCCATCACGGGCCGCTACGAGCGCATGCGTACAGCCCTGGCGGTCGTGCTACTTGCCTTTCTGTTTGCCGCACCGTGGATCAAGATCGACGGGCATCCGCTGCTGCTTTTCAATGTGCTGGAACGCAAGTTCATCCTCTTTGCCCAGCCCTTCTGGCCGCAGGATTTTCATTTGTTTGTGCTGGGCTTCCTGACGACGATACTTTTTATCGTGCTCTTCACGGTGGCCTACGGACGCATCTTCTGCGGCTGGGTCTGCCCCCAGACCATTTTCATGGAGCATGTCTTCCGGCGGATCGAACGCTGGATCGAGGGCGACGCGGCCCAGCAGCGCAACCTCGACCGCAGCCCCCTGACGCTGCAGAAAGCCTTCAAAAAGACGCTTAAGCACGTCGCTTTCTATGGTATATCCTTTGCTATCGGAAATACCTTTTTGATGTACCTGATAGGTACCGATGCATGGACCGAGCTGGTAACCGAGCCGCCGGCGCAGAACCTGGGCGGCCTCTCGGGGATGCTGGCTTTCAGCTTCGTGTTCTACTTTGTGTTTTCGCGCTTCCGCGAGCAGGTCTGCATCGTGGCCTGCCCTTACGGCCGCCTGCAGGGCGTGATGCTCGACCCCAAATCGATCGTCGTGGCCTACGACTACAAGCGGGGCGAGCCGCGCGGCAAACTGACCCGCAACCCAGAAACCGACCAGCAGCGGGGCGACTGCATCGACTGCAAGCTCTGCGTGGCCGTCTGCCCCACGGGCATCGACATCCGCAACGGCACCCAGCTCGAGTGCATCAACTGCACGCTCTGCATCGATGCCTGCGATTCGATCATGGACCGCATCGGTAAGCCGCGCGGGCTGGTGCGCTACGCTTCCGAAGAGCAAATCCAGACCGGTGCGCCCTTCCGCTTCACCCGCCGCATGTGGGCCTATACGTTTGTGCTGGCCGTGCTGGCCTCGTCGCTGATCTTTCTGCTGGCCACGCGCAGCGAATTCGAACTGACGGTGCTGCGCATGCCCGGTACCCTCTACAGCAAACGCGCCGACGGGGCCATCACCAACATCTACAAATACCAGCTCGTCAACAAAACAACCCGTCCCTACGACCTCGAGCTGCGGGTAGCCAACCCCGACGCTTCGATTTCGATTCTCAACGCCGATCCGGTGATCCGTGCCAAAGCCGAAGCCCTGGCCGAGGGCATGTTCATCGTCTCGATTCCCCCCGAGCGGCTCAAGACCACCATGACCAAGCTTCAATTTGAAGTAGTGTCCCAGGGCCGCGTCATCGACCGCACCACCACCAACTTTACAGGCCCCATCAAGTAAACAAGTCATGCGCTGGGATCGCATCCTCATGCTGGCCATGGGCGGGTTCATCGCCCTGATGATTTTCTTTTATGTAGCTTTCACCAGCTCGCGTCAATCGCTGGTGGTCGATCGGCCCTACGAGGCAGCCCTCCAGCACAACACCCGCCTGCAGGCTCAGGCCAACGCCCGCTTGAGCGGCCGCCGCCTCGAGGTCTCGTTCCAGCCTGCGAACAATCAGCTGGTGGTCCAACTCCTTGGCTGCCGACGCGGGGCGGTTGCCGGCCAGCTGCACCTGCTGCGCCCCTCCGACAGCCGCGCCGACCGCAGCTACCCCCTTGCCCTCGACGATTCGCTCCGGCAGCTGGTGCCTGCCGCCGACCTGCAACCGGGCCGCTGGCTCCTCGAAGCCGAATGGACCGAGGGCGATTCCCTGTTCTACACGCAGACTGCTTTTTACCGCTAATTTTTTTCTGTATGGATTCTACTCTAGCTTTATCGGCACTGGCCATGGGCCTGACCAGCAGTTTTCACTGCCTGGGCATGTGCGGCCCGCTGGCCATCAGCCTGCCCTACGGCGGCAACCGCGTCGATACCCGTCTGCTCTACCAGACGGGCCGCATCCTGACTTACATGCTGTTTGGAGTGGCCATCGGATCGGTGGGGCATTTCGTTTCCCTGGTCGAGTACCAGCAGTACCTGTCGATCGGGGCGGGGCTGCTGATTTTGGTGCTGGTGCTGGCGGGCTCGCACCGCCTGCAGGGCTGGGGGCCGCTCAACCGCTTCAACGGCTGGGTACAGGGCCAGCTGCGGCGGGTGATCGGGCGGCTCGAATCGGACCGTAAAGCCTTTTTCTGGTTCGGTCTGCTCAACGGGGCCTTGCCCTGCGGGGTGGTATATCTGGCTCTGGCGGCGGCCGTGGGGGCGGGTTCGTCGTGGGGCGGGGGGCTTTTCATGCTGCTTTTTGGTCTGGGTACCTGGCCGATGATGTGGCTCATTTCCTATGGCAGCGTCTTTGCCGCTTTGAAGCGGTTTTCGCTGCGCAACTCCATGCGCTACGTCTCGCTGGGGGTGGCGGTGCTGTTCATTCTGCGCGGCCTCAACCTGGGCATTCCTTACGTCAGTCCGAAGTTTGAGGCGCAGACCGCCAAATCGAGCTGCTGCATGAAGGTGCAGGCCTGTCCTAAGCCCGCACCCTGAGCTTGTTAACAGTTTTTTGTTTTTGGGGAAACAAGCCGTACCAATTGCTTATTGACAATCCAGCTATATTAGCTGGATTTTTTTTGAATCAATGAATAGCCTGAGGGGAACGCTGGTCATAGCATTCTGGCTGGCATGGGCTGCCGCAGTGCTGGCCCAGGACGAAGACCGCCGAAAGGGTCGCCTACCTGCAGTGCCGCCCCCAGCTGCCACGCAGCAACCGGCACCGGCGGTGGCCATGGGCCAGCTCATCGGTCAGGTGGTCGAGCTTTCGACGGGCGAAACGCTGCTCGATGTGGTGGTGCGCCTCGAAGGCTCGGAGCGGCGTGTCCGTACCGATATCGACGGCAATTTCCGCTTCGAGAACCTGCCCCCGGGCCAGTACGCCCTCACTACCAGCTACATCGGCTACGAAGCCAAGCGCGTCGATCAGATTCAGATTAAAGCCAACCAGAGTACCCGCCTGATGGTGGCCCTCAAGCCCCAGGACCTGGAACTGGAAACGGTGGTTGTCTCGACGGCCGTGCGCCAGCAATCGGAACTGGCCGTCATCAGCCTGCAGCGCAGCGCGTCGGTGATCATGGACGGCTTTTCGGGCGACATGATCCTGAGGCAGACGCCGGGCTTTCAGCTGGCCCTGGCCCTGCAGCGCATGCCCGGCGTTTCGATGATCGACGACCGCCTGCTCTCGATCCGCGGGCTCTACGAACGCTACACCAACCTGACGGCTAACGAGGCCATTTTGCCGTACTCCGACTTCGAGCGGGCGGGATTCGACTACAGCCTCATTCCGGCCAAGCTCATTTCATCGATCGCGGTCATCAAATCGGGGCGCAGCGACCTGACGAGCGAGTTTGCCGGCGGCCTCATCCAGCTGCAGACCACCGACATCCCCGACGAAAACGCCACCAGCGTATCGCTGCAGCTTTACTACAACGATCTGAGTACGTTCCGTCGGTTTCGGGGCTATCCGGGCTATCGCACCAGCGGCTGGGGCCTCTGGCCCCGCGTGCCTGACCCAAGCAGCAGCCTGCCCTCGACGCGCCAGCTGATGGCCCTGCCCCAAGGCAGTGATGAACGCTACCAGGCCGTCCGAAACTTCAACCCCGATTACGAAGGAACTGCCTTCACCGCCCCCCTAGGCACCAACACCACCTTCAACCTGCAACGGCGATTCAAGATCGCCAACCGCGATGCCGGTCTGACGGCTGCCGTGAGCTTCCTCGACCACTACACCACCGAGGGAGTCTACATCAACTTCTTGGACACGTACAGCGACTCGCTGCGGCGCAACCCCATCGCCGACACCAGCTACGGGGTTCTCCACCGCCGCAACCAGAACCTGACGCTTATGCTCAACGGCGGCCTCAACCTGCGCAGCGGCAAAATTACGGTTCACAACCTGCTGGTCAACAGCCGCAACAGCTACCATTACAACCCCTCTGGATACGTCCTCGATGGGCCTACGGGCGATACCCTACAGACCTATTACTTCCCGATTATGCGGATGACCAAGAGCACGCTCTGGGCTACGCAGGTCAATGGCAAGCACCGCCTGAGTTCGGGTTCGAGCCCGAGCATCGCTTTCGACTGGGACGTGAACGCGGCTCACCTGGCGGTTATCGAGCCGAGCTACCGGGGCATTACCTTTACGCCCGGCGACAGCGTCGAATGGGTGCTGACCCCTGTAGCCACCCGCCCCGACAGCAGCAGCCCCTACAGGCTTTCGCCTTACGACGCGTCGTTTTCGAGCCGCAACCAGACCACGACGCTGGGCGGCCGCTTCGGGGTGAGCATCCCCCTCAACCAGAACGCCACCATCAAAACAGGATTCTTCAGCTACCAGCGTTTCCGTCGCTTTCGCTCGCGCCTGCTGGGGCCGGCCCTGCTGACCGATGCCGACGACAACGTCATCACCGACCT
>CALDDN010000012.1 GCA_937936615.1 uncultured Bacteroidia bacterium | reverse complement strand
AGCAGCAGGACGAGTCCCGCCTGGCTGAAGTATTTGCCTTTCATTTTGAAAGAAGTTGGTTAATGTGCCGAATAGCGTTTCAGATCAGTTCTGCAAGCCAATTTAATCAAAATAGCGATCGAAAGCATGGCCTTGGGTTGCAGCAAAAAGCAAGGCTGCCGGGATCGGTTCCGGCTGGTGTTTTGGGCAGCCGTGCGGGCTTTTGGGCTTCAGGAGTCTCAGGGCTGCCAGCTGTCGTAGGGCAGGCCCGACGACCAGTAGAACTGGGCGATGCTCTTGTAGTACTTGGCTTCCAGTTCCACGAGCTTGACTTGGGCGGCGATGAGGCTGCGCTCGCGGGCGTTGAGAAGAAAAAGCGAGCTTTCGCCGGCAGCGAAGCGCAGCCGTTCGGCTTCGAGCAGAGCCAGGGCATTGGCCACGGTCTGCCGCTGGGTGCGGATGAGGGCATCGAAGGCCTGCATCTCGTTGTAGGCGGCCTGCAGCTCGGCCACGACGTGGCGGCGGGCGAAATCGAGTTCGAGCCGGCTCTGTTCGAGCTTGGCCCGCGTCAGTTCAAGCTTGCCGCGCTCCTTGCGCAGCAAGATGGGCACTGTCAGGTCGAAACCGAACTGGAAGTTTTCGCGCTGATAGACGGGGCTCAAGTAGTCGGGCTGTTCGAGGACGAACTTGGGATCGGGGGTGGCGGGCAGGAAAAAATACTTGTACTTGAATCGCAGGTCGGGCAGCAGCTCGTTGCGCCGCCAGCGTTTTTCGATGTCGAGCTGGGCGATCTTGACCTGGAGTTTGAGGACTTCGGGATGGCTGCCGCTGGCGTAGGCGGCCAGCGAATCGAGGGTCTGGAAGCCGGCAGGCTCGCGGTCGAGATCGAAGGGCGGGCGCACATCCTCACGCAGCTCGGCGGGCTGGCCGTTATCGCCCCAGAGGTGGACCGAAAGGCGCAGGGCCGCGTTCTGGAGCATCATCTGGGCCTCGCGGGTATCCAGCTCGCGTTTCTGCACTTCGAGGACGGCTTCGATCGAGTCGATGGGGGCTCGTTCGCCCCTGGCGATCTGCTGGCGCACGAAGCGCAACCGTTCGTCGGCCAGCTGCAGGCCCGTGCTCTGGATGCGGGCGTTGCGCCAGAACTCGTACCACATCCAGTAGTCTTTGGCCACTTCGAGGAGCAGCTTGTTGATGAGCTTGACGCGTTCGGCCTCGTTGAGCTGGCTCAGCAGGCGGGCCTGCTTGAGCACCGCGCGTCGCTCGTCGAGGACGGTGTTACGCAGCAGGGGCAGTTCGAGCTTGGCGTAATAGAGGCCTTGCGGTGGGGTGAAGTTCTCGGGATTGACGTTGACGCCGGTAAAGCGTTCGTAGCCGGTGGTCAGGTCGCCCACAGGCAGCGGAAATTTGAGGAAGTGGTCCTGATTTTCGTAATAGGTTTCGGGCCGCCAGTTGTCCTTGTAGTTCCAGAGGCGTTTGCGGTTGTAGTGCAGGTCGGCCTTGGGGTCGAAAGCTCCTTTGGCGATGCGCAGCTCCGATCGGGCCATCGGCCCCAGGAGGTTGGCCTGGCGGACGATGGGATGGGTACGGCTCACCTCGTCGAGCAGGTCGGTCAGGGTCAGAACCGCGGGCTGAGCGGCAGCGGTCAGCAGGCTGCCCACAAGCAGGCCCAGCAGCATCAGCAGTCGGGTCATGGGCGGCTCAGTCCTTTTTCTTGTCCTTTTTCTTGTCTTTGGCCGAGTATTTGGGTTTGATGCGGATGGGCAGCGAGCCGGTCTGGTCGATGCTGTGCTGCAGGTCAGGTGGGAATCCATTGAGCTGGCGCCAGATTTCGTACCAGACGGGCACGGTCTTGAGCAGGGTCCAGCCGAGGGCCCCCGAGCCCATACGCAGCTGTTCGGGCCAGGGGTGGTCGGTGCTGTCGGGGGCCACGAGCATGCGGTACTTGCCGCCCTCCGAGGCTGCATCCTCGATCATCATGACATGGCCCCCGAAGGTGCCGAGCGAGGCCCCGGGCCAGCCCGAGAACACCAGCGCGGGCCAGCCGTCGAACTGAATCCGCACCGGAGTTCCTTTTTCGATGAGCGGCACATCGAGGGGTTTGACGAAAAGCTCGACAGCGATGGTATGTTGCTTGGGCATGATCGTTACGATGGGTTCGCCCTCGCTGATGATCTCGCCGACACCGGCCTTGAGGGCGCGGATGATCTGCCCGTCCTGCGGGGCTCGGACGATGTACTGGTTGATGCGCATGGCCACGTTGGTCCGTTCGTTTTCGAGCTTGGCCAGCGAGCCTTCGGCATCGTTGCGGTTGTAGCTCGCTTCGTCGATTTCGGCGCGAATCTTGGCGATTTTGGCATCGTATTCGGCCAGCACGGCGTCGAGTTCGACGCGGGCGTTGGCATATTCGGCCCGCGCCACGTCCAGCTTGTTGAAGGTCTGGCTTTCCTTGGCCTGGGCTTCCTGAAGCTTGAGCTGGCGCGATTCGAGGTCGCGCTGCGAGACCAGCCCCCTCTCGAAGAGGGCTTTCTGCTGCTCGAAACGCACCTGAGCGATCTGGTAATCGAGGCGGGCGGCGGCATAGTCGGCACTGTCGACGCTGACCTTGAGACGGGCCTGTTCCAGTTTATTGAGGGCTTTCTGGTAGCTCAGCTCGCGGGCTTCGATCGTTGCCTTGAGCTGGGCTTTCTGGGAGGCGATTTTTTGGCCGATGTTGATCACGGCCCCGCGTTTGGCTTCGACCTGCTGGCCCATGCGGGCCAGGGTCAGGGTATCGAAAAACTTGTCTTCGATTTCGGTCAGGCGCAGGATGGGGTCGCCCTTGCGGACGAACTGCCCCTCGTCGACGAACCATTCGGCGATCATGCCCGGCACGGCATTCGTTACGCTTTGGGGCCGCTCGCCCGGGTGCAGGGCTGTTACAAAGCCGTTGGCCCGAATGTTCTGCTGCCAGGGCAGAAACAGAATCACCAGCACTACCCCCACAATGGCAAGCACCGTCCAGGTCAGCACGCGGGCCGAGCCGAGCTTGTGGAGCAGCTGATAGGAATAGTAGCGGTTTTCGAAGTCCATGGCGTCGGCCGTATGGCCCGGGTACTGGACCCGCAGCTTCTCGAGCTGCTTTTCTTCCGGAGTGGTGGTGGTCGGCGGCGTTGGCATGGTCGGTTCAGCTGGCTACGGAAAGCGTGTCGTGCGGCAACTGTTCGAGGAAATCGGGGTCGTGGCGCAGCTCCTGAAAGGTGCCTTCGCGCACGATCCGCCCTTGGTTCATCATCAGGATGCGGTCGCACTGGCTGAGCACAAAGGGGTTACGCGAGACGCAGAGCAGCGTCCAGGGCTGCTCGCGCGAAAAAAGAAAGCGCGTCAGCTCTTCGATCTCGCGGCGCGTGAGGTTGAGGAAAAAATTATCCAGGACCATGAGTCGGGGGCGTTCGGCCACCGTGCGGGCCAGCACCAGCTTGCGTACGATGGTCGAGGGCAGGCCCTTGCCACCGGCCAGTACGGGTGTGCCGATGCCTTGGGGCAGGCTCTGCACATAGTCGGTCAGGCCCACCTGCTCGATGGCCAGATGCACGTCGTTGGTACTGATATCGCCTTTGCCCATGGAGATATTTTCTTCGATTGTGCCTGCGAATATGTCGATGCTGTTCATGTTGTCGCCAATTTCGTCGCGCAGGCTCGTCAGGTTGATTTCGCGCAGCGAGAAGCGATCGTAGACAATAGTGCCCGTGTAAGAAGTATAGAGTCCTGTCAGCACATTGACCAGCGTGGTTTTACCCGCCCCGCATGGCCCGACAATGCCTACCCGCTCGCCCGAGGCAATGTCGAGGTTGATGTCGTTGAGGGCCGCACTCAGGCCTTCGGGGTGTTTGTAGCTCAGGTTGCGGGCGCGGATGGCAAAGCCCCGCGTCTCGTTGGGCGAGTTGATGGCCAGCCCCCCCATCGGATCGAGTGGCAGGTCGGTTACGTGGCTGATTTTGTCGACCGCCGTCAGCACGTCGTAAATCGTATCGAGGCTCAGGATCATCTTCTCGATGGCGGCCATGACCGTGAGGATGACGATCTCGGTAGCCACAAACTGGCCCAGACTGATCTGCCCGTCGATGACGAGCAGCGAGCCGATGATAAGTACCCCCGCCGTAATGGCAACCTTGAAAACAACGATGCCCGTATACTGCGTAACCAGAATCCCGAAATGGAGCTGCCGTTTTTCGAGGTAATAGCTCAGGTGGTAGTCGTTCTTTTCGATGGTCAGGTTGGTGAAACCGGCCAGCTTGAAGGTGGGCAGCACGCGGGCTACTTCCTCGAGCCATTCGACGATCTTATACTTGTATTTCGATTCATAGATACTGGTCTGCAAGCCCTTGTTGCCGGTGAAATAGAACATCAGGCCCAGCAGAAAGATCAGCAATACGGCGAAGAATACGAAGAAAGGATGGTAGAAGGCCAGCAGAACCAGGCCAAAGAGAATTTGCAGTGCAGAGGTCAGGATGTCGGTCAGGATTTTGGAGTAGCCTTTCTGGACGGTCAGCACGTCGAAAAAGCGGTTCACCAGCTCGGGCACGTAGTGCTTGGTCAGGCTCTCGATGCGCATGCGCGGCAGGCGGAAGGCAAACTCGAAACTGGCCCGCGTAAAGAGCCGCTGCTCCAGTTTTTCGATGATGCGCATCTGCTGAATCTGCAGCACCCCTGAGGCAATGGTGGCCAGCACCACAAAGCCAATGAGCAGAAATACCGGCTGAAAGAGCGTCCCCCCAGCGATGATCCCGATGATGGCCTGCACCGCCAGCGGCAGGGTCAGGCTCAGAATACCCACCACCACGGCGTAGACATAAATATGCCAGATGATGTGCTGATCGCTCTTGAGCAGCCGCCAGAGCCGCCGAACGGGGGTCATGGGCCGGTTGTCGCCCACGGTGTTGGGGGGGCTGGCCACCGGCTGGACGTGCAGCGGGGTCAGCACCAGAAAGCGTGTCGGCTTGCCGTTGCTTGTGGCAGCGGACGGAATGTGGAGCTGCTCGATAAACTGCCGAATAGTCAGTTTCACCCCTTCGCGCCGCCCGTCGCCCTCGATGCGGTAGCCCTCGACGATGCCAAAACGCAGCGATTCGATGAGCAGCGGCCACGGATCGGCTTCCCCGATGAATACGACCGCCGGAACCACCCCCTCCCGCAGCAGCTTCAGCAGCTCGTCCTCGGTCAGCTGGTTGGTCAGCAGGGCCAGATCGATGAACCGCGCCACCTCCAGCACCTGGTCGACCATGCTTTTGAGGTTGTTGGGGTCGCACGCATCGACGGTTCTATACTGCCGGCGCAGCTCCAGGACATTGATCTTCAATTCCAGGGCATGGGCCAGCGACTCGACGATCTCCAGGGGCAGGAAATTTTTCATGGGCACAGTCAGGTCGAACACGAAACAAGCCGACCCTTCTGAAGGTTTCTTCCGTTCGTTTCTTCATGGAGCCGCCGCCGGCAACGCTACCGCCACCAGCAAGCTGTACTACTTGGCCGGCCCCTGCCCCCGAACGCTCTTCTGGCTCCTAGCTTTGCCCCAGACTCTGCAAACGCCATGTCCCCGACACCCCTGCGTCAGACCCTGACCGCCCTGCGCGACCACCTGCTGGCCCCCCCTTCCTGCTTCGAGCGCGGCTACGCTCCCGCCCGTGCCGACGACGGCTACCGCATCTGGACCTGGGATGGGGCCGAAGCTCGGGAAGTCGGCCCCGCCGACCACCACGGCCCCTACTTCTACGTCAGGCTGCGCAGTCCCCTGCGCTACCGAGCCGCCGAGCCGATACGTGCCTGCACCCCGGCCCTCGAGCACCTGCACCTGCCCCTACGTCTGGTGGCTCTGGCCCCCTGCACCGACCCGCTGGCACTCGAACGCTGGCTGCGCCGCCGCCTCCACGATTTCAGGGGAGCCGAGCTGCGGCTGCTGGCCGCCGAGATCGACCCCATCCGCGCCTTCCGCCTCGAACGCGGCCCCGACGCCCCCCTGCCCGAAGCCTTCCACGCCGGACGCTGGGCCATCCTGAGCCTCGACCTCGAACTGCAACTGGCCGACGACCTGCCTCCCTGCCCCGACCAAATTCCCTGTTCAGGTCCCTGGCCGACTGCCTGCGCGGAACAGTCGGCCCCCGTTTTTGGTTTAGAATGAATAAAAATATAGATTTAAGATTTTTAGGAAAAAAAAGGCGAACAGCCTGCCGCCATTCGCCACCCAATCACCTGCCAGCCATGACCCAATCGACCCCATCTGCAACCACCACCGCGCCCATCACCTTCAGCGAGCGGGCACTGGCCGAACTGCGCAAACTCCAGTCGACCGAAGCCACTGCCGACAAACCCTACCTGCGGGTAGGCGTCAAGGGCGGCGGCTGTTCGGGCCTGAGCTATGTTCTGGAATACGACGCGGCTACCCCTGCCGACCAGCATTTCACGATCGGCGGGGTCGAAATCGTACTCGACCCGCGCCACGAACTCTACCTGCACGGCATGCACATCGAATTCGAAGATGGCCTCAACGCCCGGGGCTTTGTTTTCCAGAATCCGAACGCTAAAAGCACCTGCGGCTGCGGCACCTCGTTCTCGGCCTGAGCCAGACGACCGCCCCATTCCAACTTGATCCGAGTGCAGCCGGCCGCCAGCATCGCGTACCGGCTGCCTTGCTCTTGGGGCATTGGATCGATCGAGCTAAATCGATCAAGCTAAAATCGTCTGGCAGCTTGCTACGGTTCCGGCTCCGATCGTCAGCCCCGACTCGGCCGCTTGTACCCCCCGCGCCAATTACCGTATATTTGAAAGCTGAAGCCCAGCTCACCCCCGAGGGGTTGGCGGCTTCTGGCCAGTAAACACCATCCATCCCGATTCCGCCATGAAACTGGATCACATCGTCTGTCCGATCGATTTTTCGGAAACTTCCCTCAAGGCCCTGCGTTTTGCAGCCGAGGTGGCCCGCACCAGCGGGGGTGCTCTTTACCTCGTACACGCTTACGACAAGCCCTATTACTCTGTCGCCTCGGGAGCCGGTACCATCGCCTACGCCGTCGATACGGTAGCCGTAGCCAAGCTCCGCGAGGAAATCAACGCCGAATTTGACCGCATAGCCGCTTCTGACTACCTTCAGGGGCTGACGGTCTACAAAAAACTGATCGCCGACATCCAGCCCTGGAAGTTCTACGAAGAGATCGAAGCGGACAAACTCGACCTCATTGTTGTGGGCACGCGCGGCGCGACGGGTATTCTGCACGGGGGCCTCATCGGTACCAACACCGAGCGCATCATCCGCACGGCACCGGTCCCCGTCATCTCGGTGCCTACCGGCTACGAAGGCCGCCCCATCCGCCGCATCCTCTTTGCCACCGATTTCAGCGACGACGTCTCACCCATTCTGGCCGAAGTCATCGACTTTGCCCAGCTCTTCGGGGCTGAAATCACCATCGGCATGATCAACACCCGCGACACCTTCTCGACCACCCGTTTTGCCAACGACAGCTTCAATGCCCTGGTGGCCAAGTTCCCCGAAGCGCACCTCAAACTCGTGGTCCACAACTACCTGACGGTCGAGGAAGGCATCTGGGAGATCTGCCAGATGTACGACATCGACCTCATCGCGATGATGACTCACGGACGCACGGGTATCGCCCACCTCATCAAAGGCAGCATCGCCGAGGAACTCTCGAGCACGCAGTTCATCACCCTGCCCCTCATGACGCTGAAGCTTAAGCAGGGCTGAGGCCATGCGGCGGCTGGTTCTGCTGGCTCTGCTGCTGGCTGGCTGTTCGGGCTGGGACGACGACGAGGCCTTCGTGCCCCATACCCGCTGGGTCTACCTCCAGGACAGCTTGGGGCTGCACCGCTTCGACCCGCGCCAGCCCGAAAGCCCCGCCGAAGCCCTCGGTTCCTGCACCGCCTTCGACTTGAACGGCGACGAACTCTGGCTGCTGCGCGACGGACAGCTCCTGCGCCTCGATGCCCGCAGCGGCCAAGTCCAGCACAGCCGAACCGTCGACACCGCCGCCCACCTGATCTGTGCGGGCGACCGGCTGCTGCTGATCGCCACCACCCGCCGCATCGATCTGCGCGACCGGCAGCGGCCCGACCGCCTGCTCGCCACGCTCGAAGTGGATGCACCGGCCACGGCAGCCCTCGCCACAGGTGGACAGATTGCCGTCGGGCTGGCGGGGGGGCGTCTGCTGCTGCTCGACGAGCGGGCACGGGTGCCGCGGGCTGACCTGACCCTGCCGGCACGTCCCCTGTCCCTGAGCACGGATCGCAACTACCGCCTGCGGGTGCAGCTGGCCGATCCGGCAGGTGGCTGGCGCGAGGCCATCGTCGACGTGGGCGGGGGAGCGGTAATAGGCCTGGCCGAGGCAGCCGATCTGCGGCACCGCTATTATTCACCCCTGTCCCGCAGCCTCTACGAACGCGAATGGCTGGCCGAGGTCGACTGGCGACGCGACAGCCTGCTGACGCGCTGGCCCGCTGTAGGGCCGGTGGCGGCTCTGGGGGTCGATTTTTTTTCGGGGATTGCGTGGCTCTGGCGTGGCGGCCAGCTGCTGCCCCTCGATCTGCACCGCAGCCAGACTGGCACCCCGCGCGACTGGCCCGCCCGACCCGCCGCCATGCGCTTTTATATCCATGTTCCGTCGGGACGGCGGTAACGCAGGCCACGGCCGGCAGGGCAGAGACCGCCACCGCGGTGTTCTTTTATTCGATTTATTGCTTCAGACCGTATATATTCTTGTATAAAAATTGATTATTGTTACTTAAATAAATTCAAAAAAACGGGGACACCTGATTGCATTTTGCCTGCGAACATGTATTGGATTTATTTTTTTGAATTTTAAGGCCAACAGGTGGCAATGACCCAGGTTTAAAAAATCAAACGGCGTATTGCAACACAGCTGCATTTGCGTTTTATTTGAGTAAAGAAAGCAGTCTTGTATCCGGAGGCGATGGGTGCAACTGGGTTGGCGTTGGTCGTCAGCTTTCAAGATTTCGGCGTGCGTCCGTTAGGTGCTGCAGCCCTAATCCGTACATTTACTTATTACTAGGGAATCGTATGAACCGATTATTCTGGATGGCACTGGCCTTGGTCGTGGGTTGTGCCAGCCGGCGGGCAGGTGTGGGTGTAAGCCCGGGTACGGACGTGCCGCCGGCCGAAGTCCTGCGGCGGGCCGTGCTGAACGACTCAGGTGCCGACACCCTGCGCCCGACGCGCGGGCGAGCCGAAGTGCTGACCCTGCCGATAGGCAGCGTCGAACGGCGATTCGACTTGCTGCATACCGAACTGGACCTGCGGCCCGATTTTGCGACCCAGACCCTGACGGGGACGGCCCGGCTGCGGCTGCGGCCCTACTTTTTCAGCCAGGATTCGCTCACACTCGATGCCAAGGGTTTCCGCATCGATGAGGTGGCCCTCGAAACACGGACGGGCCGCCAGCCCCTGCCCTGGCGGTACGACAGCCTGCGCCTGCATATCGCCCTCGACCGGCTCTATCGCCGAACGGACAGCCTGACGGTCGTGGTGCGCTACGTGGCGCAGCCCGAGAGCCTCAAGACCCGCGCCGGGCAGGCCGCAGCCGAACACAAAGGCCTTTACTTCATCAATCCCGACGGCAGCGATCCCTTCAAACCCCGCCAGTTCTGGACGCAAAGCCAGCCCCAGTCGGCTTCGTGCTGGTTCCCGACGCTCGACCAGCCCAACGAGCGCAGCACTAGCCTCATTCGCCTGACGGTGCCCGACAGCTTCGTTACCCTCTCGAACGGGGTGCTGACGCAGAGCCAGCCCGCCGCCCGCGCCGGCGAGCGTACCGACACCTGGCGCATGGACCTGCCCCATGCACCCTATCTGTTCATGATTGCGGGCGGACGGTTTGCTGTCGTCGAAGACCGCTGGCGTGGACGGCCCGTGCAGTACTACGTCGAACCGGAATACCAGCCCTATGCCCGCCTTATCTTTGGCAATACGCCCGAAATGATGGACTTTTTTTCGGAGCGCTTCGGGGTCGACTTTCCCTGGCCCAAGTACGCGCAGATCGTGGTGCGCGACTTCGTCTCGGGGGCGATGGAAAATACGACGGCAGTCGTACACATGGAGGGGCTGCAGCACGATGCCCGCTCCCACCTCGATGCCACCGAAGAGGAATACATCTCGCACGAGCTGGTGCACCATTGGTTTGGCGACTACGTAACGTGCGAGAGCTGGACCCACACCACCCTCAACGAAGCGTTTGCCACCTACGGCGAGGTGCTCTGGAAAGAATACAAGTACGGCCAGGCCGAAGCTCAGAAGCACCTGGCCAACGACCGGCAGGCTTACTTCGACGAAGCGTCGGAAAGCCCCAAGCACCTGGTGCGCTACGACTACGGCCACCCCGACGAGATGTTCGACCGGCATTCATACCAGAAGGGGGGCTGCATCCTGCACATGCTGCGCCACCACCTGGGCGAGGATGCGTTCTGGGCCTCGGTGCGCTACTACTTGCAGCGGCATGCCTTCCGGCCTGTCGAAGCCGACGAGCTGCGTCTGGCCTTCGAGGAAATCACGGGCCGCGACCTCAAGTGGTTTTTCGACCAGTGGTTTTTCGACAAAGGCCATCCGCTGCTGCACGTCGAATACGACTGGGTGGCCGAACGGGGGGTGCTGCAGGTACGCATCCGGCAGCGGCAGCCCGACCTGCGCGACTTCCGGCTCTTCCGCCTGCCCACGCACCTGCGCATCGAACAGGCCAACGGCACGGAGCGACTCCTCGAACTGGATCTGCAGCGGGCCGATACGACGGTGGAAGTAGCCCTGGCCGCCGAGCCGCGCAACGCCGAGCTCGACCCCGAACGGAGCCTGCTGGCCCAATGGCAGGAGCGCAAACCCTTGAGCTGGTGGCTCCACCAGCTGCGGCGGCACGAATCGTATCTGGCGGCCCAAACCGCGAGCAGCAACCTGATCGAAGTTGCCGCCAGCGATCCGGCGGTGGAGGCGGCCTGGCTGGCCCTGCTCGACCAGCCCGAAGAGGCCCTGCGCGAGCTGGCCTATGCTGAAGGTTTTTTCGACAGCAGCGCGGCGGTGCCAGCCGGCCTGATCGAACGGTCGTGGACGGTGGCCCGGCGCGACCCCGCTGCCCTGCTGCGCTACCTGGCCCTCGAGCTGCTCGAACAGCAGGCCACGGAAAGCCCCCGATGGGAGGAACTGCTGCGGCAGGCCGTCCACGACAGCAGCTATGCCGTATCGCTCAAGGCCCTGCGCCTGCTCCACGAGCGGCAGCCCGGGGAAGTGCTGGTCCTGGCCCGAAACCTGCGCGACTCGCGGCACAGCCGAACGCGTGCCACGGTAGCCCGCATCCTGGTGCAGGCCCGCGAACCCGATGCGTCGGCCTACCTCAGCGAAACGCTGCGCCGCCTGCCCAGCACTTACGAACGGCTCTTTCTGCTGCAGGACTACGCAGAAACCCTGAGCGACAGCTCGGCCGATGCCCAGCTCGAACCGCTGATGGAGCGGGCACGCAACGACAGCTCGTGGCTCGTACGCTTTGTAGCGGGGCAGCAGCTGCGGGGCTACCTGGAACGGCCGTCGGTAGCCGCCCTCTTCGAGGAACTGGCCCTGACCGAAAAAAATGAACGACTGCGCGAACTTTACCGGTCGCCGCGTTAAAAATACTGTATATTTGCCTGAGTAGTGTATCTCATTTGCTGCGAAACCAACACAGATCATGCGATTGATCGCTTTCTATATCCTCCTTTGCCTGAGCAGTCTGACTCTGGCCTCGTGCTCGAAAACGGAAGCACCAGCAGCCGAGCAGCCCAAGGCCCCGGCTGCTGAAGCCAAAGATGCCGCCGCCACGGCGGGCAACCTCAAGCCCCTGCATGAACGGCCCATCAAGTACACGTACAAGGCCTTCTGCCAGATGCGCTGCAACCGCTACACCACCCAGCTCGTCAAGCAGGCCATCAAGGACGGTAAGATCAAAACCAAAAACAAGTGGCTCGAGCGCAAGCCCTGCCCCTTGTATGCGGTCGAATACGGCCTGCCCGAAAACCACAAGCTTTACCTGGTGATCGCTGCCTGCGACGACGTAACCAAGGTGGTGCGCGTCTTCGATACCCACCGCAAGGCCTGCAACTGCGATCAGGCCCAACCGCCCGCCCCAAATAAGCCCTGAGCCCGCGGCCGCCAGCGGCCTGCTCGGATCGAACATGCCCTACAAGCCCTCCGACTACTACGCCCGCAAAGCCAAAGCCGAAGACTACCGCGCCCGCTCGGTTTACAAACTACAGGAAATCCAGCAACGGTTCGCCATCCTCGCTGCCGGCTATCGGGTGCTGGACCTGGGAGCCTCCCCCGGCTCGTGGTCGCAGTATGCCAGCCAGATCGTAGGCCCCAAGGGCCACATCCTGGGGATCGATCTGACCCCCATCGATCTGAAGCTGAATAACGGCACGTTTTTGGTAGGGGATCTGAACGAGGCAGGCTGGCCCCAACGCCTGAACGAGTCTGCTGCTCCGCCACCTTACGATGTCGTCCTTTCGGATATGGCTCCCAAGACGACGGGCGTGCGCAGCACGGACATGGCGCGGTCGGTACAGCTCTGCGAACAGGCTTTCTGGATAGCCCAACAGGTGCTGCGCAGCGGCGGCCACTTTGTGTGCAAGATGTTCGACAACGCCGAGTCGAACGCTTTTCGCCAGATGCTGCGCCAGCACTTCGAGGAGGTGCATATTGTGCGGCCTAAAAGCACGCGGCAAGTGAGTACCGAAATTTTTTTCGTGGCCCGCCGCCATCGCCAGCCGATCGGCGGGCAGTAAGTCTGAATAAAATCAGATCTTTCGATCCTTATAAAATCCAGCGATTCTTCTGGATATAAATTTATTAACGTCTTAACACTTAGTTATTAAACAGTTGGGAAATTCAAGTTCACGTTCAGCCGTGCAAGCTGAAATGCCAAATCCAAAGCTTACAACGTGGGCTTTGGCGCGGCTGGCCGCCATCGGGCGCAGCCTGGATGAACGGGATTGGGAGGACAAGACCATGCGGATCATCGAAAGCGAAATGCGGGACCTCAAACACAAGGTTCTGGACATGGCCGAGCTGGTGCTCTACCAGTTCGAGGAGGTAACGCTCGCCCTCAATCAACTGGACTACGACCTGGCCCGCAAGGTGCGGCTGCAGGAAAAACGCATCGACCTCTTCGATGTCAACATCGACGAGAGCTGCGAGCGCATCATCGCCCTCTACCAGCCCCTGGCCGGCGACCTGCGTTTCGTCTTTTCGGTGCTCAAGATCAACGCCTACCTCGAGCAGGTGGGCGATCTCATCAGCGGCATTGCCCGCAAGCTTCTGGAGGTGCGCCACAACTTCGACCCCGAGTTTCTGGCCCAGCTCGAACTGGCCCGACTCATTGAGCAGACCCGAGTCATCCTTTCGGAAGCCCTGGCCGCCTTCTTCCGCGAGAATCCCGAGCTGGCCCGCGGCCTAAGCTCGCGCGACGACCTGATCGACCGCATCCACCGCGACTCCTTCGACATCATCATCCGCTACATTCAGCGTCAGCCCGATAAAGCATCGGAATACATGCAGCTCTACCTCATCATCAAGAGCTTCGAGAAGATCGCCGATTTTGCCGTGGGCATCGCTCACGAAGCCATTTTCCACGTCGAAGGCGAGGTTACGCGGCACAACGACCTCAACGCCTACTACGAGCAGCTCGACGAGCGCAACCGCCACCAGTCGGCGAGCTGAACGGCAGCCAATTTTTTTGCCCATCTTCGCGTTCTACTAGCCCCGCCCAGTCGTGAGCTGGGCCGGTGTCCACTGCTACGGTACCCGCTATGAACCTGACTCCACCCATCCGTCTGGCCCTGGGAGCCAGCCGCCTGCTTGTGGGCCTGCTTTTCATTGTTTCGGGCCTGATCAAGTGCAACGATATCACAGGCTTCAGCTACAAGCTCGTCGAATATTTTAATGTCTTCGAAGACCATTTCGGCCTGCCGGCCGCGCCTTTCGTGGCCACGGCCGTATTTCAGGCGGGTTTTATTGCCGTCATCGAGACCGTTATGGGCCTGTTCCTGCTGCTGGGCATCCTCGCCCGCCCCACGGCCCATGCCCTGCTCTACCTCATCGTCTTTTTTACTTTTCTGACGGGCTACTCGTGGCTGACCAACAGCGTAACCGACTGCGGCTGCTTCGGCGATGCCCTCAAGCTCACCCCCTTTCAATCTTTTGTCAAAGATCTGATCCTGCTGGTCTTCATCGGCCTGATCTTCCGCTACCGCGGGGCCATCCGGCCGCTGCTGCCTCCGCAGCCCAGTCTGGTAGCGGGTAGTGCTGGGGCATTGCTGTTCCTGGGCTATACGCTCTACTGCTGGCACTACGAACCGGTGATCGATTTCCGGCCGGCCTGCGTGGGCTGCGACCTGCACCGCAACACCACCGAGGCCGATGCCGAGGGCGTAGTCCGGCTGCCCGACTACGTGCCCTTTGCCGAAACCTGCGGGCAGGATGAATTCAAAGGCCAGACCCTGCTCATTCTGATCAAAGACCTCGAGAGCCTCGACCCCGACGACCTGGCTACCGTGCGCCGCGTCGCGGAGGAAGCCGCGCAGCTTCGGATCGCCGTCATGGCTGGAACGGCCACGCCCTCGGCCCGCGTGCGCGAACTCAAAGCCCAGCTGCAGCTGCCCTTCTGTGTGCACGTTACCGACCAGACGATGCTCAAAACAATGCTGCGCAAGCACCCGGGCTACCTGCTGCTGCGCGAAGGACTAGTCGTGGGCAAATGGCCGGCCACGGCCCCGCCCCGCGCGAGCGACCTGGCAGCCCGCCTCGGCCACTCATGAAAGCCTGGTGGCAGGCCGCAGGCGTGGCCCTGCTCACGCTCTGGGGGCTGGTAACGCTGCTCTTTCTCATTTTCAACCTGCTGGGCGACCCCGCCGCAGTAGCCGAAAGCCAGCGTAGCGACCTGCGTACCCGCGAGGCCATCCGCGCCGAGCTGGGCCTCGACCGGCCCCCACTGGCCCAGTACCTGCACTGGCTCAACGACCTGAGCCCCCTTGGCTTTCTGGATGTCCGACAGCGGGTGTCGGGCAACTACCGGGCCCTCGTGCTGATGGAAACGGCAGCCGGTGCCTGGGTGCTGAAGCTGCCCTACCTGCGGCGATCCTTCCAGACCAACCGGCCCGTGCTGGAACTCTACCTGGAGCGGCTGCCGGCCACCGCCCTGCTGGCGGGCAGCAGCCTGCTGCTGGCCGCGGTACTGGGCATCGGCATGGGGGTGCTGGCAGCCCGGCACCCCGGCAGCCGGCTCGACAACCTGCTGACGGGCGTGGCCATGCTGGGCCTGTCGATGCCCTCGTTTGTGGCGGCTCTGCTGGCGGCCTGGCTGCTGGCCTACGAGCTGCACGACTGGACGGGCCTCTACCCTACGGGTTATGTCTGGCAGGAAGGCCTCCTCGATCCGGCGGCGGGCCGCTTCGACTTGCGTTTTCTCTTGCTGCCCGCCCTGACGCTGGGGCTGCGGCCTCTGTCGGTGGTCGTACAGCTGACGCGCGAGCAGTTGCTGGCCCTGCAGGGGGCCGATTTCGCCCGCACGGCGCGGGCCAAGGGGCTGACACCCTGGGCAGTGGAGTGGCGGCACCTGCTGCCCAACGCGCTCAACCCCGTGCTGACGGCCCTCTCAGCGTGGTTTGGCGCGCTGCTGGGCGGCTCCTTTTTCGTGGAGAGTATTTTCGACTGGCCCGGGGTGGGCAAACTGGCCGTCGATGCGCTTTTTACCAACGACTACCCCGTGCTCATGGGCTGCTGCCTCTTTACCGCGGTGCTCTTTCTGCTCATTCAAGGAGCCATGGAGTGGCTCTACCGCCGGATTGATCCCCGAATCGAGTAGGTACCTGTCGCGCACGATTCATTTTGGCACCCAATATTTTATTGGATAAAATATTTTTTATTATTCTTAATAAGATAAAAAAATTGGTTTTGAAAATAAAGGCAAGTTTCTGAAAGCGAAGAGCCAGAAACTTAAGCCCATCTTCAAGCCATCGCAAGAGCGGAAGCCGGGCATCGGGCGGCAAGGCCCTTCCCATGATTGCCCAATTGTTGCTATTTTTGGACAGTACCCCTTTTTGATCGTATTCCGTCCATGAACCGCATGCTTCGCTGGCTGTCCCTCGTGGGCCTTGGCCTGCTGGCTGCCCAGCCCGCGCTGGCTCAGCAACCCCGCGACCGTTCGACCTACATCGAATACAACACTTCCTATTACCTCGATGTCATCGAACCGGCGGTCGATCCGCCACCGGCCAAGAAAAAAAGCTGGCGCGTGCTCAAGGCCGATCTGACGGGTCGCAACTTCCCTACCGATCCCCAACTCTACCAGCAGGTGTGGCACCAGCCGCCCGTTTCGCAGGGCAAAACGAGTACCTGCTGGTGCTATGCCACAACGTCGTTTTATGAATCGGAGGTCAAGCGGCTGACAGGCCGTGAAGTTCGCCTCTCGACCATGTACACCGTCTACTGGGAATACGTCGAGCGTGCCCGCTACTTTGTGCAGCAGCGGGGCCAGATGTTTCTGGGCGAAGGCTCGGAAACCAACGCCGTGGCCCGCATGATGAAACGCTACGGCATTGTACCCGAAGAGCAGTACAGCTGCCTGCGGCCCGGCCAGCAGTTCCCCGACCATACGCGCCTCTTCGCGGAGGTCGAAACCTACCTCAAGAGCGTGAAGCAACACAACGCCTGGAACGAGGCCCAGGTGGTGGCCACCGTCCGTGCCATCCTCGACCACCACCTGGGGCCGCCTCCTACTGAGGTCGTCGTCGATGGCAAGAAGCTGACTCCCCTGCAGTACCTGAATGAGGTGCTGAAAATCAGACCCGATGACTACGTCGATTTCATGTCGCTGCTTGAAAAACCGCAGCTGCAGCGGGCCGAGTACGAGGTGCCCGACAACTGGTGGAAAAGCGACGTCTACCACAACGTGCCGCTCGATCAGTTCATGCAGGGCCTCAAGCAGGCCATCCGTCGGGGCTTCAGCGTCGCCATCGGCGGCGATTTCTCCGAGCCGGGCCTCGAAGGCAGCCGCCAGGTGGCCATTGTGCCGACCTTCGACATCCCCGCCGACTACATCGACGAGCACGCCCGCCAGCTGCGTTTCTCCAACCGCAGCACCACCGATGACCATGCCGTCCACCTCGTGGGTGTCCATACCGTCGATGGCAAAGACTGGTTTCTGTGCAAGGACTCGGGCGCGGGCAGCCGCAACGGTGCCCACCCGGGCTACTATTTCATCCACGAGGACTACGTCAAGCTCAAGATCATGACCTACACCGTGCACAAGGACGCGGTGCGCGAGCTGCTGGCCCAGTTTCCATGAGACTGCCGGCGATTCTGCATGGCTTCGGCCCCTGCGGTCTGTAAAGCAGATCCGATTTGCCCTTTTTTTAAGGAATTACAGAAATTTAAGGAGTTACAGAAACAGAAGCTGACATTTTTGCTCGGGGGCGCGCCCTCAGGCAAAGAGAGCTGCCGCGATGCCATCGGCCCGCTGCCGGCCGGCCAGCGTCAGGCGGGCACCCCGCTCGTCGCAGACCAGCCAGCCCCGACCGGCCAGCTCGGCCAGCTCGGCAGCCCGCACCTGGGCGAAATCGATACCGAAGTGCTCGCGCAGCTCCGACCAGACGAGGCCCTCGCTCAGGCGCAGCCGCGTCATCAGGTATTCGTTGAGCCGGTCGGCAGACGAAAGCTCCTCGAAGTCGATGCGGGGCAGCTGCCCGTTCTCCAGCGTTTCGATGTAGGCCCAGACACTGGGGCGGTTGCGCCAGCGGGCCGTGCCCGTGTAGCTCGCCGCCGATGGCCCCAGGCCCAGGTAGGGCCGCCCCGCCCAGTACGCGCTGTTGTGAATGGCCCGCCAGCCTGGGCGGGCGAAATTCGAGACCTCGTAGCCCTCGTAGCCGGCGGCGGCCAGACGCGTGTGCAGGTACGCGAACTGGCGGGCGAAAACTTCATCGGATACGGCAGGGGTACGTCCGGTTTTTACGTCGTAGGCCAGCCGGGTGCGTTCCTCGACCGTGAGGGCATAGGCTGAAAGGTGGGGGGCTGCCAGATCGAGGATGCGTTCGAGGTTGGCCTGCCAGGTGGCCTCATCGAGCCAGGGGGTGGCGTAGATGAGATCGACGCTGAAGTTGACGAAACCGGCCTGGCGGATCGATTCGACTGCTGCCAGGGCTTGGGCTGCGCTGTGGCTTCGGTTCATGGCCTGCAGCTCGGCATCGTCGAGCGACTGCACGCCCAGGCTCAGGCGGTTGATGCCGGCACTTCGCCACGCGGCTGCGGTTTCGGGGGAGAGGTCGTCGGGGTTGGCCTCGAGGGTGATTTCGGCATCGGGCAGGCGGGGCCAGACGCGGTCGATGGCTGCGAGGATGGCCTCCAGCTCGTGAGGCGGCAGCAGGCTGGGGGTTCCGCCACCCAAATAGATGCTGGCCAGGTGGGTACCGGCTGGCCACTGGGCAGCCGCCAGCTCGATTTCGCGCAGCAGGGCGGCGAGCCAGCGTGGACGCGATCGCTGCGAGGTGCTGAAGTAGAAATCGCAGTAGGTGCAGGCCCGGCGGCAGTAGGGTACGTGCAGGTAGAGGCCAAAGGGGGCCGCGCTCATGAGCCGACGGCGGTACCTGTTTCTTCGAGGCGGTGCTGGATTTCGCGCAGGCGCAGGGCTTCGATGACCTCGTCGAGGTCGCCGTCGAGGATGGCCGGCAGGTTATAGAGCGTCAGGCCGATGCGGTGATCGGTCAGGCGGCTCTGGGGGAAGTTGTAGGTACGAATTTTTGCGCTGCGGTCGCCCGTCGAAACGAGCGATTTGCGCAGGGCGGCGGCCTCCTGGTTGCGGCGGCTGAGCTCGAGGTCGTAGAGCCGCGTGCGCAGAACCTTGAGGGCCAGCTCGTAGTTCTTGATCTGCGAGCGTTCGTTCTGCATCGAGACCACAACTCCCGTGGGGATGTGCGTCAGCCGCACGGCCGAGTAGGTCGTGTTGACCGACTGGCCGCCCGCGCCCTGCGAGCAGAAGGTCTCCTTGCGGATATCGTTCTCGTTGAGAACGATATCGAATTCTTCGGGTTCGGGCAGGACGGCCACCGTGGCCGCCGAGGTGTGCACGCGGCCTTGGGCTTCGGTTTCGGGCACCCGCTGCACGCGGTGCACGCCCGACTCGAACTTGAGCCGCCCGTAGCAGTCTTCGCCGCTGATGCTCACGGTTACTTCCTTGAAGCCGCCGACGGTGCCTTCGTGGAAATCGGTAACCTCGAACCGCCAGCGCTGGCGTTCGCAGTAGCGTTGGTACATGCGCAGCAGGTCGCCGGCAAAGAGTGCGGCCTCGTCGCCGCCGGTGCCCGCGCGGATCTCGAGGATGACGTTGCGCGAGTCGTTGGGGTCTTTGGGGATGAGCAGGGCTTTAAGTTCCGATTCGAGGGCTTCGAGGCGGGGCAGGAGCTCGGCCAGTTCGTCCTTGGCCAGGTCGCGCAGGTCGCTGTCGCTTTCCGAGGCCAGCAGGCTGCGGGTCTCGTCGATTTGGCGGCTGGTGGTGCGGTAGCGGTGAAAAGTGGCTACCACCGGCTCCAGGTCTTTGAATTCTTTGTTCAGCCGGGCGGCAAGCTTGGGATCGGCGTAGGTTTCGGGCTGGGCCAGCTGCTCGCGCAAGGCCAGCCACCGCCCCTCCAGTTCATGCAGGCGTTCGATCATCTCGATTCAAAGATACAACGAAAGGGCGGCTGGCGGTGTTCCGCCGAGCGGCGGCGGTGCCTGCCCGCAGTTTTTCTGCCGGCAATCAATTCCTTATGAAAAGAATAGGCATTTACTGGGTTCTAATTCTCCGAACTGGGTGCAGTTTCAGCAGTTGTGGCATTGCTCAAAATGGGGTGAGGGAACAATTGCTGCCGCAGCGAACGCAACCGGCCCCGACTTTGGTTATCTTTGTACGTGCACTTTAGCGATGGCACGCCGCACCATGTTTACGCATCGATTCCCCCTGCGCCGTTTGGTGGCCCTCTGCTGGCTGGCCGGCTGGCTGCTGCTGGCCGCCGCTCCCACGCCTGCCGCCGCCCAGTGCGCCATGTGCAAGGCCAATGTCGAGAAAGCCCAAGGTAAAGAAAAAGTACTCGGTTCGGGTCTCAACACGGGCATTCTCTACCTGCTGGCCGCGCCGTACCTGGCGGCAATCATCCTTGGCGGCCTCTGGTACCGGCACCAGCGTCAGCTCAAACGGCAGGAGCTTTCGCTCTGATGCGAACGACCGTTCGTAGGAATTTGCCTACCTTTGCCCCATGCTGAACGCCCGCTGGTGGCCGCATGTGGCCATGGCCCTGCAGACGCTGCTCGTAGCCCCGGGCTATACCTTCGGGAAATGGGCCGCGCTGGGCATCCCCTCGATCGCGCTGCTGCAGTTGCGCATTGGCGGAACGGCCCTGCTGCTGCTGCTAGCTCTGCTGCTTTTCCGCCCGCGGGCCTTCCGCGAGTTCCGCCCCACGCGAGCCGACTGGACTTTGCTGCCGCTGCTGGTGCTCATCAGTCCGCTGGCCAACCAGCTGCTCTTCGTCGTGGGCCTGCGTTACGCCGCGCCCTCGACCTCGGCCCTGCTTTACTCGCTCATTCCGCTGCTGGTGCTGCTGATCGGGGTGCTGATACTGCGTACCGAACGCTTCACCCAAAACAAGCTGCTGGGCATCGGTCTGGCTCTGGCAGGGGTGGTGCTGGTCATTCAGACGGGCAGCCCTCAGGCCCCGGGCGACGATCCTCTGCTGGGGGTGCTGCTTACTTTTGGCTCGGTGCTCTGCTGGGCGTGGTATATTGTCTTCAACCGCCGTTTCGTGCAACGCTACCCCCCGCTCGAATTCATTACCCTGCTCATGCTCATTGGAACGGTGGTCTTTCTGCCGGTGGGCCTTCCTGCGCTGCTCGACTTCGACTGGGGGGCCATCGACGGGCGAAGCTGGTTCGGGCTTTTCTACCTGACGGCCTTCAACTCGGCGGCCTCGTTCCTGCTCATGGCCGCGGCCCTGCAGCGACTGCAGGCCTCGCAGGTGTCGGTCTATACCAATCTGCAACCCGGTCTGGCGGCCCTCTTCAGTGCGGCATGGGGTCTGGAGCTGCTCTCGCCCATCATGGCAGTGGGTATGGCCCTCGCCTTTGTGGGCGTGTACCTGCTCAACCGCCGTACGCCGTTGATGCGGCGGCCGCAGCTGGCCTTTCACCGGTCGAAAGGCCATTGACGCATTAGCCGAATCTGCGTAGATTGCCTGCTGAAATGCGCCGCCTCATCCGCTGCCTCGTTCTGCGCTCCGTAGCCGTGCTCGGCTGCCTGGCCCTGCTGGGCTGGCCGCTGGTGCCTGCAGGTCGCAGTGCCGATACCAACCCCGCCCCCGCGGCCGCCGGTCGGGCCTGGCGCGAGCGGGCCTTTGTCGTGGGGCAGGCCCCCCGTCAGGTCATCGAGATCGTGCGTGCCAACAGCCACCCCTTTCGGGCGGATGCTTTTTTCGAGCATTTCACCCGCCGCTACCGGGGCGTGCCCTATGGGGCTGCTACCGCTGCCATGCTGCGCGGCTACAAAGAAGGCCATACGCTCATCAATTTCGAGTCGATGGACTGTGTAACCTTTCTGGAAAACTACCTGGCCGCCGCCCTGACCTGCCAGCAAGCTGACGCCCTGCCTCAGATGCCCGCTGACAGCTGGATTCTGGAATCCTTTTTGCTCAATCTGGAGCGCGTCCGCTACTTTGGTGGACAAAACTGCACGTGGGAAGACCGCATCTACTATTTCACGCAGGCCCTCGAAGAGCTGGAAAGTCAGGGGCTGCTGCAGGACATTGGTGCGATAGCAGGCCAGCCCTTCCGCAAACGCATCCACTACCTGAGCAGCAACAAAACCAAATACCCGGGCATCCGCGACTGGTCGCGCATTGCCCACTACGAAGCCCGGCTCAGCGAGGCCGGCCTGCACTGGTTCCCCCTCGAGCGCATCGAGCAATACGCCGCCGTCGCTCAAAGCGGCGACCTGGTGGCTTTAGCTACCGATGTCAAGGGGCTGGATGTGTCGCACTGCGGCCTAATCCATGTGCACGAGGGCGCACTTTATTTCACGCATGCCTCCTCGGTCAAAAAACGGATCGTCTACCAGCAAGACCTCGATGACTATTTATCTAAACGAACGTCGATAACGGGACTTTTTGTTTACCGTCCAACGTTTTGATGAATTGAAAATGGAAAAGCAAATAAAGACTCCGAGCAAAAGCGAGATGAAAATACCCGATATGATTTCCCCCTTGCTGATGTCCAGTCCGCGCGAATCGACGCTGACAATGGACGAAGTCCTGAGCCAGCCTGCCCGCAAGCTCATTGTCTACAACGACGATGTCAACACCTTTGAATGGGTCATCCAGAGCCTGGTCGAAATCTGCGAGCACACCCCCGAGCAGGCCGAGCAGTGCGCCTGGATCATCCATACCAAGGGCAAATACGCCGTCAAGACGGGCAGCTTCGACGAGCTGCGTCCGCGCTGCGAAGCCCTGCTCGACCGCGGCCTCTCGGCAACCATCTCCTGAGGGGCTGGTTTCCTCTCCGATTCAGGAATTGTCCTCGGAAGGGGCGGGCTGTAGGCCCGACCCCTTTTTTTGCTATTTTCACGGCCCAGCCTAACGCAAGCCGTGCCATGCTGCTGCTCAAAATCAACCCCGAAAATCCCCAGGATCGCCACATCGACCGCGTCGTAGAATGCCTGCGCGATGGCGGCGTCATCATCTACCCGACCGATACCGTCTACGGCCTGGGCTGCGACATCAAAAACCGGAAGGCCATCGAACGCGTGGCCCAGATCAAAGGAGTCGACCCGTCCCGCACCAATTTTTCGTGCATCTGCCCCGACCTGAGCATCCTGGCCGACTACACCACCGGGGTGAGCAACACGGTCTTCAAGCTCATGAAAGCCGCCCTGCCCGGGCCCTACACCTTCATCCTGCCGGCCTCGAAGAACGTGCCCTCGTTTTTTCAGTCGAAAAAGAAAACGGTGGGCATCCGCGTGGTAAGCAATCCCATCCCGACGCTCATCGTCCAGCGGCTGGGTAATCCCATCGTAACAACGAGCCTCAAGCACGACGACGAGATACTCGAATACAATACCGATCCCGAACTGATCTTCGAACGCTGGGGCAAGCTCGTCGATATCGTCATCGACGGCGGGCCGGGCGGCAACATCGCCTCGACGATCATCGACTGCTCGGAAGGCGAGGGTCAGATCACGGTACTGCGCGAGGGCCTCGGCTCGCTCGATCTGCTCGATATTCAGGACGAGAACTGACGCCGTGGCCGACGAGCTTTTTCGCCTCCAGCAGGACTTCCGCCAGCACGGCTCCCTGTTTCAGGAGCTGGCCGAGGAAGTGCTGCGCAGCGGCGTAACCCGCTACCCGGTGCTCGTCGCCACCGAGATGCACATCGGCCTGGGAGTGCCCACGCCCGTCAACCGCGCCAGCGGGGCCGCCTTCGACTACCGCCTGTCTTTTGCCGAGGAGCTGATCCACAAGGGGGTGATCCAGCCCGACCGCAGCGAGGCCTTCAAGCTCCAGCACCGTAACGCCCTGGGCCGCGCCTGCGTCCTGCTGGTGCAGGCTACCGAAAGCCGCTTTGTTTTCCTGCCTTACGACTACCGCGACGCCCCCACCCTTGCTCAAGATCTTCAATGACCCAGTCCACGGGCTGATCGAAGTGCCCGTGGGGCTGGTGCTCGACCTCATCGATCACCCGTGGGTTCAGCGGCTGCGGCGCATCCGGCAGCTGGGCCTCACTAATCTGGTTTACGCCGGTGCCCAGCACTCGCGCTTCAGCCACGCGCTGGGAGCCATGCACCTGACCCGTACCGCCCTGGGCCTGCTCGAACAGAAAGGGGTATCGCTCTCGGCGGACGAGCGCGAGGCCACACTGGCGGCCATTCTGCTGCACGACATCGGCCACGGCCCCTTCTCGCACGCCCTCGAACGGGTGCTGGTGCCCCACCTGCGCCACGAGCAGATGGGCCAGCTGCTGCTCGAAGCCCTCGACCGGCAGCTGGAGGGGCGGCTGGCCCTGGCCCAACGCATCTTCAGCGGCGACTACCCCCGCCCTTTTCTGCACCAGCTGGTGGCCTCGCAGCTCGACATGGACCGCATGGACTACCTGATGCGCGACAGCTTCTTTACCGGCGTGCAGGAGGGCATCGTCGGTACCGAACGCATCCTCAAGACCCTGACCGTGCACGACGACCGCCTCGTCGTCGAAGAAAAGGGCATCTACTCGGTCGAAAAATTCATCGTGGCCCGTCGCCTGATGTACTGGCAGGTCTACCTGCACAAGACGGCACTCGTGGCCGAAAACCTGCTGGTGCTGGTGCTCGAACGGGTGCGCGAGCTGCTGCGGCAGGGCTTCGAGCTGCCCTGCGATGCCCACCTGCGCTGGCTCCTGACGGTCGACCGGCCCGAGGGGGCCGAACTCATCGATCGTTTTACGGCCATCGACGACACCGAAATCGTCCATGGCCTCAAAGGCTGGCGCAGCTGCGCCGACCCCATCGTCGCCGACCTGAGCCGCCGTCTCCTCGACCGCCGCCTGCTCAAAATCAAATTTTACCCCGAAGCCATTTCCGAAGACTACCTCTTGCGGATTCAAAACTATTACCAGCAACAGCTCGGTCTGAGCGACGAAGCCCTGCCTTACTACGTATTTGCCCGCAAAGCGAGCAACCGCGCCTACGTACGCCAGAGCGACGAACCGATCCAGATTTTGTATAAGGACGGGCGCATCCGCGAACTCGACGCGGCTTCCGATCTCGAGAACATCGGTGCCCTGAGCCGCGAGGTCGTCAAGCACTACCTGTGCTACCCAGGCGCAGAAGCTCCGTTTCCCGCAGATATCTGAGGGTGCGTTCCAGGCCCTCGCGCAGGCCCACACGGGGCCGGTACATCAGGTGCTCGGCAGCGGCGGTGATGTCGGCCTGCGAGTGGCGCACGTCGCCCGGCCGTTCGGGCATCAGGCTGGGTTTGACGGCCGTGAGCAGGATGTAGTTCACCTCGTCGAGGAGTTCGAGCAGCGAGACGCGCTGCCCGCAGGCGATGTTGAAGACGCGCCCCGCCACATTGGGCGCATCGCAGGCCAGCAGGTTGGCTTCGATCACGTTTTCGACGAAGGTAAAATCGCGCGTCTGGCTGCCGTCGCCGTAGATCGTCGGCGACTGGCCCCGCAGGGCAGCCAGACCCAGGCGCGGGATGACCGCCGAGTAGGGCGAGTTGGGGTCCTGCCGCGCACCGAAGACATTGAAATAGCGCAGGCTTACACAGGGCACGTCGAAATGCTCGGTAAAGACGCGGCAGTAGTGCTCGCCGGCCAGCTTGCTGACGGCGTAGGGCGATTTGGGCTGAGGGGGCAGGCCCTCGTGCTTGGCTCCGTCGGTCGAATCGCCGTAGACCGACGAGGAGGAAGCATAAACCAGGCGGCGGATGCGCTGTTCGACGGCGGCATGCAGCAGGTTGAGCGTGCCCGTGGCGTTGACCTCGTGGGTGGTGAGGGGGTCGTGCAGCGAGCGCGGCACCGAGGGCAGGGCAGCCAGGTGGATGATGTAGTCGACCTGGCGGACGGCCCGCTGTACGATGTGGTAGGACCGCAGGTCGCCTTCGATCAGGTCGATGTCGTGCAGGAACGGGGCCAGGTTGCTGCGGCGGCCCGTCGAGAAATTGTCGAGCACCCGCACGAAGGCTCCCCGCTTCAGCAGGGCTTCGACCATATTCGAGCCGATGAAGCCCGCCCCACCGGTTACGAGGTAACGTCCCATTGAACTGCAAAGCTAGTGCTTTTGGGCGAGTGCGGCAGCCTGCGGCAGCTTGCGGCCCCGTTCAAAATCGAAGATGGGGCTGCGCAGCAGGCCCCAGCGGTTGAGCCGGTATTGGATCGAGGTGCGAACCACTCCCAGGCCGTAGGTGATGCTGCGCCGGAAGTTGATCGAAGATGCTTCGTCAAAATATTTTGTGGGACAGGTTACTTCTCCGATTGTATAACCCAAGTAAGCAATTTGGGCAAGCATCTGGTTGTCAAAAACAAAGTCGTCCGAATTTTCCTCCAAGGGGCAGCGTTCCAGAATTTCCCGCGAGAAGGCCCGGTAGCCCGTGTGGTATTCGGCCAGTTTCTGGCCCATCATCACATTCTGAAAGAATGTCAGGGCACGGTTGGCGATGTACTTGTAGAGCGGCATACCGCCCTTGAGGGCCCCCTTGCCCAGGGTGCGGGCCGCCAGCATCACCGGAAAAAGCCCGTAGGCAATGGGATAGACCATCGCTTCGATGAGACGGGGGGTGTACTGGTAGTCGGGGTGGAGCATGACCACGATATCGGCTCCGGCTTCGAGGGCGGTCTGGTAGCAGGTTTTCTGGTTGCCGCCGTAGCCGCGGTTGCGTTCGTGGCGGATGACGCGGTGTACCCCGATGGCCTTGGCCAGGTCGTAGGTGTTGTCGCGGCTCCGGTCATCGACGAGAATTACCTCATCGACGATGTCGAAGGGGATTTCGTCCCAGGTCATCTGGAGGGTCTTTTCGGCGTTGTAGGCCGGCATGACGACGACCACTTTTTTTCCGCGCACCATAGGCCGCTAAGATGCGCAAAAATGGCGTAAGCTGGCGGGGCTTTCCGGTTCCCACGGTGATGCAGCGAGCCGTTCGCGCGGGCCTGCAGCAGCCCATTGCTGTGCGATTTAAAATTTAATATATATAAATGTAGCTAAAAATAAAAATTAATACCTTTATTACAAGGTATAAAAATACTTATTCCCGATCCTGCGAGCGTTTGTAGTCGAAGCGCAGCCAGTGGTCGGTGCTGTCGGTACCGGTATGGATTTCGGCCACGCGCAGGGCGGCGAAGTGGTGGTAGTTGCGGTAGGTGCGGTGCCGCAGGCGCAGGCGCAGCAGGATCACATCGCCCACCTGCAGGCCGCTGACGCGGGTGCGCTGCAGGTGGGTTTCCCAGGCTTGGCGCAGGATGGCGTAGGTCAGCCGTTCGTAGTTGAAGCGATCGGCAGGCAGTACCACCAGCACCGAGTCGGCCCCGTTGTTGGGCGAGCGCAGCACGGGTACAAACGGCCCTTGCATGCGGCTCGAGCTTTCGGCCACATCCTGGGCGGCGGTGTTGCCGCGGGGGGCGTGGCGGCGGGCGATGAGGTTGAAGGCACTGCGCAGGCTGTCGGTCTGGGCGGTGTCGGCATAGGCAGCCCAGAGCGTGTCGGAACGGTAGCTCAGCATTGAGAAGAACTGAGCCAGCGTGTCGGTGCGCTCAAAGTCGATGATCAGACTCAGGGGGGTGCTGTCGCGCTGGCCGGCACGGTCCTCGATGCTGGCCCAGAGTTCGATGCGGGTAAAGACGGGCCACTCGGGCACGGTATAGGTGTAGCTGACCTCGCGGCTGGTGCCGCTCAGGCTCTGCTCGAAGAGCAGCTGGCGGCCCAGGGTGTCGGCCGTGGCGACGACGGTGTCGCGGCCTTGGCGGGTGGTGTCGCGGTAGCGGTAGTTTTCGAGGCGCAGGGCGGCCACCTGCCAGCGGGCCAGCTGCTGGCCGTCGCCCACAAAGCAGCTGAAGGTCAGGCTTTGGCCGGGCCGCACCAGCAGGCTGGGTTCGCGCGGGGCCAGCCGCCGGATGACGGGGGGCGTATCGGGCGGGGGGGCATCGTCGGGCACCTGCTCGCGGCAGGCGGTGGCCAGCAGCACAAGGGCCAGCAGGTAGCGGAGCCGGGTCTTCATGGGTAGCGAATGGGCTTCTTTGTAAAACTACGCCCTTTTGAGCATTTTTGCTGCCTAGGCCTAAGCTTGAACCGTGAAACTTGTACTGCTTGCCGGGCTGGTGCTGCTGCTGGCGGCCTGCCGCCCGGTGCCCCTTTATCCCGTGGCGGCCGCTGACACCGACAGTACCGACGCAGCACCTGACAGTGCAGCCGCGGCCAAGCCGGCGACTCAACCCGACACCGTCCGCAACGACCGCTACTGGAACGACCTGGCCCGTTACCTGGCCGGTCTGCCGCCCTTGCCGGGCAGTGTGCTCGACTCGATAGACCGGGCACCCGAAACGGCGGGGCATCGCCAGGTCTTCGATCAGCTGTGGCTGCGCAAGCGGCGCGATCTGCTCGACAGCCTCAGTGCCTGGGCCGGGGCCGAGTTCCCCGACGAATACCACGGCAGCCGTCCGGTGTTCTACCCCTTCAGCGGGGCCGATTTCGTTACCATTCATACGCTTTTTCCGGTGGCTGCTTCCTATACGCTCTTTGGCCTCGAACCCGAAGGGAAGCTGCCCGACCCCAGGACTCAGGGGGCCGACCGCCGCGCGGCCAACCTGCTCAACCTGCAGTATTCGATGGACGACCTCATGGCCTTTTCGTTCTTCAAAACCAACGACATGCGCGGCGATTTTACGCGCTTCGAATGGAAAGGTACGCTGCCGCTGCTGCTGGCTTTCTGCGCCCGCTGCGGCAACGAGGTGCTCAACGCCTACCGCATCCGCTTGCTGCCCGATGGCACGGCCGAACCCGCCGGCGATACCCTGCCGCAGGACCCCAACGACGCGGTCGTAACGGGCTGGCGCATCAAGTTTCGCGCCGACGACGGCAGCGATGCCCCCCTGCAGACTCTCGACTACTTTTCGGTCAACGTGTACAACCCCTTTTTCGCGCAGCTGCAGGGCTTTTCGGACTACTTCGCCGCCAAGGCCCCCTTGCGTACTTACATCAAGTCGGCCTCCTACCTTCTTTACAAGGACTATTTCAGCCAGATCGGCCGCCTCATTCAGCAGGTAAGCGATTTTCTGTTGCAGGACGATTCGGGTTTTCCGCTCCGGGCCTTCGATCCCCAGACCTGGCAGCTGACCTTCTACGGGGCCTACGAGCGGCCCATTCCGCTCTTTGCCAACCTCTATCAACCCGATCTGCACCGCGTCTATCTGACCGATACGGGCATACGGCGCCTGCCCTTCGGCATTGGCTATGTCTTCATCAAAGGCAAGTCGAACCTGATGCTGGCCCGCAAACGCACGGTTGCTGCCGCGCCTTGAAGGCTGCCGAGGACAGCCCAAGTCCTCATTGGCCTTTTGCAGTAAAGTATTCTATCTCAATCCTATCTCAGGAGTTTGCCCCGAGGCTGCTTGGGGGCCGGGCACGGGCGGGAGCTGGAATGGATTGACCGGCAGGCTCAGGGGAGCCGCAAGCCAATGACCATGATGTCGTCCGTCTGGGCTTGGTCGCCTTTCCAGGTCGTGAGGACGTCGATCAGGTGGTCGCGCTGGTTTTCCATCGGCTGGGCCTGCACTTCCTGCAGGATTTCGCGGAAGCGTTTCACCCCAAACTTGCGCTTGTTTTCGGAGTTGAACTGGTCGGTATAGCCGTCGGAAAAGAAGTAGAGGCAGTCGCCCGGGGCCAGCTGCACCTCGTGCCGCTCGTAGGTTACTTTTTGATAGAGCAGGCCCGTGCCCCCGATGGGGTAATGCGCTCCTTTGACGAATTCGAGCTGGCCGTTGCGGGTGAAATAGAGCGGGCGGCCGGCTCCGGCATATTGAACGATGTAGTTCTTGGTATCGATGTTGGCCAGGGCTACGTCCATGCCGTCCATGGGGGGTACGGCTTCTTTTGAAGCGGCGTAGCCCTGCTTGAGCAGCGCGCCGATCCGCTCGTTGAACTCGGCCAGGAAGAGGTCGGCATCGAGCGAGCCGAAGTCACGCAGAATCTGGTTCAGGGCATTGATGCCCAGCAGCGACATGAAGGCACCGGGCACGCCGTGGCCTGTGCAGTCGCCGGCCACAAAGATAGTCTGGTTGCGCTTGGAGTGGAACCAGTAAAAATCGCCGCTGACGATGTCGCGGGGTAAATAGAGGATGAAGCTGTCGGGGAAACGCTGGCGCAGGCGCTGCTCTTCGGGCAGCACAAACTGCTGGATGCGTTTGGCGTAGTTGATGCTGTCGATGATGTTGCGGTGCTCGTCGGCCAGCTGCTGGAGCAGCTCGCGGGTACGGGCATAAGCACGGGCCAGACGCAACGACGATTCGATGCGGGCCAGCAGCTCCATCGGCTCGATGGGCTTACGTACGTAGTCGTGGGCACCGGCGGCCAATGCGGCTTTCAGGTGGGCCGGATCGGTCATCTTGCCCGTAGCGATGATGACGGGGATGTCGCGGGTTTTGTCGTGGCGGCGCAGCTCCTGCGTGGCTTCGATTCCGTTCATCTCGGGCATTTCCCAGTCCATGATGATCAGATCGGGCTGTTCGATTTCGGCAATCCGGCAGGCATCGACCCCATTGGTCGCCGTCAGAATGCGAAAGGGTTCCTCCAGACTCTTGAGAATCGTAAAGATGGTCTTGAGGTTGGCCTGCTCGTCGTCGACAATCAGTAGTTTGGGTTGGCTCATGGACTGTAGTGCAGCTGGACGTTTATGCAACCGGTGCACAGAAAACAACTGCCTAAGTAACGCAAAAAGCAGCCAGCATCGGCAGTTATCCGGTCTTTAAGCCGATTCGGCATCGGGCTGTTTATCGATGGCCGAATCGGCAGCTAGGGCCGCAGAGATTTGCGGCAGCATCACGCGGAAGCTCGCCCCCCCTGCAGGCCGGTTTTCCACCCCGATGCGCCCGCCGTGTGCCTCGACGGCCAGTTTGCAGAACGTCAGACCGATGCCTGTCGAGCGGGCCACCCCCAATTCCTTGCTCTGCGCCTGGAAATAGCGTTCAAAAATGACTTCACGCAGATGCTCGGGCACCCCAGGGCCTTGATCGTTGACCTCGATGAGCAGCCCTTCGGGTACCTCGCGGGCCGCCACCTCGACGGTCGATCCCACGGGGCTGAATTTGGTGGCGTTGGTCAGCAGGTTGACCAGCACCCGCTGAATAAGATTGCGGTCGCACCTCAGGTGCAGGTCGTCCTGTAACTTGCCGATCGCGAGGTCGATGCGTCGCGTTTGAGCCTCGAAGAGCACTTCGCTCACAGCCTGCTCGATCAGTTCATCGACGCGGCAGGATTCCAGCTTGAGTTCGAGGCGGGCCTGTTCGAGGCGCTGGATGTCGAGCAGGTCGTGCACCTGGGCCAGCATCTTCTTGCCCGATCGCAGGATCAGCTCGCGGTTACGCTCCGAGAGCGGCAGCATTGTCAGCCCGATAATCGAGTTGAGGGGGGTTTTGAGATCATGCACAATCGTACCGAGCAGCAGCTCGCGAAATTGACCCAATTCGTGCAGCTTTTTGTTGGTAGCCTGCAGCTCGGCGTGCATCCGTTCGGTTTCGACCAGCGAGCGGGCCAGCTGCCGCTTGAGCCGCCGCATGCGCAGGGCCACCGCTACCGCCACCACCAGCAGGGCTGCCAGCACCGCCGCCATCGATCCGTAGGCCCACTGCTGATGGGTCTTTCTGGCAAGCTCGGCTTCCGTAACTTGGCGGCGCAGACTCTCGTTTTCGAGCTGGTTTCCCAGTTCGATGATCTGAACAAAATGCCGCTTCTGGGCTTGTTGGATCGAGTCCTGCAGGTCGACGTAGCGGTGTAAATAGGTCAGCGCGGGTTTGGCCATCCCGACCGACTCGTAATACCGAGCCAGCTCCAGGTACAGGTCGTTCCGTCCTGCTGCCACTGCGGTGGGGTAAGCCTGCAGGGCCTGGTCGAGGCGTTGGGCGTAGAACGCGGCACTGTCGGGCCGCCCGCTGCGGAGGTGTGTTTGCATCAGGCCGGCCCAGGTCTGCCACAGCAGGCCCCGGTTTCGAGGCACCTGCAGCCAGCCCATCGCACGGTGGTAGTGGGTCAGGGCGGCGGGCAGGTTGCCATTCAGTTTGTAGGCATGGCCCAGACCATAGAGTACTTCGCCCATGCGCATTTTATTCGAAGCGTTACGAACCAGCTCATAGGCCAGCCGCCGGTAATGTAGCATCGAGTCTGGGTTGGTTTTTTCGAAATCTCCGCCCAGGTCATAAAACAAAACACTCAGCCATAAGCTGTCGCCCAAGGCTTTGAAAATACGATGGGCACTGGCTTGCAGCTTATGGCTCTGCTCAAGGGAACCTAAATCATGGTATATCCTTGAAAGGTCCCTCAAAGCAATGCCCAGCGTTACCGAATCGCGCGTCTGGCGGGCGGTGGCAATCGCCTGCTGCAAGGCTCGTACGGCCTCGACCGACTCCTGTACCTGGTAGGCAAGCGAACCCAGCAGCAATTGGAGCAAGGCGTATTCCTGCAGGTAGCCCTGCTGCTGGGCCAGCTTGGCGGCTGCATGCAGGTATACGCGGGCCGAATCGAAGTGGGCTTCGTGGTAGTGGCATTTAGCCAGTTCGGTTTTCAGTTCGCGTGCACAATCCGGGTCCGGGGGCTGCCGTTGTTGAAGCCGGTGCAGGGCCTGATGCAGCAGCTTTAGAGCCGCGTCGGGCTGCTTTTGTTCGAGCAGTCGCAGGGCCTGCTCCAGCGCGTCGTCGGGTCGCAGCGGTGTTTGTCCTTGGGCGGGCAGCTGGCCCAGTGCCAGCGCAAAACTCCAAAGCAGCAGCAGGTACCTCATGATGAACGGTGCCGGGTTGAGGTTGGCAGCAGCAGGCCGCTGACGGCATCGCGCACCCAGCTTTCGGCGGTACGGCAAAGCTCGCGGCCCTCGCCCGTGGCAAGTACCGGCCCGAACGCTACGCGAACCCCCGCGCCCGGGTGCTGGAAGTTGCGCAGGAAGTGGGTGGTAAATTCGTCGTCGTCCACCCATTCGAGGCGCGGCTCGCTGTAGTGCAGGGCAGCGGGCAGCACCGGCACTCCCAGGCGGGCGGCCAGCTGGAAGAGGCCCGGCTTGAAGTCGCGCACCTCGGGCGAAGGCGTGGTTGTTCCCTCGGGGAAAACGAGTACCGTCTGGCCCTGCTGCAGCTTCCGGCCCACCGCTTCGAGGGTGGCGGCCCGGCTTTCGGGACTCGACCGGTCGACAAAGAGCGTACCCACGCTCCGGGCTGCCGCTCCGAAGACCGGCCATCGGGCCACCTCGGCTTTGCTCAGGATGACGCAGTCGAGCTGCGTCATAAGCACGGGGATATCGAGGTAGGAGCGATGATTGGCCACTACCAGCAGGCCGCGGGCGTTGGTCGGGGGCGGACTTTCGACGCGCACCTCGAGGCCCAGCTGGCGCAGGAGCCGCCTGGCCCAGTTGCGCTTGTAGCTGCGCGTCAGCTGGTCGGTTCGGGCCGGACTGAGCTTCTGGCGCAGCATCAGCTCGCCCAGCATGCTCACGGTCGTAGCTCCGGCTCCCAGTAGCCTTCCTGTCGCCCGCAGTTTCATGGTTTTAGCAAAGCTCAGCTAATTTGCGATGAGAACAACCGTTTTACCAAGTTTGTAACACCCGTGAAGACCTAAAGCGATCAAAATATGTATTTCGCGTACGTATTTCACTAAATTTTCGCAGATGGCCATTGTTATACTGCATATTGTATACTGTATACGTTATACCGTAATTATTGTTTCTGCTCGATTTGCTTTTTACCTAAGCAAAAGTCGTAGCAGTATGTGCCTATTCGGCTGCTTTTTTGGCAGATTCGCCCCATGGAGCCCAACGACCCCACTAATAACGACCGGCCTTGGCAGGCCCACCCCAGTGCCATCATCGATGCCGGTGCCTGCATCGGCCCGGGTACGCGTATTTGGCATTTTTGCCACATCATGTCGGGGGCCCAGATCGGGGCCGACTGCGTGCTGGGTCAGAATGTTTTCGTGGCCGATGGCGTGCGGCTGGGTCGCGGCTGCAAGGTGCAGAATAACGTCTCGCTCTATACGGGGGTGTTCTGCGAGGATGAGGTTTTTATCGGCCCCTCGGCTGTTTTTACCAATGTGATCAATCCTCGGGCGGCGATTGTCCGGCGCGATGAGTTCCGCCCGACATACGTCGAGCGCGGAGCCACCCTGGGGGCCAACTGCACGGTCGTTTGCGGCGTGCGCATCGGGCAGTACGCCTTTGTGGGGGCCGGTGCGGTCGTAACGGACGATGTGCCGGCCTTTGCGCTGGTGCTGGGTGTGCCGGCCCGGCCGGTGGGCTGGATGAGCGCGGCCGGCTACCGCCTGCACTTCGATGCCTGGGGCCGCGCTGTCTGCCCCACCGGCACCGAGTACCGTCTGCACGAGGGACGCGTCGAACCGCTCGAGCAGTCGTCTTCCGGTACCTAGCTGCAAACCGGCTTCTGTTCCCCCGCTTGCGTGATTGCAGGCTCAGCCCTTTTGATTAATTGACAACGATTGATTCAGGATGCATTGGGGCTGAAAATCTCATCTGGCTTGTCGCCAACGACTTTCTATGATTGGCAAGCAAGTAAACATATGTTAGGCATATATTGGTAGGCGAAAAAACCGACTAAATTTGCGGCTCTCAAGCTGCCCATGCCTGTGCAGACCTGCCGGTTCATCTGTAGTTGCTGGTTCAGCTTGCTCTTGCTTGGAAGCTGCCTGCTGCCATCTGCAGGTGCGGTGGCCCAAAGCCCCAAAATCGACTCCCTGATGCGGGTACTGGCGCAGACGCCGACCGACACGGGCCGTTCGGTTGTGCTGTCGCTGCTGGCAGCCGCTCAGGCCGAAGCTGGGCAGCTCGAGTATGCCGACAGCCTGGCTCGCAGGGGCGAATCGCTGGCTGCTCGTCGACACTTCGCACGGGGCATAGGCCTCAACCGCCTGCGCCGTGCCTTCGTGCAGATCAACCGCGGCAACTTCGCGGCGGCCCGTCCTCTGTGCTGGCAGGCTCTGGCCCAGCTTCAGCCCTTTGATGCCGCCTTGGGCCACAACTACCTGGGTGCGATCTACAAAATCGAGGGCCGGCTCGACAGTGCTCACTGGCACTTTGAGCAGGCTCTGGCGCACGGAGGCCTGCGGGCGCAGGCCGTGGCCTCGCTCAACCTCGGGGTCATCGAATCCAACACCGGCCGCCTGCCGCAGGCCGTCGACCGCTACCTCAAGGCCCTGCAGGTAGCTCGGGCCGTGAAAGACCGCCGCCTCGAAGGTACCCTGCTGCTTAACATTGGTGCTGTCTACGCCCAGCTGGGCGAATCGGCGCAGGCCCTGGAGTGGTTCGGGCGTGCGATCGCTCTCTTCAAACGCTATCGCCTCGACCATGCATCGCTAGCCCTGGCTTATTACAACAGTGCTTCAGCTGCCCACGAGCTGGGCCAGACCGATCGGCACCGCCGTTTCGTCGCGCAGGCCTATGCTCTGGCCGACAGCATCGGCGATGTGAATACGCTGGCTCTGGCCGGGGCTTCGCTGGCCCAGCTGGCCATCGCCGAGCGCGACTGGCCGCGTGCGCGCCACCTGCTCGAGCAAGCCGAGGCTGCGGCCGCAGCCTCGGGTTCGGTCGAGAACCAAGTCCGCCTCGCCAATGTCCGGGCCAATTACTATATGGCCCGGGGCGATTGGTCGGCCACCCGCCGGCATGCCCGTCGGGCGGTGCAGCTGCTGGAACAGTACCCCCAAGCCAGCGAACTGGTGCTGGCTTACGGCATGCTCTATGTCGCCGACTCGGCCCAAGGCCGGCTGGCCGATGCCCTGAGGCATTTCAAGCTCAAGACCGCGTGGCGCGACTCGCTCCGCGAGCAAAGCAAGGCTCTGGAGATCGGGCGGCTGGAAGCCCGCTACCAGGCTCAACAGGAACTGGAGGCCCAACGCCAGCGCATGCAAGACCAGATTGCCCGCCGCGATCGCTGGCTCGTGGGTACGGGCTTGGGAGTGCTGCTGCTTGCTGGCCTGGCGGTGCTGCTCAACTACCTGCGCCGTCAGCAGCGGCGGCGCAACCAGCTGCTGCGCAGCCTTTCGAACCACATTTACCGGCAGAAAGCTGAAATCGAAGACCAAAATAGCGAGATTGCCGCCCAGCGCAACCGGCTGGAGGAAGCCAATCAGAAACTTGTGGACCTCGACCGGATGAAAGAGGAACTGACGGGCATGATCGTTCACGATCTCAAAAACCCGCTTAATGCTATCCTGGCACTCACGTCTCTGCCTCCCGATACCTCGCGCTTGCTCATGATGCGGGCGGCAGGCCAGCAGATGAGCCAGCTCGTTTCCAACCTGCTCGACATCCAGAAGTACGAAAATGCCGCGCTCAAATTGAGCATCCAGCCCATTCAGGCGGCCATCCTCTGGAATCGCGCCATCGAGCAGACCACCCTGCTGACCCAGGCCAAGAGCCTCGACATACGCCTCGACCTGCAGGCGGGTCTGGTCGTCGAGGCTGACGCCGAACTGTTGGTGCGGGTGCTGGTCAATCTCTTGACCAACGCCATCAAGTATGCGCCAAGTGGCGATACCCTCGACCTGAGGGCTCAGTACGAAGCCGATCAGGGGGCTGTGTTCAGCATCACCGACCACGGGCAAGGCATTCCGCCCGACCAGCTCGAGCGTATTTTCGACAAGTACGCCCAGGTGGGGGGTGGGGTGGCTTCGGGGCGGCTGCGCAGCACGGGGCTGGGGCTGACTTTCTGCCGCCTGACCATCGAGGCACACGGTGGACGGATAGCCGCCCGCTCCGAGGTCGGCCGCTACACTACTTTTATTTTCAATCTGCCCCACGCTTTCGTAGAAAAAAGCCAAGGGGTGGAAAGCGACGGGTTATCCGGCTCGCAGACGCGCGAACCGATGCCCGAGCTTCCTCCCAGCCTCAGGCAGAAGTACGCCTCGGTACTCGATACGCTGGCGTCCTTGCCCATCTACGAGCTGTCGCAGATTTACGACCTGCTCGATCGCATCACCGAACCGGAGGTGCAGATTTGGCGGGCATCGGTCGAGGTAGCCGCTCTGGCGGGCCTCGAGGACGATTACCGACGCCTTGTGAAGGCTAAAGAGGAGCAAAAGACGAAGTAAGCGGCACCCGAGAAAGGGCCGCCCGACCGGATGAATGGTGCTCGATTTCCATTTCTGCAAGTTATATACCACCTTTTTATTAACTTAGCAAATTGGATTGAGAACGTACATAGACGATGCTAAACGTACTGCGTTGGGTCTTGCTTGTCTGTTTGGGGCTCTCTGGTGCTGTGGCCTACGCCCAACCCGAGCTGATCTGGCAAGCCAATTTTGAGGATTCGGAGCAGCTGCCTGCCTTCTGGAACCTGGATGAAAATTCAGCCCAGCAGCGCAACCGCTGGCGGCTGGGTACGACCTACGATCAGTCGGGCCACCCCAGCACCCCCGATCAGCCCGACAGTATTACAGGGGGTCCCCGCAGCCGCTACCTTTTTATCGGTGCCGAGACCCCGCCTGCCATCCACGTGGCCCACTACGACCGCCTGCGGGCTTCGCGCTGCACGCTGACCACACCCTACATCAATGCCCTGCAGTATTCGCAGCTGCGCTTTTCGGTACTTTATATCTGCGGGGGGCAGGCCGGCCGCGATTTTGGCCAAATACTCGTCCGCGAACTCGACGGCCCCTGGCTCGAACTGACCCCGCCGCTGCACGACGTAAGCCAATGGACGTCTCTGGTTGTTGAATCCCCCTTGGGCGACCTCGACAACCGCCTGCTGCAGTTTGCTCTGGTCTGGCACAACGATGCCGACGGCCAGGGCAGCGCGCCCTCTTTTGCCCTTGACGAATTCCGCCTCGAAGGCACCCGCCTCGATCAAGGAGTCATTGCGCTGCTCGATCCGGCAGAACGCTACTGCGCCGGTGCCGAAGGGCGGCTCTTCTGGCTGGCCTACGGGACTTTCGGGGCAGGCAACGCCTTCAGTGCCCAGCTCTCCGATGCCGACGGCCAGTTCGGCCCCGGAAGCCCCATCGTCGGGACGACCGTTTCGCGGGCTGCCGAGGGTTTCATCCCCTTCCGGCTGCCGACCGACCTGCAGGCCGGCGGCAGCTACCGCCTGCGCATCGTGGCCACCCAGCCCCAGACCGTGAGTGCCAACACGCTGGCCCTGCCTCTGGTACCTTCACCGCGGGCAGGCCGCATCCTCGCCCTTGAACCGACGGTGTGCCCGGGCAGCCCAGCCCAGCTCGAACTGATCGACTATGGGGGCCGCATCCGCTGGCAGTACTCCTCGACGGGCACCGACTACACCGAGGTGCCATTCAGCGATTTCGACTTTTTCGTATCCGACCCGCTCGAAGGGCCGACGTGGTTTCGGGCACGGCTTTTTGAGCCGGGCTGCGGTTCGGTCTTCAGCAGTCCCGTGCGCATCGAAGTGCACAGCCTGCCCCTGGCCGGTCGGGTGAGTGCCGACCTCGACCGCCGCTGCGCCCCCGGCCCCGTGAGCCTGACGCTCAGCGGCCACAGCCCCGAAGCCCGCATCCAGTGGGAAACGTCGGACGACGGCTTCGACTTCTTCGAGGTCATGAACGGCACCCAGAGCCGTTACCGCATCGACGAGCTGGCCAGCGAGCTGTTTGTGCGGGCGGCGGTGCGCTCAGCCCAATGCCCCCAAGTGCCCGTCTATACCGAGGTGCTGCGCATTGCCTACGGTCTCGATGTGATTGTCGAAACGCAGCCCAGCGTCCCGCTGCCCGGCGAACCAGTCGATTTTTTTCTGGTCGTCGATGGCAACGATGTGCCCATCAGCATCGCGTTCAGGGCGGGCGACGGTTCCGAGCCACGGTTTTTCGAGTCGATCGAAGGCAACCGCTTCAGCTTTTCGCATATTTATTCCCAGGAAGGTTTTTACAATTACGACCTGCTGGTCGTCGAAGACGACGACGATACGCGCTGCGAAGGACGCGCCAGCGGTACGATCCGCGTTTCGGAACAGACCATCGAGCTGGCCTTCACGCTGCCGCCCTTCATCTGCCTGCCTTTCACGGGCGAAGCCCGCTTCAACCCCGTAGGGGCCTTTGACCCCAGCAACCGCTTCGAAGTGCAGCTCTCCGATGCCGAGGGCCGATTCCGCGAACCGCGGCTGGTAGGCAGCGGCAGGTGGTCGCCCATTGCCTTCACGCTGCCCGCCGATCTGCCGCCGGGCGACCGCTACGCCATTCGGGTCGTGTCGACCAGCCCCCCGACCGCCAGTGCCGAAATTACGGGCATCGAACTGGCCCCAGGCATCGAGGCCGGCCGTGTCAGCGTGAGCCCGGGCCAAATCTGCACACCCGAAACCGTCGAACTGAGCCTGACCGACTACGACCTCTTTTCGATCATCGAGTGGGAAATCTCATTCGATGGCATCAACTTCGAGGCCCTGCCCGACAGCGACACGCCCACCTACGAATACGGCCCGCTCGACCAGTCGGCCTGGTTCCGTGCGGCCCTGACCCCCTTCGGCTCGGGTGGCTGCGGGCTGACCTATTCCGATACAGCCCGCGTGCAGGTAGGCCTGGGCATCAGCCTGCAGATCAGCCCCCTTGTGCCGATGGCAGGCCAGCCGGTGCGCTTCGTCCTGCAGGTCGAGGGAGCCGAGCCGCCCTTCGATCTGGACGTAGACCTGGGCGACGGTACCGACTTCGAAGCCCGCGTATCGAGCCTGCCCTTTGCTTTCGACCACATCTACGCCGCAGAGGGCGACTACGACATTGAAGCAGTGGTGTCCAACGTAGCGGGTACCTGCGTGGGCGTATTCCGCACCCTGCTTTCGATCGAGCCCGAAGAATTCCAAATCCTGTCGATACTTGACCTGCAACCCGAAGGGCCCTGGTGTCCGGGTACTCCGATCGAAGCCCGCGTGCTGGTCGAAGGGCCGTTTGGTACCCTCAACCAGCTGCTGCTCGAGCTTTCCGATGCCGAAGGCCGGTTCGACCGGCCCGCAATTCTGAGCGAAACCCGCCTGGGCAGCGGCAGCCACCTGCTGCGGGGGCGTATTCCCTTCGGCCTGCCAGCGGGTAACGGCTACCTCGTGCGCCTGCGTTCCACCAGCCCCGAATCGACAGGCCTCAGCCTGACCCCCTATACCATTCACCCCACAACCGACCCCCCCGAACTGGTGCGCGTGCAGGACAGCCTGCTGGTCTCGGCCCCCGAGGGGCTGGCCCTGCACTGGTACTTCAACGACGCCGATCTGGCCGAGGCGGCAGGTGCCCGCAGCTGGCAGCCCCGTGCCTCGGGCCGCTACGCCGTCGAGACCGAAGACAGCAACGGCTGCCGCCGCCGTTCCGAGGAGGTCTTCTTCCAGCTCACCCAACGCCTGCCCGCCACCGGCGTGGGTCGTGTCCAGGTCTATCCCAACCCGGCCCGCGACCGCCTGACCATTCGTTACAACCTTGAAGCTGCGCTAAGCCGCCTGACGGTCATCGATGCCAGCGGACGGCAGTTTCACCGAGCCGGTGGCCTCGATGCGCAAGGGGAACTGAGCCTCGACCTGACAGGCTGGGCCGCCGGTCTCTACCTGCTGCAGATCGAAACAACCAGCGGACAACGCCATAGCCAGAAGTTTGTCGTCGCCGACTGAGCGACTCCTGAGCAGATTCCCCTTTCCACCTATCCCCAAGGGGAAAATGGGCGCGGAACCGGTGCTCAACCGCCGCGCCTGTTTTTTAGGCCCGTACAGTCAGATTTTATTCCAATAAAGTCCGACCAGGCAGGCTTTTTCAAAAAATATTGCACAGCAGAAGAAAAAAAGAGGCGACTGCCCCCACGGTCAACGTGCAGACGGCTGCCAGCGATACGGCAGCTCCCCCAACGGCCTAGACCGCAGGCTGGTTCAGCACGTCGGTCAGCAGCAGGCCATCGAAGCGGGGCACCACAGCTTGCGTATCGGCCTGCAGGCAGTAATCGAGGTCGGCGGCATGGCCCAGGCGCAGCAGCCGCTGGTAGTGCGAGGTAGCCGCCAGCCGCTCGCGCAGCGTTGCCGCATCGAGGCCGGCAATGCTCAAAGCCAGCAGAGCCGTATCGTCGCCCGGTTCGTGGGTGGGCAGCAGCCGCGCCACCAGCTCGCCAGCCAGCCAGGTATCCTCCCAGTTGGGTTCGCACCGCCAGCCTGCGCAATGCAGCACTACGGGCAGCTGCTGCGCCGCCAGCCACCCGGCTAGAACCGTCCGGTTGGCAAATGCCCCGACCACCAGGTGCCGGCAAGGCATCGAGGCGTGGAGTGCACGGGTGCCATTGGTCGTCGTCAGGGCCAGGCGGATGTTGTGCCAGTCGTGTTTGAGCAACTCAAGCGGGGAGTTGCCCAAGTCGAAGCCGGGGAGTTTTTCACCACCCCGCTCGCCGGCAATGCGGCAGTTGGCATTGCGGTAGGTGCGGCACTCGGCCTCACTTTCTACGGGGATGACTCCGGACGCCCCCAAGCCGAGGGCCGTGCAAATGGTGGTCGTAGCCCGCAGCACGTCGATCACCACCACGATGCTGCTGCGGCAGTCGTGCTGGCTGATCAGGGCAGGGGTCAGGCAGACGCGGACACTGGGCTTCACGCTTGGGTGCGCTGGGGGAACCACTGCCGGACGCTGGTCGTGGTGATGAAGGGTGTGGACACCACCCGCACGGGCAGGCGGCGGCCCCGCACATCGAGTTCCAGCAGCTGGCCTTCATGGGCCAGTGCCGCGGGGACATAAGCCATGCCGATGCCCTGTTTGAGGCTTGGCCCGTAGCCACCCGATGTTACCGTGCCGACCAGCATACCGGCGCAGCCAAGGCTTGCCGTGCCGGCCGAGGGGTCGGTTTCGTAAAGCTCGTAACCGCGGCGGGGGATGCCCTGTCCTTCGACGACAAAACCGATAAGGCGACGGTTGACTCCCAAGGTGGACTGCTTGCGCAGGACGTCCGCACCGATGAAGTGCCCCGCTTTTTTGAGGCGGGTAATCCAGTTGAGGCCCGCTTCGAGGGGGGTTGTCGTATCGTCGATGTCGTTGCCGTAGAGCATGTAGCCCATTTCGAGGCGCAAGGTGTCGCGGGCAGCCAGCCCCGCGGGCTGCAGGTCGAAGTCGCGGCCCACCTCGAAGAGCGCGTTCCACAGGTCGAGGGCCTGGGCGTTGCGGCACATCAGCTCGTAGGTCTTCTCGCCGGTATAGCCCGTGGTACAGACCAACAGGTTATCGAGGCCTGCGACGGTACCTTTGCTGCAGGCGTAGTAGCCCATCGCATCGACAGGCAGGTCGGTCAGGCGGGCCAGCAGGGCTGGGGCATCGGGTCCCGAGAGGGCCAGCAGGCTGGTCGCTTCGGAGATGTCCTCCAGCTCGGCCCCCATGGGGTTGTTGGCGTTGAGGTAGGCCCAGTCTTTTTCAACGTTCGAAGCATTGACCACCAACAGAAACAGCTCGTCCTCGAGGTGGTAGACGATCAGGTCATCGACGATGCCCCCTTGGGGGTTGAGCAGCGTGCTGTACTGGGCCTTGCCCACGGGCAGCCGGCTGGGGTCGTTCGAGGTAACGTAGTGAATGAGGGCTTGGGCCTGCGGGCCGCGCACCAGGAATTCGCCCATGTGCGAGACATCGAAAAGCCCCACGCGGCTGCGCACGTGCAGGTGCTCGGCCTGATCGCCGGCGTAGCGGATGGGCATGCTGTAGCCGGCAAAGGGTGCCATCTTGGCACCTGCAGCCATGTGCTGGTCGTATAGGCTGGTGCGTTTTTCCATTACGGGTAATAAGGGGGTAATGCAGACAGGTAAAGTTAGAAAAATTAAAATTAGACCACTTCCCCGATGCTTGCAGCGGTCAGTGCGGGGGCGGGCCGATGATCGTTGCCCGTGGGGCTTGTTTATGGCAGCATCAGTTTTATGATTTTTTCAATTATTTTTTCTGTAAAAATTTTTGCTTAAAAAAATATAAAATCAAAAAAATGTCGGTTGCAGACTTTTGCAGCAAATCAGCTGAGGCTTTCCGGCTCAGGCCCGATGCGCTAGGTCGAGCCAAGGGCCGCCTTGTAGGTGGCCAAGGCCCGTTCCCGTGCCCAGCGGTGCTCGACCAGGGGGCGGGGGTAGCTCAGGTCTTCGAATTCGGGCACCCAGCGGCGGATGTAGCGGCAGTCGGGGTCGAACTTGCGGGCCTGCTCGCTGGGGTTGAACACCCGGAAATAAGGTGCGGCATCGACGCCCGTGCCCGCCGCCCACTGCCAGCCCCCGATATTGGAAGCCAAATCGAAATCGAGGAGCCATTGAGCGAACCAGCGTTCGCCCCACCGCCAGTCGATAAGCAGGTGCTTGGTCAGGAAGCTGGCTACAACCATGCGCACGCGGTTGTGCATGAAGCCCGTCTGGCGCAGCTGCCGCATGCCCGCATCGACGAGCGGATAGCCCGTGCGGCCCTCGCACCAGGCAGCGAAATCGGCCTGGGCGGCTGCGTCGTTTCGCCAGCCGATCCGATCGTATTCCGGCTTGAACGCCCGATCGACGATCTGCGGGTATTGATCCAGAATCTGGCTGTAGAAATCGCGCCAGATCAGTTCACTGAGGAAGGTCGCGTTGAGGGCCTGAGCGCGGCGGGCCAGTTCGCGAATGCTGATCGTCCCGAAACGCAGGTGAACCCCCAGTCGGGAGGTGCCCTCGGCGGCAGGCTGTTCGCGGCCTTCGGTGTAGCGGGCGATCAGGTCGTCGGGCACGTGGGTGGGGGGTACCTCCAGGTCGCTAGCCTCCCGGAAGCCCATCGCTTCGAGGCTGGGCACAGCGGGGGGCGGGCCCTCGGGCCGGTGCAGGGCTGCGAGGCGTTCTTGGCTGGGCCGTTCGGCCAGATTGCGGGGCTGGATGACGCTCAGCCAGCGGTTCTTGTACGGGGTAAAGACCTTGTAGACCGCACCGGCATCGGTGCGCACGGCTGCACTTTCGAGCAGGACGTGGTCGGCGAAGTCGTGAAAAGCCAGGCCCCGTTCGGCCAGACGGGCGGCAAGGGCCTGGTCGCGGGCCTTGGCGTAGGGTTCGTAGTCGCGGTTGGTGTAGAGGGCGCGGGCAGCGGGCCACTCATCGAGGAGGTCGCTCCAGACCTGCTCGGGCGTGCCGTAGCGCACGATAAGCTGGCCGCCGGCAGCCGCGTACTCGCGGGCCAGGCGTTCGACCTCGCGATGCAGAAAGCTAACGCGGCGGTCATCGGCCGGCAGGGGATCGAGGATGTTGCGGTCGAAGATGAAGACAGGCAGCACGGGCCGTCCCGAAGCGAGGGCCGCAGCCAGACCGGTGTTGTCGTAGAGGCGCAGGTCGCGCCGGTGCCAGAAGAAAGCCAGTTCCTGCATGCTTCGTTAACACGCGGCAGGCCCGCTGGGTTGCGCCGCAGGCTTTTTCAGCTGCTTGCCCGCAGGTCGGCCCATGGCGGTACGAAGGACTGGGCGGCTTCCGACCGGCCCGCCGGCAGCAGCAGCAGCTCGGGGCCGTTGGTCAGCAGAAGCCAGGGCGCGGCCAGCGTCGCGTTGTAGACAAGGGCCTGAAACCAGACTTCGGCATCGAGGGCCGCTGTGGGGGCCTTGCACTCGGCCAGCAGCAGCGGACGGCCCGTCGGGCCGTAGGCCACCAGATCGAAGCGTTTGCGCAGCTGCCCGAAGGCAATCTGCCGTTCGACCGCCAGGTTGAAGGGCGGAAAGCCGCAATCGTCCACCAGGTGGCGGATGAGCTGCTGGCGTACTTCTTCTTCGGGCGTACAGACCAGCCAGCGGCGGCGCAGCGGGCAGTAGACCTTCAGGCGACCCCGGGCGTCGCGGGCTAGAGGCAGTTCACGGCGCGGCAGGCTCAAGGGTCAATACCTCGTGGCGGTGGTTGGTGTAGATGCAGATATCGGCGGCAATGCTCAGGCTCTGGCGGACGATGGCCTCGGCATCGAGGTGGGGGGCGTGCCGCACGAGGGCGCGGGCAGCAGCCAGCGCGTACATGCTGCCCGAGCCAATGGCAAAGAGGCCATCTTCAGGTTCGATGACATCGCCCGTACCACTGATGAGCACGCCTTCGGTGGCACTCATCACCACGAGCATGGCTTCGAGGCGGCGCAGGTAGCGGTCGGTCCGCCAGTCGCGGGCCAGCTCGATGGCCGCGCGGCGCAGGTTTTGACCGTGTTTGGCCAGCTTGTCCTCGAAGCGTTCGATGAGGGTAAAGGCATCGGCTGTACCGCCGGCAAAGCCCGCCATGAGCCGCCCGTCGGCCAGAAAGCGCGCCTTGCGTACATTGCTTTTCATGATGGTCGTGCCCAGAGTGGCCTGCCCATCGGCACCGAGGGCGGCGCGGCCGCCGTGAAGTACGCCCAGCACTGTCGTGGCGTGCAGGCGGGGAAAGTTGGTCGAGTGCATGGAGCGAATACAAAGGGCCGGTGCGCAGGAACCGGCCCCTGAAGATACGTTCTGAGCTTGACTGGCCGGCACCTTAGGGGTGGGCAGTTGCGGTGCTGCGGTTGCGCACGCTGTGGTGGTTGTTGGCGGGGTCGAAGTTGTAGACGACGCCAAAGTTGGGGTTGCGCATGCGGCGCAGGAAGTCGAGCCGCGGCTTGAGCTGTTCGGTCGGGACGAGGAGCCGCTGCTTGTCGTAGATCGCATCTTTGCGCGTAAGGTAGACGTTGTCGTAGTCCTCGCTCATGACGATGGCTTCCTCGGGGCAGACTTCCTCGCAGAGGCCGCAGTAGATGCAGCGGAGCATGTCGATCTCGAAGGTCGCGGGATAGCGTTCCTTGGTATCGTCGGTTTCGGCGGCCTGCATGCTGATGGCCAGCGGGGGACAGGCGCGGGCACAGAGGCCACAGGCCACGCAGCGTTCCTGGCCGTGCTCGGCCACGAGCACGGGCCGACCGCGGAACTCGGCACCCAGCACGGGTTTTTGTTCGGGATATTGCAGCGTTACGTTTTCACGGAACATCTGCTTGAAGGTATAGCCCATACCTTTGAGAACCTGGGGGAAGGTCAATTTTTCCCAGAAGGTAAGGGTACGTTCGTGTTTCGAGTCGCCGGTTACAAAGCGTATGTTTCCCATGATTGGAAAGCAGTTTTTGGGGTTCAACAGCCTGACGAATATCAGGTTTTCAAGGGAAACACGCAAGGATTGGGTCCGGTTTCCGAAAGCCGGTCGCCGTCGGGCACTCGGGCCGGAAATTTACCGTTAAATTTGCTCTTATGCCGGAATTCCATCACGAGGGCAGGCTCTATTACAACCCTGTCGAGTTTGCCTGGGAACGCATCGGTGGCACCTGGAAGATGCCCATTCTCTGGCGGCTCAAAGAACAGGTCATGCGTTATAGCGAACTGAAGCGTTCGATGCCACGCATATCGGACAAGATGCTGGCTTCGCAGCTGCGCGAACTCGAAGCGCACGGCCTCATTGCCCGTGAAGTCTTTGCCCAAGTCCCCCCTCGCGTCGAATACCGCATCACTCCCGCGGGCCTGCGGGCCGTTGTCGTCATCGAAAGCCTGCGCGACTGGGGCCTCGAGCTCATGCGCGAAGCCGGTCTGACCGACTGATCAGCGGTTCAGGCCAGTGCCCGCCGCCCGCCGGCAACATAGAGCGCAACGCCGCCGGCGGCCAGCAGCAGCAGTCCTCCCAGCGTAGGCCAGCGGCCCCATTCAGCCCGGGCCACCAGCCCGCCTGCAAAGCTCACCGCACCCAGCAGCGGCCCCACTGCACCCACCGGCAGGCCCAGGTAGCGCAGGTGATGCGTCAGGTGGTCGCGCCCACCTACGGCAGGCGACTGCCCCCGTGCCAGACGGGCTGCCGTAACGAGCGTCGTGTCGGCCAGGGGCACCACATAGGCCCAGGCCACCCGCAGCAGGGTATCTGCCCGGCCACCGCCTGCCGGTGCCGCGTTCCACACATAGGCGATGCCCCACAGGGCCAGCAGCATGCCTACCAGCTGGCTGCCCGAATCGCCCAGGTAGAGCCGCGAGGGGTGGCGGTTGAGCAGAAAATAACCCAGCAGGCAGCCTGCGCCCAGCCACGCCAGATCGGCTCCAGCGGGCACGCCCGCCACAGCCCCCGCCGCCAGCAGGCCTGCCCCCACCAGGGCCACGATGCCATCCATGTTGTCGAGCATGTTCAGGCTGTTCATCAGCCCCACCACCCAGAGCACCGTCAGCAGGGCATCGAGCCAGCTCAAACCTGTAGCTTCGATTCCCATGCCCTCGCCTACAACACAGAAGCCGCAGGCAATCTGGCCCAGCAGCTTGTGGCGGGGACGCAGGCCGTGGGCATCGTCGGCCAGCCCCAGCCCGAAAGCCAGCGCAACAGGCCCCAGCCAGAGGCTCAGGTGCAGATCGGGCTGCTGCTCGGTGAGCAGCACGGCTCCCAGCAGCCAGCCCAGCAGTACGGCCAGCCCGCCTACCAGCGGCTTGCGCTGCTGCTCCCAGCGGATGTAGTTCGTGTTGTGGGAGTTGGGGTTTTCCATGCGGCCCGCAAAGGCCACCAGCAAAGCCGAAAATGCCGCTACAGCCGCCCCCGCGCCCAGAGCAATCGTCCAGCCCGCCATCGGTCAGCGGTTCCCTCGCCGGTTTTTGTCAATGAAGGCCATCAGGTCGTTCAGTTCCAGGTAGCCGTGCGAATAAACGACGCGGTCGGTGCCTGCCTCGCGGGGTTCGACGATGAAGAGCAGCGGCAGCTTGTAGCCCGGTTCGGTGAAATTGGCCAGCTGCAGCAGCTTCTTTTGCAGCGAGTCCTGCGTCAGGCTTTCTCCCTTGTAGTGCACGATCCGGTCTTTTTCGTCGTCCACTTCGGCCATCACCGGCACGTAGTAGTTGAGCACCAGTGCCGAAACTTCGGGACGGGCAAAGTGTTCGGTAAACACCTTCTTGCAGCTGCTGCACTTGGTCGAAAAAATGAAGTAAAAGACGTTGCGGTCGTGCTGACGGGCCAGGGCGTAAGCTTCGTCCCAGCTTTTCCACGGGTTTTCGTCTTGGGCGGCAGCCCGTGTGCCCCCCAGTACCGTCAGGGCCAGAAACAGGCTGGCCATCCAAAAGCGGTTCATGAGTTCAGGTCTATGCATGCGATCTTTCTTTACTTGAATCCCAATAGAGCTGAACGTTTGCTTTTTTAACTTGAATTTGTTTTTTTTATTTTTTAATGCCTGCCTCCAAATTTAGTTTGATTTTGCAAATACTTCTTTTTATCAAGATTAATAAATGGCAATCATTCGATGGATCGAGCCGCCCGACGGGTCTTAGAACCGGGCTGACGACGAGTTTTCGGGCAAAACAGGTTCAAAAATCCGGCCAGTGCGCCGCCGCCAGCTACGCCAGCCCAAGGCTGCGGCAAAAGACAGCCCTGCTACCACGCTGATGCCACCGGCAATGTTGCCATCGACCCCCACAGCCAGAACGTAGCCACCCGCTGCCGACGCAACGCCCAGTGCTGCCGCTCCGGCCAGCAGCCCGCCAAAACGAACCGCCACCAAGGCCGCCGCTGCCGCAGGTACCACCAGTAGGGCCACGATGAGCACGGCCCCTACGGCCTCGAAGCTGGCCACCGTCAGGAGCGAGACCAGACCCATCAGTTCGAGGTGAAGCCGCTGGGGACGCAGGCCCGTGCAGTGGGCAAAATCGGGATCAAAGGTCGTGAGCTGCAGCTCGCGGTAGCGGGCCAGCACCCACCCGCCCACCAGCAGGGCCACCGTTCCGAGGGTCCAGACAGCTGTGGGGCCTAGATTCGTGCCGTCGGCCAGGAGCCAGGGACGTAGGGGCACGTAGGCAATTTCGCCGAAGAGCACGCAGTCGAGGTCGAGGTCGATGCGGGCGGCAAAGCCCGTGAGCAGTACCACGCCCGAAGCAAAGAGGGCGGTATAGACGAAGGCAATGGCCGCATCGGCCCGCACGCCGAGGCGGCGGTGCAGGCCGTCGATGGACAGGGTGGTAATCAGGCCAACGGCGGCGGCTCCGGCCAGCAGAGCCGGCGAGGCGCGGTCGCCCGTGGCGAGGTAGGCCAGCACGATACCGGGCAGTACGGCATGCGATACGGCATCACCCAGCATGGCTTGGCGGCGCAGCACCAGTACCGACCCCAGTAGGGCTGCTGGTAGGGCTACCAGACCGCCTGTCAGCACAATCCAGAAGGCATCCATGGGGCCTGAACGGGTGGACGATCAGGCTATGGCATAGGCGACCGGCGTGCGGACGCGGGCTTCGAATTCGGAACGGAAGCGGATGATGGTGTTGCGCACGGGCCAGGCGGCGGCATCGGCCAGGGCGCAGACGGTGCGGCCCTCCATGTTGTCGCACAGGTCGAGGAGCAGGTCGAGGTCGCGGGTGTCGGCTTCGTGGTCGACGAATTTCTGGACGAGCTTGCGCAGCCAGCCGGTGCCTTCGCGGCAGGGGGTGCATTGCCCGCAGGACTCGTGGTCGTAGAAGCGCGTGACGCGGTGGAGCCAGCGCACCATGTCGGTATCCTCGTCGAGGCAGAGCATGCCCGCCGTGCCCATGAAGGTGCCTACTTTTGCAAGCGATTCAGCGTTCATCGTAACGCCCTCGATCATGTCGGCCCGCAGCACGGGCACCGACGCGCCGCCGGGCACGACGGCTTTGAGCTTTTTGCCGTTGCGGATGCCGCCGGCCACCTCGTAGATCAGGTCGGTGAGCTTCATGCCCGTGGGGTACTCGTAGACGCCGGGTCGGTTGACGTGGCCTTGGATGCCGTAGAGTACGGGTCCGGGGTGGTCGGGCGCACCCATGTTGCGGAACCAGTCGGCCCCGTTTTTCATGACGAGGGGTACGCAGGCCAGTGTTTCGATGTTGTTGATGGTCGTGGGCCTGCCCCAGAGGCCGTATTGGGCGGGGAAGGGCGGTTTCGAGCGGGGGTAGGCCCGCTTGCCTTCGAGTGATTCCATGAGCGAGGTTTCCTCGCCGCAGATGTAGGCCCCCGCGCCGCGGTGGATGTACATCTCGCAGTCGAAGCCCAGGCCCATGATGTTTTTGCCGATGTAGCCTTTGGCGTAGGCCTGGTCGACGGCGGCCTGCATGTTTTTGATGTACTGGTGGTATTCGCCGCGGATGTAGACGTAGCAGGCATCCATCTGCATGGCGTAGCAGGCGATGAGGGCCCCTTCGATGAAGAGGTGAGGGTTGAACTCGAAGAGGCGGCGGTCTTTGAAGGTGCCGGGTTCCGATTCGTCGCCGTTGGCGGCCAGGTAGCGGGGTACGCCTTCTTTTTTGGGGGGCATGAACGACCATTTGAGGCCGGCGTTGAACCCGGCACCGCCGCGGCCGCGGATGTTGGCGGCTTTGACGGTATCGATGACGGCGGCGGGGGTCAGTTCGGCTTCGCTGAGCACGCGGCGCAGCTGGCTGTAGCCGCCCTGCTGTTCGTAGACATCGATCTGGTGCAGGTTCGGGATGTCGGGCAGCAGTACTTTTTTATACGATCTCCAGTCCTGATTCATAGTCGGTATGGGGTCAACAGTGGGGTTCTTCCGGAAACAGTTTGAAGTTACGTTGTGGGGGCTACACCTGCAAGCCTGGCTGCTGAAAAAGCACCGTCAGTGGGGAAAAGGGCCTCCATGGCCTGCTTGCGCTGGTTGAAGGTGCGCCGCAGGTTGGGACGCACGATCAGGGGCCAGGCCAGCCGACCGAGCCAGCCCAGGGGCACTTCCAGTTCGAGGTCGTCGATGACGCGGGTGCCGCCGTTTTCGGCTTCGAGGCGGTGGGTGTGTCGCCAGTAGGCGAAGGGGCCTTCGACCTGCTCATCGACGAAATAGAGTGGGGGCACGCATTCGACGATGCGCGAGGTCCAGCGCAGGGGCAGCCCATTTTGACGGAAGCGGTAGCGGATGAGGGCACCGGCCTCGAGGGGGTCGTGCGTGGTGTGGAGCACCGTTACCTGCATGGCACGGCCCATGATCCGGCTCAGGTTGGTGGGCTGCATGAAGAAGGGGAACAGTTCCTCGGGGCGGACGGGCAGCCATTGGTCGTCGGTGAAGCGGAAGCGGTGGGCCATGTGGCGGTCTTTTTCGGTTTAGATTGAAAACAGCGGCAGGGCGACTTGAGTTTCGTTCAAAGCAAAGCCCCGCCTGAGGCGGGGCCTGCATGCATTCGGCTGGAGCTTGAACGGACGGGTCGCAGGCCCGCTCAGGCTGTGAGTCGTCTTTATTTGGCACCCAGGGCCTGAAGCTCGGACTTGGCGGCGGCTTTGAAGGAGCCAAACTGGGCTTTGGTGAAGGCATCCTTGGCGCGGTCGAGCTTGTTGGCTTTTTTGGCGGCGACACCGGCCAGGAAGTGGTACTTGGCTTTGGCCACGTCGCCACTCTTGGCAATGGTGGGATTGGTCAGGATTTTGTCGACGGTGGCGATGCAGTCGTTGTAGCGGCCCAGTTTATACTCGGACAGGGCTTTGGTGAACATCACCTTGGTGTTGTCGGGGCTTTTTTCGAGGATTTTGTTGGCCGTGGTCAGGGCGGGCTGGTAGTCGCCGTTTTTGAACTGGAGCATGACCATGGTCGAGTGAATTTTGTTGAGCTTGGCGGGGTCTTTTTCCTCGGCGGCGGCTTTGGCGAAGGCCGAGATGGCGAGGCTGTTTTCGCCGGCGCGGGCGTGAACGTAGCCCAGCACTTGATAGCCCATGGCCAGGTTGTTGCCTTGCTGGATGGCTTGGTTGGCGTATTTCTTGGCTTCGTCGAACTCGCTGATGCTCATGTAGGCGGTGGCCAGGCGCAGGGGCAGGCTGCTCTGGTTGCCTTTGGCCAGACGGGCCAGACGCAGGGCGGCTTTGCGGGTGGTGGGTGAGGCGTTCAGCTCGTTGTATATTTTCTCGTATTCGGCGGTTTTGCCCAGTTTGTAGTTGGCCAGACCTACGCCAACCTGGTATTTGGCCAGCTGCATGTCTTTGAGCTTGGCATCGCGGGCGATGGTGTAGGCTTTGTTGTAGCTGTCGAGGGCCTGGCTCCAGTTGCCTAACGCGCCTTGAACGTCGCCCTCGGTGAGGAGCACCTGCAGGTCGTTGGGGCTGAGGGCTTTGGCGTCCTGCAGTTCGCGCAGGGCATCGTTGGGCTTGTCCTGCTGCAGGTAGTATTTGGCGGTCAGGACTTTGTATTTAACTTTTTTGGACTGGTCGGTTTCTTTTTCGTACGCCAGTTTGAGGTAGCGGATGGCGTTGTTGGCATCCTTGCGGTTGGCGTAAATCTTGTAGAGCATGACGTAGCCGCTCGTCAGGCCCGGGTTGTACTCGACGGCTTTTTCAAACGATTTGATGGCCTGATCGACGTTGGCGTCGTCTTTCATCGCCAAGTGGGTCTGGCCTTTGCGGAACCAGTACTTGGCGTTGATGGGTTCGAGTTTGATGGCCTGATCGTAGAGGTCGATGGCCTCTTTCATGTTTTTGGCCTTGCGGGCCGCCTCGGCCTCTTTGTATTTGCTGGCACCGGCACCCTGTGCCCAAGCTTGCTGGCCTACCAGAAGCAACAACATGGCAAGGCTCAAGGTAAAAAATATCTTTTTACACATAAAACGACCCGTTTTACAACTTGAAAGTAATGTATGGTGCATAAATGCGTTGATCAAGGTTCAGCATGCCGATCGCTCGGGCACGAATTCGACAGACGAAAAAAGAATTACAGAATCGTACTGCGTATACGTACTCATAGCGTCGCAAATATGGATAAAACTTTTATCTTCTACAAAGCACAGGTTATCCACCGATTAGCCCCGGCGTGTGGGTTCTTTACTATTTTCGCGGCTTAAGTTAAACAATCGTTCGACAATTGTTGCAAGATATTGGACGTAAGGGTACAAAATGGCGGCTGAACAATCCTCTGGCACAAGCGACCTGCTGGCCGAACTGGCCTGGCGGGGCATGATCCACGACACGACCCCCGAACTGGCCGAGCGCCTCGCTCAAGGCCCCGTTACCGGCTACATCGGCTTCGACCCTACGGCTCCTTCGCTGCACGTGGGCAATCTGGCTACGGTCATGCTGCTGGTGCACCTGCAGCGGGCCGGCCACCGGCCTATTGCGCTGGTGGGCGGGGCCACGGGCCGTATCGGCGATCCCTCGGGCAAGTCGGAGGAACGCCAGCTGCTCGATGAAGCGACCCTGGCCCGCAACGTGGCCGGCGTGCGCCGCCAGCTCGAACGCTTCCTCGACTTCGACCCCGACCGCCCCAACGCCGCCCGCCTGCTCGACAACTACGACTGGTTTGCCGACGTGCGCCTGCTCGAGTTCATGCGCCAGGTGGGCAAGCACATCACCATCGGCTACATGCTGGCCAAAGACTCGGTGCAGCGTCGCCTCGAAACGGGCCTTTCTTTTACCGAATTCTGCTACCAGCTGCTGCAGGGCTACGATTTCTACCATTTATATACGCAGCAGGGCTGCGAGCTGCAGCTTGGCGGCTCCGACCAGTGGGGCAACATCACTACGGGCATCGAACTGATCCGCCGCATGGCCGGGGGCACGGCTCACGCCCTGACCACCCCGCTGCTCACCAAGGCCGACGGCTCGAAGTTCGGCAAATCGGAATCGGGCAACATCTGGCTCGATGCCGAGCTGACTTCGCCCTACGCCTTCTACCAGTTCTGGCTCAACACCGCCGATGAAGACCTGCCGCGCATGCTGCGCGTCTTCAGCCTGCGCGACCGCGCCGAGATCGAAGCCCTCGAAGCCCAGAGCGCGGCCCAGCCCGAAGCCCGCCTCGGCCAGAAAGCCCTGGCCGAGGAGCTGACCGAGCGCATCCACGGCTCCGAGGGCCTGGCCGCCGCCCGCAACGCCACCGAAGCCCTCTTCGGGGCCGATGCCACCGAGGCTCTCCGCTGCCTCGACCCCGCCCAGTTTCTGGAACTCTTCGCGGGCGTGCCTCAGGCCCAGCTGCCGCCCGACTGGCTGGCCCAAAGCCGCACCGTGGTCGATCTGCTGGCCGAGGCCTCCATCCTGCCCTCGCGCTCCGAGGCGCGGCGGCGCATTCAGGCCGGCGGCATCCGCCTCAACAAGGCCAAAGTCGAGCAGCCCGACCAGCTGCTCTCGGCTACCGACCTGCTCAACGACCGCTACCTGCTCGTGCAGACGGGCAAGAAAAACTACCACGTGGTCGTCGTGGGCTGAGGCATCGAACTGCCCTGCCCCCTCCTTTTCGGTTGTTCAACCGCAGGCCCCTGCAACCGCAATGCCTTTTGATGTATATTGCCCTTTCAATTGTGATATATGTGATATAAAAAGACATATGATGAAACGAATCCTGCTGGCACTGATCGTTTGGTTGGGGCTGTTGACGGCTGCCATCGGCCAAGGCACCTCGACACCCAACGTAGTCAAGCTCAACCCCCTGGCTATAGCCAACGGCTACTTCCCCGTGGCCTATGAACGCATCCTCATGGAACGCCTGGGCGTGGAAGTGGGCTTGGGGCCAACCTACCGCGATTTCCTTTATCACTTTCTTTACGACGCGGCGACCAAGGACGAGCAGCACGGCGAATTCAGTCATGCCTACTTTGGTATGGGTGCCTACGGTGCCCTGCGGCTCTATCTCTCGAAAGCCCAGGCGGCCCCCGAAGGCATGTTTCTGGCAGCCCAGTTCCAGTACCGCAGCCACAGTTTCGACCAGGCCTACACCGGCCGCTTCAACCCACAGGATATCTCACGCGAGCAGACCCTCGACCGCAAAACCCGCCGCTCGATCAGCGACCTGGCCCTGCTGCTGGGCTGGCAGAAGCCTCTGGCTGGTCCCCTGTATACGGAATTCAACTTCGGTCTGGGCCTGCGCTACCGCTCGGTTGACCGCGTGAAGGTCGAGCGAACCATCCAGGAATTCGACGAATTCCGCGACAACAAGCCCTCGAACACCACCGGCTCTATCATCCTCAACCTCAAGCTTGGCTATGCGTTTTAGAAATCTGCTCGTGCTAATCCTGCTGGCAGGCAGGCTGCCCGGCCCCCTTCAGGCGCAGTACCACCCGGTGAGCCGCCAGCAGGCTGCCGACTCCGACAGGCCGCACAACCTCATCAAGTTCAACCCCTACATGATTCTGCACGGTTACCTGCCTCTCGCCTACGAGCGGCTGCTGCTGGGCCGGCTGGGGGTCGAACTGGGCGGCGGCCCGACGACCAAGGACTTCTTCTACCACGTCTTCTGGGATATGGACGGGGGCCTCGACAGCAACAAAGGCGAATTTGCCGAAGCCAAACTGGGCTATGGCCTGCACGGAGCCTTGCGCCTCTACCTGAGCCAAGGTCGCGACGGGCCGCCCGCGGGTGCTTTTCTGGCCATGCAGCTCCAGCACCGCGTCCACCGCTGGACGCAGAACTACGACCTGCAGCTGACCAACACCCAGGGGCGGCTCATCAGCCGCGAAAACAGCCGCGAGCTGACCGATTTCGTCTTTCTGGCCGGCTATCAGGCCATCTTCATCGGCGGTCTGGTTGTCGAATGCAACGGCGGCTTGGGGGTGCGCAACCGCGTGGTCGAACGCTACCGCGTCGATTTCTCCGAAACGACCCTCGTCGAAGACCGGCCCGGCAAGGCTACCCTCGTCTTTCCGGTCAACGTCAAGGTAGGCTACGCTTTCTGAAGCTTTTTAGGGGAAAGCCTTGGTGAATTGGCGGGTGTGTTCTATATTTGCATCCTCAATTTCAGCTACCCAGTATGGCACTGTAGCTCAGGTGGTAGAGCAGAGGACTGAAAATCCTTGTGTCGGCGGTTCGACTCCGTTCAGTGCCACACTCCCGCGCCCAGCCTTGGCTGGGCGTTTTTCTTGATAAAAAACGGTCAAGTTCTCGGAATCTGCCTCTACCGGAATGGCACTTGTCTCCGGTCGATGCTTCGTCGATCCACGTTCCCTGCGTAACTTTGACTTTTAAAGGTCATGGATACCACCGCCCCCCCCCCGATCTCAAGAACCGAAAGGCTAAATTTTTACCTATCACTATCAATCCTGATTTTCTAAACCATGCGTAAGTTGTTTCTCATTGGCTGGCTGGTGGTGGTGGCGGTGCTGCGGGCTGAAGCCCAGACCTGCAGCGGTACCCAGACCCTGACCGAATCCAGCGGTACCTTTGATGACGGGAGCGGTCCCGGCCGCCAGTACTCCGACAACCTCGATTGCCGGTGGCTCATCCAGCCGCCCGGTGCCCGTATCCTGCAGCTCGAATTCGCTGAACTCGTAACCCAGCGAGAAGTTGATGTGCTCACTATTTACGATGGCCCGACGACCGAAAGTCCCATTCTGGGCCAGTTTTCGGGCCACGTGCGGCCCGGTGAAGTGCTTTTCACGACTCAGGGCACGGCTCTGGTCCGGTTCGTTACCAACAGCCGCGGCACCGACGAGGGCTGGACGCTGGTCTACCGCAGCCTCGACAAACGCCCCCCCTGCGAGTCTCAGCGGGTCGTTCATCACGTACGGGGTACGATTGAGGACGGCAGCGGTTCTGACCGCGATTATGGCAACAACCTCGACTGCGAGTGGATATTGGTCGCCCCTACGGGCGAAGCCCAGTCCCCTCTGCGTATCGATTTCGAGGAAATGGACATCCACTTGTCGGATTCTCTGACCATTTACAAGGGATACAAAGGTAGTGGGGAGGTTGCAGGTGTCTACAGGGGCAATCGCCGGCCCCGACCCCTCGAGCTGGACGTCTTTCCTTTAAATACGGTAACCTTGGTTTTCCGCACCGACCGCATGGGCGGGGCGGCAGGCTGGCGCCTGCGTTACGCCTGGTCTGAACCCGACCCTTCGTGCAGCGGCCGCCAGACCCGTACTGCTTCTCAAGACGTTATAAGGGATAAGGGGGATGCCACTAGTGCTTTCTATTCCAACAACCTGGAGTGCGAGTGGCTCATTGCGCCGCCGGGCGCGTCGTCCCTCAACCTGGAGTTTGATCGTTTTGACACCCACTCGTCCGCCGATTATGTGGAGATTTATCGGGGCGACGAGGCCTTGGAGCTTAACCGCCTGCTGCGCCACAGCGGCCGTCGCGTGCCTGAATCGGTACTGGTTCGGGGGGGCGTGGCACTGGTGCGCTTCGTTACCGATGGCTCGGGCATAGGTGAGGGCTGGCGCCTACGCTACGAAGCCGGGGGAACGGCCCGCGGCCAGCTGGTGCCCCAGCATGCCCCGCTGCTCGTCTACCCCAACCCCGCCACCGACCATTGCACCCTCCATTGGCCTGCTGGCGAAGCGGCCCGCCTGACGGTCGTCGATGCGGCGGGGCGTGTCGTGGCGAGCCAGCGCGTCGAAACGTCCGCTGTCGAACTCGATATCGCGGCCTGGGCCCGTGGTCTCTATGCCCTGCGCCTCGAAACG
>CALDDN010000011.1 GCA_937936615.1 uncultured Bacteroidia bacterium | reverse complement strand
GGGGCGTGTCGTGGCGAGCCAGCGCGTCGAAACGTCCGCTGTCGAACTCGATATCGCGGCCTGGGCCCGTGGTCTCTATGCCCTGCGCCTCGAAACGGCGAGCGGCAGGCTCTACACGGGCCGCCTGCTCAAGCCCTGAGTCGCCATCCAAAACAAGCTATTTATTTATCGTCGCGATACCGGCAGACCTAAGAGGGCTGCCGGTATTTTTTCTAAAAAAGATCGCTTTTGCCAATTTAAGCCATGCTTACGTGTTTCTTTCATTTTTTTGATTCTTAGATTGGAAGTCAGCTCTATCTATTCGTTCCAGCGTAAAAGTGAATCGGGCTGACCGATGACCGCAAGAAACCGCGTCGCTTGCGCATTGTGCAGCTGCAGGAAGATAAATTCACGGCGGAGAGTACTAATTCACGCTCCAGTTGTTAATAGTCTGCGCAAGGGTTTGTTTGTCGTTCGATCAATCCTTAATTTGCAATGAACATGAACTTAATTTCAGCTCGATTTTGATTGGCGATCCGACTCTAGAACTGGACACCCTGCGTCAGGAGCTTGTAGCCCTGCGGGCACGCTGGGTAAAAGCAGGCCAGTGGGCCTCGCATATGCAGGCGGCCCTGCTGCCCCGCGCCTCGGACCTGGCCCCCTATTTTGAAGAGACCTTTGTGCTGCACCGGCCCATCCACACCATTGGGGGTGATTTCTGGTGGCTGGCCCCCGCTTCGGAGGGGCGGGTATTTCTGGCCGTGGGCGACTGTTCGGGCGTGGGCACCGAGGGGGCACTGCTGGCCACGGCGACGATGGCCCAGCTGCACCGGCTGGCGATCGAGCTGCCCGAGGTGGGAGCGGCCCGTTTGCTGGCCGAGCTGAACCGCCGCTTCTGTCAGGGGCTGGTCTGCCGCGTCTCGGGCGTGGCCCAGTGCGACCTCGATGCCCTCGAGATAGCCCTGGTCTCGTACGACCCCCGCAAACGGGAACTGGAATTTGCAGGGGCCAGCCGCTCGATCTATTGCTTCCTGGGCGGGGAGCTGCACGTGCAGCGGGGCGACCACCACCCAGTGGGGGGGACTTCCTGGTTCCGCAAGGACGTGAGCTACACCCCCCACTTAATCAAGTTTGAACCGCAGGATACCTTTTACCTCTTCACCAACGGCTACGCCGCCCAGTTTGGCGGGGTCGAAGATACGAAATTGGGCTTCCTGCGTTTCCGCGAGGTGCTGACCGGCGTTCAATCCGAGCGCATGCCCCAGCAGGAGGAAGCCATCCGCCGCGTCCTTACCGACTGGCAGGGTGAAAAACCGTCCACTGACGACCTGTGCATTCTGGGCCTGCGCATCCGCTGAGGATATTTACCGAAAACTTTTACTTTTGCTAAGTAGAAGTACTTAGCAATTTGATGCGATATGAGTTTGGTCAGCGAGTTCAAGTCATTCATTGCCCGCGGAAATGTAGTTGACCTGGCCGTGGGGGTCATCATTGGCGGGGCTTTCGGTAAGATTGTCAGCTCGTTGGTCAACGACGTGCTCATGCCACCGATTGGGCTGGCCTTGGGCGGGGTCAATTTTACCGAACTGAGCTTTCAGCTCAAGGAGGCAGCAGGCGAGGCCGCTGCCGTCGAAATCAAATACGGCACTTTTCTGCAGGCCGTCATCGACTTCCTGATCATTGCCTTGGTGATCTTTATGGTGCTCAAGGGCTACAACCGCCTCAAAGCCAAGCCCGAAGCTCCAGTGGAAGACCCGGCTCCCGAACCCTCGGCCGAGGAAAGGCTGCTGACCGAAATCCGGGACCTGCTCCGCCAGCAGCGAAGCTAGGTGGCGGAGCGATCAGTTGGCCAGGTGCGCGATGTACTTGCGCTTGATCTCCGTTTGCAGGGCTTCGGGCAGTTTGAGCTCGCGGCCCAGCTGGTTGAGGAAGTCGGTTTCTTTGTGGTGGAGGCGGCTGTCGGAGGCCACGATGCAACAGGCCTCCTCGAAGAAAATGGTGCCTAGGCCCTCGATGCTGCAGGCATAGCGCAGGACTTCTTCCAGCGGATAGGGCTGGTTGAAGGTGTCGACCATTTCGCTGAAAATGACGTCGGGGTCGGCCGCATGGTAGGGAAACAGGGCATCGTCGGTATCGCCAAAAAACTGGTTCATCATCTCGCCGACCGACAGCTCTTCCTGCAGGGCCAGTTCACCATCGACCATACAGACGTGCGACCAGAGGCTGACGACCATGCGCACGTATTCGATCCGTTTGACGACTTCTTCGGTGGGCAGGCGGCCGGACTGGCCGGCACGCTCGCGGTTGCGCTCGTCAGAAGCCGTTTCGATGCGCTCGAGCATGGCTCGGAAGCCTTCGGTCGTCAGGGTGGTGAGCAGCGGGGTCAGACCGCTGGTATTTGCGTCCTCGGTCATGGTTCAGTTGGTTTTGAATGTAAATGTAAGGAATGTTCCTGAATCGACGAGGCAATAGCTGGTGAACCTTCCGCCACCCTCGACCAGGCGGCGTGGCTGGCTTATTCCTTGCCCAGTTTGATACCCATCGGCAGCATGTCGCTGGGTCACATCCGGTCGTCGAGCAGGCGCACGCCCATCAGGCGGAAGCTACGTACAATCCGGTCGAGGGCCGTGGCATCGGGCAACGACATGAGGGCAGCTAGCTGGCCTTGGGGTCGGGCAACAGCTCGTGGAGTTTGCGCATCAGCCTGGCTTCCTCGATGGGCTTGGTCAGGTAGTCGTCGGCTCCCGCTTCGAGGAAGGCGATCATATCGGCGGGCTGCGCATAGCCCGTTACGGCCAGCACCGGCAGGTGCCGCCCAGCTGTTTCGCTGGTCCGCAGCTGGCGGATGAGTGTGTAGCCGTCGAGCCGAGGCATGGCCCCGTCGGTGATCAGCAGGTGAAAGCTGTGCTTCTGGAGCTGTTGCAGGGCCTGCTCACCGTTGTAAGCCAACCTAACCACCAGGCCCAGACCCGTGAGCAGGTCGTAGAGGTAGCGGGCGTTGATCTCGTCGTCCTCGGCCACGAGCACCCGCTGCCCGGCCCGCAGGGCAACCAGCTGGCGATAGTCTTCGGGGGTCAGTTCAAAAGACTCTTCCTTGATTATAGGCTTGATTATAGGCAGACTAAGCGTTACGGTGAAGACACTGCCCTGCCCCAGCACGCTCCTGACATCCAACTGGCCCTCGAGCCGGTCGATGTAATGTTTCACGATCGAAAGCCCCAGACCGGTGCCCTGGACATCTTTTGTTGTCGAAGTGTCGACCTGAAAAAAAGGTTCGAAGATGGCTTCCAGGTGCTCGGGTGCAATTCCTCGGCCTGTGTCCACGATCTCCATCCGAAACAGTGTCTGTCCCTCATCCACTGGCTTCAACTCCGCATCCAGACGGATTTTGCCCCCCGCAGGCGTGAATTTGACGGCATTGCCCAGCAGGTTGTCCACTATCCGGTTCAGAGCCGATGCATCGCCTACCATCAGCGGCCATGCTCCGGCGGGTGCCAGCACCGCCTCCAGCTTCAGGCCTTTCTGGTGCGCCAGGTAGTCATGCATCCGGATCGATTCCTCGAGCAGGCTCCGCAGGTCGAAAGGTTCTTCGGCCAGCGTATGGCGGTTGGCTTCCATGCGCGAGTACTCGAGGATGTTCTGGATGATGGCCGCCAGCTTGCGGTACGAGAGGCGGATCAGCTCTGTGTAGTGCTGCTGCTGGGCGTTAAGCTCCGTACGTTCGAGCAGTTCGAGGCAGCCTGCGATGCCGTTGAGCGGGTTGCGGACGTCGTGGCTCAGGTGCGCCAGAAACTGGCTTTTGGCCTGGCTGGCGGCTTCGGCCCGCTCCTTAGCTTGAATCAGCTCGCGGCTGCTGCGGCGAGCCTCTGTAACGTCGCGCACCATGATGATGAGGTAGGGCAGAAACGAGGCTGGTTCCTTGATGCGCTCCACGTAGTACTGAAGCCAGCTTTCGCTCGCCGGCTCTCTGATGTAGTGTTTTTCGAGGATGTAGCCCCGCCCCGGGTGCAGGGCGATGACCTCCTCATCGGGCAGCAGATGCGGGTAGCGGTTCAGCAGGGTGAATTCTGTCGGCTGGGCCGAAGCCAGCAGGGCTTGGGGCATCATCTGCTTGAAGGCTCGGTTGCTGTCGAAGACCGTTCCGTTGGCAAAGGCCACGGCAATGCCGATGGGCGCATGCTGGAAAATGAAGTCGAGGCGGTTGAGGGTTTCGCGGGTTTGGCGCTCGCGCTCGGCCAGCTCAGTAACGTCCATCGAAATGCCCAGCAAGCGCACCACCTGCGGCCGATCGTCCCGCGTGCCGATTTCGGGCTTGGCCCGCGTCTGCACCGTGTGCCGTGTACCGTCGGGCAGGCGCACGCGGTGCACCAGCTCGAAAGGCTCGCCCTCCACGATGCTGGTCCGTAAGGCCCGCAGCAGCTTGTAGCGGTCTTCGGGCGGGATCAGCCGGTCGAACGTCGCCCAGCGGGCTTCCTGCTCGGTTGTCAGGCCCAGCTGCATGCGGCTCTCGTTGCTCAGGCGCAGCTCCATTGTGGGCAGCTCCAGCGTCCAGTCGACCAGGTGGGCCAGCTCCTGCGATTCGCGCAGGATTTCGACCCGCCGCCGCAACTCCATGGCCTGATTGCGCAGCTCCGTTACATCGAGGCTCTGGCCGATTACCCCTTGCAGCTGGCCCTGCTCGTCGAAGAAGGGCGATTTGAACACGCGGAAGTAATGGCGTTTGCCTTCTGTTTCCGTTTCATCCTCGAAGATCATGGGCCTGCGCGAGCGCATCACCAGCGCATCCTGATTGGCATAAAATACGGCCCGCTTGCGCGGAATCAGCTCGTAATCGGTCTGCCCCATGACAGCCTCCGGTTCCAGGCCCATGAGCTGGGCAAAGTGCTGGCTCACCAGCAGGTAGCGTCCGTACTTGTCTTTGATGAACGAAGCGTTGTGCTGCACATCGATGACGGCCTGAAGCAGGTAGCGGTTGCGGGCGATTTCCGACTCGATGCTTTCGGACTGCAGCTTGACGAGCCAGCAGCCTGCTTCCAGCCATTCGACCGTAAAGCCTGCCATGCTGCCTGCAGCCGAACGCGGCAGGCTGGCCTTCAGGCAGCCACGGGCTCGAGCCAGGGCCAGGGCCTCCTGCCACTGGGGCAGTTCCCACGGGGGCGAATCGCTGGCCGACCGGCTGCGGGCCAGCTCGGCGGCGGGTGCCTCCAGCAGCCACACCGGCTCGTTGAGCCGCTGGCAAAGGGCGACCAAAGCTGCCCGGCTGCCAGCATCCAATGAGTACGATTCGAAACCCGACATCGTTACGAATTGATGCAACAAATCTAAGTCATTTTCTGTGTTTACATAGGCAAATGTATTTATGTCGTTTGACGAATTTGTGCTTTTTGGCCCAGCTTAAACGTATTTATTAGACTTAAATACTTAGAAAGCAAATCCTTGAAATTTTAGTCTTGAAAAATCATTTGATTTTTGTGTGATGAGTTGGATCGTATCGCATATTATGATTAGAAAAAACAGATTGGGCTGAAAAAGTCCAGCTTTTAGCATACACAGGCCTGAGGTGGTGGGCCAAGTCTCGCAGGTGCCCAATGGGACATTCCCTGCTGTTCTTTGTGCTTTTTTTGGGCTTAATCCCCCATTTTTGCAAACCTTTAGGCCTGTGTTTTGTATAATTTAGGCTTCGAGACAGAAAAGTTTAGCTGTCCGGCTGCTGTCCGCTGATTTTCCATGCGCGTAACCCTGTACCTGCTTGCCTGCTCTGTTCTGCTGTTGTTCTGGAATTCCCCACCTGCTGGGGGTCAGTGCCTGCAATACCCTGTGCCTTTAGCCGAGCGGGTGGCTGCGTCGCGTCTGGTCGTCGAGGGGACGGTTGGCGTGTCGGAGTCCTTCTGGGCACCCGGTCGCCGGTTTATCTATACGGCCCATCGCGTAACCGTGCATCGCCTCTGGAAGGGCAGCCTGCCCCCCGCCGCAACCGAAATCTGGATTCTGACTCTGGGCGGACAGGTGGGCGACACGATCTGCCGTGCCGATCCGGCTCTGGAGTTGCGGCTGGGTCAGACAGGGGTTTTTCTGGCTGAAGACCCTGCAGGCGGGCTGCCTGCCGAACGTGCGGGCCTGCCCCTGCTGCAGCCCGTGGCCGACGGACAGGGCTTTATTCGTTTCGACGGTCAGCGGGCCTCCGACCTTTTCCATACCTACGACGACCTCGAGCAGGTGCTCTACCCTCGTCTGGCCCAGCTCACGGGCAACGCGGGGCTGGCCCTGCAGTCGCGGCCCAAACCCGAAGTCGACCCCGACCGGCCTCATGCCCCGCCCAGCATCAGCGGCTTCAGCCCCACCAGCGTAACAGCCGGTACGGGTACCATTCTCACGATCGATGGCAGCAATTTTGGCCCCACGCCGGGCAAGGTCGAATTCGGCGATGCCGATCAGCCCCCGGGCAACTTCATCGACAGCCAGCCCGACCACATCGTCTCGTGGAGCAACACGCAGATCCAAATCCGTGTGCCCACGCGGGCCGGCACGGGCCGCCTGCGCGTAACCAACAGCACCAACGAGGTCTCGCCCCTGTCGGCGGGTACGCTCACGGTGATCTACAACCTGATCAATACCCGCGACAGCAATCAGGATTTCCGGCTCAAACTCGTCGACCGCGACAGCACAGGGGGCGTGCTCTTTTTCCCGACGGCGGCTTTTCGGAGCAATGCGGCGGCCTTTGCCGCCTTCGAGCGGGCCTTGACCGAGTGGCGGTGCAAAACCAACGTCAACTTCCAGCTGGCCAATCAGACAACGACCATCGATTGCAACGATGCCAGCGACAACCTCAACATCGTGGGCTTTGCGGGCAGCAGCTGCCCGCTGGGGGCGGGTAAACTGGGCGTCTGTTTCGCGCAGTATGTCAGGTGTGTGCAGACGGGCGAGTTTCTGGCTGCGGCCATCGACCTGCTCTTTGTGCCCACGGCCCCCAATGCCGGCTGGAATTTTGGCCCGGGGGCTACGGCCGGCAACCGCTTCGACTTCGAGTCGGTAGCCCTGCATGAGCTGGGCCATGCCCACGGTCTGGGCCATGTCATCAACTCGGCCTATGTCATGAACTTTTCGCTTGGTGTAAACACCGATCTGCGCAGCCTCAACGCGGCCAGCGACGTGGCCGGTGGCAACGATGTGCTCAACTTCAGTGCCACGGGGCCGGGCTGCGGCGTCGAACCCATGCAGCGGATCGATGCCGCCCAATGTGCCTACGACAAGCCGCGCATCCAGTTCGAACGTCGTCGCTTCGATGTGCGCGAGCAAACACAGGCCAGCAGCGGCTGCCGGGGCTACCGCGATCACTCCATCAACCTGATCATCAGTGCACCCCCAGCACAGGCAGTAACCGTCGATCTGAGCATCGTTAACGGTACGGCCTACGTTCCCGCCGATCTGGAGCTGCTGCAGAATTCGGTCGTTTTTCCGGCGGGCAGCAGCCAGCCCCGCAGCCTTACGCTCCGTGTCTGGGACGATGTCGCCCTCGAGGGCAACGAAACGGCCCGCATTGTGGCCACGGTGGCCGCCGGTTCGGCAGCCTACTTCTCCGATTTCTTCGCGCTGACGGTCGTCATCCGCGACAACGACGACATCCCGGGCCTGCTGCTGCGCCAGACCTTCGAGCCGGGCAGTACCCGCCTGGGCGAGTGGCAGGCTCTGCTGCAGAACCCCAGCATGCCCAACAGCTTCGCGCTGAGCACCAACACGCCCATCAGCGGCAGCGGCAGCCTGCATATCACCAACAACACGGCCACCGCTCCCTATCAATACACGACCAACGATCCGCTCGAGTCGCTGGCCGTGGCCCTGAGTCCGGCTATCGACGCGACGGGGCTAAACAACCTTCAGGCGGCGTTCAAATACCGTGTGGCGGGGGAGTCGACGGGGCCGACCGCCAACCGCGATTACGGCTCGCTGGGCTGGTCGCTGGTGGCCTCGCCTACGCTCGTCAACTTTTTTGTGGGCAACCCCACCAATGGCAGCGTCGCCACGCCCTTCGTCAACCAGCCTGTGCCGGTCGACTACGTTTCGCCGGTGTTTCCGGCAGCGGTCAACAACAGCCAGTTTCACCTGGCTTTTTTATGGAAAAACAACGCCACAGGCGGCACGCAGCCGCCCTGGATGATCGATGACCTCGAGGTTACGGGTGGGGTCGCCATCCAGCAGGCCATCAGCAGCAGCACGCAGTACCTGGGGCCGTTTGGCCGCGTTTTTTTTCGCACGCCGGCGGGCAACCTCATGGCCCAGATCGAGAACCTGACCGACCACGACTACGGCTGCACGGAAGTGGCCATCGACCGCGCCGGCACGGGAGCCGTTCAGTTTCAAAATCCACAGAATTCGGGCTTTGTAACCCTCAAGACCTTCCGTGTAACGCCCGCCAATCCCAATCCAACGGGCCACTACCGCATTACCCTCTATTATACGGCCAACGAAATCACCTCGTGGGAGACGGCCACGGGCCGCAACCGCAACCAGCTCAATATTCTGCGCTCGCCCGACCCCATTCCCAACAACGTGGCGGCGGGAGCCGGTTACGGTTCCAGCCCCCGTTTTACCGATGCCTACGGTGGGCACGCCATCTCGGCGGAATTTACGACCGGTTTTTCGGGTTTTGCGGGGTCGATTTCGACGGTGGATGGCCCGCTGCCGCTGGCCGATTTTGCGCTCGAGGGCGAGCGCAGCGAAACGAGCCATCGCCTGACCTGGACCGACAACCGCCGCAATGCAGCCTTGGCCTATCGGCTGGAGCATCAGACCGCCCGCCACGGCTGGCAGCCGCTGGCCCAGCTACCGGTCGCGGGGCCGGCACACTTTCTGCATCCGGCCCCCGAGGCGGGCTGGAATCGCTACCGCCTGCTGGCTCAACGCCTCGATGGCCGCATGGAAGCCTCGAACCTGGTCGAGCTTTTCCACCGCGAGCTGCTGCCTGTCGATGGTGGCTCGGGCCTGCGGCTTTTCCCCAATCCGGCCAGCGACTGGCTGACGGTGGAATGGCCGACCGAGGGTCTGGCGCGGGTACGGCTCTACGACGGGCTGGGCCGCCGGATCGATGAGCGTGAGCCGCGCGGTGCTGGCCGCCTCGAGCTCGATGTGCGGCAGCTGCCCGCTGGTTTGTTCTATCTGGAAATCGAAAGCCCGAGCGGCGAACGCCAGACCCTTAGCTGGTGGAAGAAGCCCTGACCCCCCCCTCCCGCAAGCGGCGGCGCAAGCAGCGGACGCCGCCCGTTCCGCCGCTGCCGATACCGCCCACGTGGCGCGAGCGCGTGCTGGCCGTGTTCGAAGCCCTCAATTACTCGCTGCCCGTGCAGCTGCTGCTGAGCCAGTTCCGTAACCACAAGCTCCTGCTCTCGTTCTGGCTGTTTTTGTGGCTGGTGCTGCGCCAGCAGGTGTTCAAGGAACTGGGCGGGCCGTTTCTGTTTCTGGAACCCGAATACCGCAACGAGTTCAGCTTTACAAGCATGTTTCTGTTGGGAGCTTCGTTCGGCATTTTTTGCCTGGCCTGGCAGCTGACCTGCTACATCCTGGACGGGCACCGCTTTTTCTTTCTGGGGGCCATCCGCTATCCTTTCATCCGCTTCAGTCTTAACAACAGCCTGCTGCCTACGCTCTTTTGGATCGCTTACGGCTACGCCTTTGTCGATTTTCAACGGCGTAACCCTGAGCTCCACAGCTGGGACATCGCCACGCTGCTGGGGGGGCTGCTGCTGGGGGGGCTGGTCGTTACGGTGTTTGCACTGATCTATTTCCCGCTGACCAACCGCGACTTGGTGCAGGCCATTGGCTCGCGGCTGGTACCGGATTTGCGGCGGGGCCGGACGGTGCTCATCCGCGAGGCCCGGCGCACGCTGGGCCTCAACATCCGGGTAGACTGGTACCTCTCGGGGCTGTTTCGGGTACGTCCGGTGCCGCAGCGGGTCAAAGCCGACCTGCGTTCGCTGGTGCGGGTGCTCAACCAGAACCACAGCAACGCCCTGCTGGCCGAGGCGGGGATTCTGGGTTCGCTGCTGGTGCTGGGCCTGTTTCAGGATGAGCCCGCGTTCCGTTTTCCGGCGGGGGCTTGCTTTATGCTGCTCTTTGCGTTTTTCTTCATGCTCGTGGGGGCAATCAGCTTCTGGTTCCGGCGCATCGGGCTGGTAACGTTTCTGCTGGCTGGCGGGCTGCTGCTGCTCATTAATAGCAGCCCGTGGTTTGCGGCTCCCAATCGGGCTTTTGGCCTGGACTACAGCCGCCCGCCGGCGGTCTATCACCACGATTCGCTACGGGCCTTGGCCGATGCGGCGGCCTATGCCCGCGACCGCGATTCGACACTGGCCCTGCTCGACCGCTGGCTGGCGCGTCAGCAGGCCCAGCATGGACGCAGGCACCGCCCCCGTCTGGTGGTGGTTTGCGCCAGCGGAGGGGGCAACCGCGCCGCCGTCTGGACTCTCCGCAGCCTGCAGGAGAGCGACCGCCGCACCGGCGGGCGGCTGCTCGATCAGACGGTTTTCATCGCCGGAGCTTCGGGCGGAATGATGGGCGCGGCCTACCTGCGCGAGCTGATGTACCTGCGGCTGCGCCAACCCCAGATCGACCTCTATGCAACCGAGCACGTCGAGCGGGTTTCGCGCGACCTGCTCAACCCCGTCATCTCGCACGTGGCCACTAACCTGCTGCTGCCCACCCCCAGCTTTGCCGATGGCCCCCACCGCTACCCCCGCGACCGCGGCTATGTCTTCGAGCAGCAGTGGCAGGAAAATACGGGCCTTTTTGGTCAGCGTCGCCTGCGCGACTACACCCTGCCCGAACGGCAGGCTCAGATTCCCTTACTGGTACTCACGCCGGCCATCGCCAACGATGGCCGGCAGCTCATCGTCAGCTCGCAGGATTTGGCCTGGCTGGCCCGCCCGCGACGCATGGGGCCGGTCTACGAAAACGAGGTGGCCGCCGTCGAACTGCGCAAGCTCTTGCGGGCCCACGGGGCCGACCGCCTGCGCTACACCACGGCCCTGCGCATGAACGCAACCTTCCCCACCATCCTGCCCTTTGTCGAGCTGCCGACCGAGCCGCGCCTCGAGGTCATGGATGCCGGTGTCTGGGATAACTTCGGGGTGCACACGGCGGCCAAATTTCTGGTCGAATTCCGCGACTGGATCGCCGCCCATACTTCGGGGGCCGTATTGCTCCAAATCCGCGACACCGAAAGCCAGCAGGCCATCGGTCCGACCAAGAAACGCACGGTCCTAGGCAAGCTGGGCCAGCTGCTGGGCGGTACCTACGTCTCGTTCATGGAAAGCAAGGACTTCATCAACGACGAGGTGCTGGCCTATGCCGCCGAGTTGCTGGGCGGTCGGCTCGAGGTCATCGACCTCGAATACGTGCCGCGCCAGTCGCTACAGAAGGCCTCGCTGAGCTTTCACCTCACTGCCCGCGAGAAGGAAGACCTGCTGCAGTCGATCTACAACCCCAAGAACGAGGCTGCCCTGCGGCGGCTCGAGAAGCTGCTGCGCTGAGAGACCGTACAGCGTGCTGTTTATATGAATAAAATAGATTATTGGTTCTTATTTGCTTTTTATATTCTTAAAACAGGATTTTTTGTAAAAATGATTTGAAAATTACCGCGATAGCCCAAAAAAAGAAAGGCTGACAGCCGAAACCAGGACCCTGTTTCTTCAGCGCACGAGCATAACTTTCTGTCGGACGTGCAGACTTCCTCCGTCTGTCTGCAAACGGAAGAGGTAAAGACCCGCCGGCCAGTTTTCGGTACCGATTGTCAAGGTATCGGCAGCCCGATCGAGTTTTTGATCCAGTATCTTTTTCCCCTCGGGGTCGAAGACTTGCAGGCTGGATAGCGGCTGTCCATCGATCATCTCATAGGTCAAGTATAATGCCTCCTTAGCTGGATTGGGGTAAATCCGAAGGGAGGCAGCGACCGGCCTGCCGGGCCGCCGTCCGACCACCGAATCGGGGTCGGTGGTGGCCTGCCAGCGAAAGAGGCCTGTGCCTGCGGTCGTAGCGAGCAGTTGGCCGGCCCCGTTGGTTTGCACATCGAGCACCTGCCCGTTGAAGAGCCCCTCGCTGAAAGCGTCCCAGAGCCAGCCGGCCGCGCTGTCGGGACGGGCCAGCCAGCAGCCCGAACCTTGCGTGCCTACCACGAACCGACCGGCCGTGTCGGCGGCCAGTCCCGCCACCAGCACCGGTTGACCTGCCGCATCGACAAAGCGGCGCAGTTCGACCCATCGGCTGCCCCGCCAGACCAGCAGCCGATGGCCTGCTGCTGCCAGCAGCGAGTCGCCCACCCGCCAGAGGCCCTGTACCAGCCCCGCGGGCAGACCCGCGGTCATCGGTTCCCAGCGTTCGAGGTCGTCGGCATAACGGAAGACCCCCTGTCCCGACAGAGCCGCCACGACCTGACCCGCTGCGTCGAGGGCCAGACGGCGGATGCTCGGGTTGGGCGGCAGGCCCAGTTGGGGCAGTGGCCGCCAGTCGAGGCCGTTCCAGACGTGCACGCCCTGTCGGGGCGTACCGGCCAGCAGGCGCCGGTCGCTGGGCCGCCAGAGCAGGCAGCTTGCCCCGAAATCGGGCAGACCGGCTCCAATGCCCCGCCAGCTGGTAGCCGAGTCGCGGCTTTCGTAGACGCGTTCCAGGCCCAGCCCTGCCACCCAGAGCCGCCCGTCGGCACTCAGCAAATCGAGCTGCTGCGTGAAGCCCAGACCCGCCGAAGCGGGTGCCCACGTCTGGCCACCGTCGCGGCTGCGAAAGAGGCCTACATCGCGCACGGCTGCGACGATCAAACGTTGACCCAACCAGGCGATGTGTTCGGCAGTGGCGGCCGTGAGTCCTGCGTTCAGTTGGGCAGGGGGCTGGCTTTCGGTGTAGAGCAGCACGCCGCTGCGGTAGCTGCCTGCCAGCACCTGCTCGCCCACGGCCAGCAGGCAGTAGAGGCTGTCGGCCGAGGGCAGGCTCAGCACCGCCCGCCAGCTGCGCCCGCCGTCGTCCGAGTGGCGAAGCGTGCCCCGTGCCGACCCGCTGAAAAGCCGCCCCCCCACCGCCAGCAGGGCCGAAAGCCCCCCCATCCACGGGTCGGCCTCGGTCCGCAGTTCCCAGCGGTTGCCGCTGCGGGCAAAAACTTGGCCCCTCGTGGTGGCCACGTACAGGGTATCGGTGCTGGTGGCCCAGGCGGCGGCTGTCTCGCGGGTTTCGACGGGAGTCAGCCCAGTGCTGGCGTCGGTCCAAGCGGTCGGTTGGCCCGTCCAGAGGCGCAGGCTGTCGGCGGCGGCAAGCCAGACCTGCCCCCGCCCATCGAAGGCAAGGCTGGCTAGCGGGGCGGGCGCGTCAAAGGCCTCCCAGCGGGTGGGGTCGCCGGTGCTGCGGTAGAGCCGGCCACTGCGCTGCCACGCCCAGACCTGCTGACCGCTGGCCTCGAGCCCGTCGAGCGAATCGAGGACGGTCTGCCAGCTGGTGGCTTCGCTGCCGAGGTAGACCCGTCGGTCGGCCAGTACGAGCAGCTGCCCATCCGCCACGGGCCAGACCCGCCGTACGGCTGTCTGTCCGAAGGGCGTATGGGCCAGTTTACGCCAGGCCGTATCGGGGCGGGTGTAGAGGCCCGCCGAAGTGCCCGCCCAGAGCGTATTGTCCGGCCCCCGGCTCAGGTGCAGGACATCGCCACCGGTGGGGCCGGGCAGTTGCTGCCAGCCAGTGCCTACGGTTTGGGCCGACAGCAGGCCGGCCATCGTGCAGCAGAGCAAGAGCAGCAAGAACCGGATCGACATGGAGGGCTGCTTCATGAATGGAAAGGGTGCATCGAACAAAGATAGGGCTGGACCGGCCACCGGTGCGGGCCGATGTGCTAACAGGCTGACATGCTCTCGTGTACGGGCAGTTGTTGCCGATTTCCAGAAATCATTTTTTTATGAATTACTGATTATTTTCATTTCTATAAATGAAAAATGTTTTAACTCTTTACTTTGGGAAATTGGTATGGCTTTTTGGGAGGGCCGCCGGACTGGCAATCGATCAGCGGAGCAGGCGCAGCAGCGGATGGCGTATGTGCCGGAGTCGAACATAGGGCCGCAGTTCGCCTCCCCAGACGCGCCGCGCCGGCTCGATGCGCGGGTGCATGCTGCCCACGAAGTCGAAGGCCTGCAGCTGCAGCTCGCAGCAGGCCGCTTCGATGGCTCGCCAGTAGAGCAGGCTGGGGCCGTTGAGTTCTGCCAGCCGCGGGTCGAAGCCCGAAGCCGGTACGTAGGCTGTCCGGGCATCCCAGGCCAGCAGCAGGGCCGCGGCTAGCTCGCCAGTTGCCGTGCGGGCCAGCAGCACCCGTCCGCGCCCTGCTGCCTGCAGAGCGTCGACTACCCGCCCAAGCAGAGCCGCGCCCCAGCGGACGCGCAGCCCCTGCCGCCCGAACGACAGCCCCACCAGGCGGGCCAGCTCGGCGGCATCGTGGGCTTCCTCGGTGGCGAGTTGCCGTTCGGCCTTGCGCACGGCCCGCCGTGCCCGTTCGTGTGCCCCCGCCCAGAGGGCGTCGGGGTCGCCTGCCAGCGGCAGGATGTAGCCCCAGCGGGCCAGCAGCTCGATGCCCCGTGCCTGCAGCGGCAGGGGCGGGGGTGCGTCGAAATGCAGGTTGAGGTCGAGCAGGTCGTAGGGGGGCAGTCGGCTGGCCAGCGCAGCCCAGGCATCGAGGGCAAAGCCGATGCGGCTGGGCCTTTTGAGGTCGGGCGGAGGGTGCAGGCTCAAGTAAAACTGCTGCGTGAGGGGGGGCATGAGCAGCCGCCGGAAGCCGTAGCGGCGGTCCCAGCCAAAAGGCAGGCCGGCCGTGGGCCGCTCGGGTGGGCCATCGACTACGGCGGCCCAGCCCTGCGGTCCCATCACGGCATCGAGCCACAGGGGCTGCGAGAACAGGGGAATCTCCGGGGTGGTGGCGCAGAGCTGCCGGTAGGCGGACGTGGGGTCGGTGGTCATGGGGCTGGGACGTACATGGCCTTCTTTATCTGCTTTTAATTGCTGTAGCCGAATAAGGTTTTGTTTATTTATTTAAAAATATTTTAAAATAATAAGTGGATGCCATCCTTTCCTCGAAGAGCGGTCGATTCGGGGAAAGAACGATTGGATTCTTGGATTGGCTGTCGTTCGGATTCAGTATGTGTAAATAATTTTTCAGGCCAATTAAAAAACGAACAGTTGATTGGAGGGATGAAGCTGCCTTTGTTCTGGATGATTTACTTGGCTCTTTCTGCCCTTAGAACCGCCATTCGATGCCTTGACGCAGGACGAAGAAGTCGATGGACAGTCCTCGTGGCGGTCGGTTGTCGTGCAGGTACTCGAAGCCGGCCGAGAAGCTGAACTGCCGGGTAAGCGGGAAGGCCAGGGCCACTTCGGTCGAGAACCGCCAGTCGGCCCAGTCGTCCCAGCGGGGCTGCCAGTAGCTGGTGTGGGTCAGGTGCAGGCCCTTGCGCGACCGCCAGCTGACGCTCAGGTAGCTGCTTTTGCGGTGTTCGCGGCGGTAGTCCCAGGGGATTTCGGGGTCCTTGGGGCGGATGGCTTCGTACATGAAAACGTAGAGCAGGCCTGCGTAGACGAAGGTGCGGGCCGAGTCGTCGCGGTAGATGCGCCAGCGGGGGCCGCTGCCCGTAGCAGCCCGCAGGTCGAGCCGCTGCAGCAGGTCGTTCTGCACCTGGCCAAAAGCTTCCCAGGCCCAGCGGCGGGTGAGCTGCCGCGTGAGCCGCAGGTGGACGTAGCCGCGGTTGACGGCATCGCGGCCATCGGTGTTGAGCAGCTGCTCTTCGGCCAGAAAGAGCCACTTGGCAGGCCCGCGCCGGTACTGCACGCGCAGGGCGGCCCGCAGCTGCAGGATGTCGGCCACGTTGCGGGCCCAGCTGGCGGTACTCTGGGCGTTGCCGGCCCAGCCGTCGGGCCGGTCGCGCAGCCGCTGGATTTCGGTGTTGATGATCTGGCCGCGGGACGGGGTGCCCAGCAGCAGCAGCCCGCAGAGGCTGACCCAGCCGATGAGCCGGCCAATCCGGCGGCTGGGCCTGATTGATACAGGTGTGGGGCTTGTGCCTTTCAATGTGCGCGAATTTAGTTTGCTGTTTCGGTTTGGGGCTGGGCGGTGTACGGGATGGTGGGGGCGGAGCTGCGTCGGGCTGCGCAGATGGGGTCGGGTGTGGATTTCGGCACCGGCGGTTGGCTGTTTGTCGACGCGCAGCATCGCTACTGGCTGCCGCTTTCGTAAATTTGAATCAATTATCGATTTTATCTCAATAGATTACCCAAACGCTAACCGTTACCCTTGAATCCAGCAATGAACGGCCTCAAACGTGCCCCTATCTGGTGCGGGCTTGCCCTGCTGCTTGGCTTTGTGATCGGCCTGGCCGATCTGCAGGCCCAGAGCAGCTGCCCCGTGCCTGTCAACCTTTTTGCCAGCGACGTGCGGACGCGCTCGGCCAACGTCTCGTGGGACCCGCAGCCCGGGGTGTTTTTTTACACGGTGAGCGTGCGCGAGCTGCCCAACGGGGCGTTCGTCGATGATGATGCCCGCATTTTTGCGCCGCCCTATTCGCTGACCGGTCTCAAATCCGACACCGAATACCAGGTGCGGGTGCGCAGCAACTGCGCCACCTCGGGCACGTCGGCTTGGTCGGTACCCGTAACCTTTAAGACTGACCGCGAGGCCGAAATCTGCCCGCCGCCCGTGCTGGTAACGCTGGGCGAGGTAACGCCCGGTTCGGCCACGCTCATCTGGCAGATTCCGCTCGAGGCGCGGTCGGCCCTGGTGAGTTACCGCCAGCTGGGCCGACCCAATTTCACTGAAATTGGCGACATCACCCGCGCCCCCTACACGATCGAAAACCTGCGGCCCAACACCAGTTACGAGGCCCGCGTGCAGCACGTGTGCCAGCGCAGCATTTCGATTTTTTCGAACATCGTAACCTTCACCACGCCCGATGCCCCCCCCTGCGACCCGCCCAGCATCACGGTCGATAACGTGGGTGCCCGAACGGCTTCCATTTTCTGGACTCCGGATTTCACCAACTACATCGTCGAATGGCGCGTGCAGGGAGTGGGGCCCTTTCTGAATACGGGCGGGGTCGGCCCCACGCCCTATACCCTGCAGAACCTGCTGCCCAGTACGACTTACGAGGTGCGCATGCGTCAGGTGTGTGGCCTGACCAACTCCGAACTCTCGAATCTGGCCGTTTTTACCACGACCGAGGACGTGCCCGCCTGCCAGCCGCCCACCGTTACGGTTACAAATATTAGCGATCTGACGGCGGATGTGAACTGGACGCCGACCGACATCGATGCCTACGAAGTGCAGTACCGGCGGGCAGGCGACGTGAGCTGGACGGTGCTCAACAACTCGAATCCGCCGCCCTTCACGATTCAGAACCTGCAACCCAACACCAACTACCAGCTGCGTTTTCGCAAGGTTTGCAACACGGCCTTTTCGGATTTTGCGCCCGTGGTCACCTTCCGCACGCTGGTGGAACAGAACCTGTGCGAGGTGCCCGCCATTCAGGTAAGCGGGGTTACGAATGCTGCCGCCGTGCTGACCTGGACCCCTGGCGAAGCCCGCCTGCGCCTCGAATACCGCATCAACGGCGGGGCCTGGCTCTTTCTGACGGACAACGGGCGCAGCCCCAATACCTTTACGGGTCTGTCGTCGGGCACGCGCTTCGAGGTGCGGGGCCAGCAGATTTGCGCCTCGCGAACCTCGGCTTTTTCGACTCCGGTCGAATTCACCACCTTTGAGACTGCACCCACCTGCGTGGGGCCGACGCTTTCGCTCGTTTCGGTGGCCGAAACGACGGCAACCCTCAACTGGACGCCGACGCTGCAGGCCTACGAAATCGGCTTCCGCCGTCAAGGTGAAACCGACTTCACGACCCTGACAGGCAACCTGCCCCCACCTTTCACGCTCTCGGGCCTGGTGGCCGGCACGAACTACGACATCCGCATCCGCCAGCAGTGCGGCAGCGAATTTTCTGCCTTTTCCAACACCGTTACGGCCCGCACCACCGGCGGTAATAACGGTGGAGGCGGCGACAATGGCGGTGGTGGAGGCAACGGCGGCGGCGGCAGCAACAGCGGGGGCAACTGCGGCCCGCCCGTTCTGAGCAGCGTAGGTTCCACCAACGGCACAATTACCATCACGTGGGAAGGCACGCTCAACAACCCCGAATTCTTCATCCGCCGGGTCGACGAGCCGGATTTTCAGTTCGCAGGTACCAGTACCGTCAAGCCCTTCACGTTCAGCGGGCTGGAGCCCAACCGCAGCTACCGCATCCGGGCCCGCCACCGCTGTGCCGATACGCTGACGGCTTTTTCCAACGAGCTGACCATTGCCACGCGCGACGGTACGGCCCCCACCTGTGCCACGCCCGTGCTGACCAACCTTTCGACGACCGATGCTTCGGCTGTCTTCAGCTGGACGCCCAGCCTGCAGGCGTTTGAAATCCAGTGGCGTGAGGCAGGCGGCCCCTGGCAATCGCTTCAGGATCAATCGGCTCCACCCTTCACGCTGCTGCAGCTGCGTCCGCTGGTCAATTACGAAGCCCGCATCCGCCAGCGGTGTGGCATCGTCTTCTCGGAATTCTCGAACGTCGTTTCCTTTGCGACGCAGGCCGAGCCGCCGCCCGGCTGTCCCACGCCCGTACTCAATGTTACGAATGTCGAATTCGACCGCGTCTCGTTGGCCTGGACAGCCGCCGGTGCACAGGGCAACCAGTACGAGCTGAGCTTCCGCCGCGCGGCCGATCCCACGTGGACGGTCGTGCCACAAACGGTCAGCTCACCTTATACAATCTTCAATTTGCAGCGCAACACCGATTACGAGGTGCGGGTGCGGCTCATCTGCCCGGGCGGCTTTTCGTTCTATTCCAACCGGGCTACCTTCCGCACGCCCCAGGACCCGCCCCCCTGCACGCCGCCCAACCTGAGCTTCTCGCGCGTGACGGACGACGCCGTAACGCTGCAATGGACACCTTTCACGCAGATTTACGAAGTAAACCTGCGGCGGGCGGGCCAGACCAACTGGCAGATCAGCTACAGCGCGAACCCCCAGCCCTGGCGGCTCGAGGGGCTGACCCCCCTCACGACCTACGAGCTGCGTATCCGCAACGCCTGCCAGCTGGGCTTCACGGCTTTTTCCAATACGATTACCTTTACGACGCTGCCCCTGCAGCCGGTGTGTGCCGTGCCCGTGAGCATCCGCATCGACGACTTGAGCGATGCCGCCGCCAGCGTCTCGTGGGATACGCAGACGCTGGTTGACAGCTTCGAGGTCTACCTTTCGGGCAATTTCGGAGCAAGCTACACCAAGGTGGCGACGCAAAAATCCAACCGCTACATTTTCCCGGGGCTGGCCCCCAATACGACCTACGTGGTGCGGCTGCGCTCGATCTGCGGCACCAAATTCTCCGAGTTCTCGAATACGGTGCCCTTTACGACGAAGCGCGAAGCGTCGGCCTGTGCCGCGCCGGTGAACCTGAACCTCATTCAGCTGGCCGACCGGACGGCTACGCTCAGCTGGGCACGACGCCTCGGGGTCATTTACTACGACATTGAGCGCAGCACCGACGGTGGCCAGACCTGGCAGCCCCTCTCGAGCATCACGGCCCCGCCCATTCAGCTGCCGGGCCTGCAGCCCCAGACCAACTACCAGGTGCGCGTGCGCAGCGCGTGCGCCGGCGGCCTCTTGAGCGACTGGTCGGAGCCTATTGCCTTCCGGACGACGGCCGACCCGCTGCTCTGCAACACGCCCGACGTGAGCTTCGACGACGTTACGCCCGATGCCGTGCGCCTGAACTGGACGGTGCCCGGAACCAGCTTCCGCATCGAATACCGCCAGCTGGGCAGCAGCAACTGGGCCGACAACGTACGGCAGGCTTCGGCCTCGCCCTTCAACCTGATCGGGCTGCGATCGGATACCGAATACGAGCTACGGGTGCGGCAGGAATGCAGCGGTGGCCGCCTCTCGGACTGGAGCACCGAAATCCGCTTCCGGACCCTACCCCTGCCCATCGTCTGCCCGACCCCCGAGCTGCGCCTCGATACAGTCCTGACGACGACGGCCACCCTGCGCTGGACCCCCGATGCGGCCCGCGTGGAGGTGTCGTTCCGGCGGGCATCCGAGGTCGACTGGCGCGTGGCAGCCACCAACCTGACGGGCGGCAGCTATGTGCTGCCCGATCTGGTGCCGGGGACGGCCTACGTGGCTCGGGTGCGGCGCATCTGCGGCGACAATGCGTTCTCGCCCGCTTCCAACGCGGTTTCGTTTACGACCGATGCCGTGCCCGACCCGGGCTGTCTGGCTCCCACGGTGCAGGCCCTGCAGGTAACGCCGACTACGGCTACCATCAGCTGGACTCCCTTCATGCCCAACTACGAGTTCAGCTACCGCATCCGCGGCTCGCTCGTCTGGATCACCACCCCCAACACGCAGCCTTCGCCCATTTTCCTCAATAACCTGACACCCAACGAACTCTACGAGGTGCGCATGCGCCGCCTGTGCGCCAACGGGGCGTTTTCGGCCTGGTCGAATCTGGTGGTCTTCCGCACGGTGGCCGTCATGCCCGACTGCCCGCCGCCGGCGGCCCCGCAGCTCGTGCAGCTGACCAACGTATCGGTAGAGTTGAACTGGCAGACGATTGCCAACGCCGAATTCTACGAGCTGAGCTGGTCCGAGGACAACGGCCAGACCTGGCGCGTGCGCAACAACATCAGCCAGGTGCCCGTAACGATCGAGGGGCTGACGCCCGGACGCGAATACCTGGCCCGCCTGCGGCACGTATGCAACGGCCAGTTTTCGGCTTACTCGGCGGTGCTGCGCTTTACGACCTTCCTCGATGCCAACGGCTGCCCCACCCCTACGCCACTGGTAGCCAGTCAGATCACCGAGAGCAGCGCAGTCATTACCTGGCCGGCCGCCACGGCGGGTGCCGTCGAACTGAGTTTCCGCCGCACCAGCGAATCGACCTGGACGGTAGCCGGTCAGAACATTGCCGGAGTCAGCTTCACGCTCACGGGCCTGAGCGGCAACACCGATTACGTGGTGCGGGCGCGGCGCAACTGCCAGGGTATTTTCACGCCCTTCTCGGTAACGCTGGCCTTCCGCACGGCCGAGCCGGTCGTGGTGTGCGATGCGCCCGTTCTGCAAGTCGATGAGGTAACCAATTCAGGTGCCCGCCTGTTCTGGGCACCGGTTCAGGGGCTTTTTCAGGTGAATATCCGTGAGGCGGGTAATCCGGGCTGGACGTTGCTGCCCATTGTGCCGACGCGCTCGCCGCTGGTGCTGAGCGATCTGGTCGAAAACCGCAACTACGAGGTTCGCATCCGCCAGATTTGTACAGGGGGCCAGACTTCCGAGTTTTCGAACATCGTGAGTTTCCGCACGGCACCGCCCGTTTTCTGCCCCACGCCCACGCTGACCATCAGCGAGGTGGCCTCCGATGGCGCGACCTTCAGCTGGACCCCCAGTGCCGAGGGCTACGAGCTGCGCTACCGCCTGACCAACAGCACGGCCTTTGTAACACTTGCGGGCAGCGACGCCAGCAGCCTGCGCCTGACGGCCCTCAGCCCGACCACCCGCTACGCCGTGCAGGTACGCAACCGCTGCAATGGGAACTACTCGCCCTGGAGTGCGGAACAGAGCTTTTTCACCACCCCGCGCCCGCAGGAAATCTGCGACCAGCCCACGCTCAGCCTCGTGGATGTCGCCTTCAACCGCGCCCGCATCGATGCCGAGCCGGGCAATCAAGGCCTGCTTTTCGAGTGGAATTTCCGTCCGCGGGGTACGGGGGTCTGGGCCATTCAGTACACGATGGCGGTGCCGCCCTTCACGCTTTTCAATCTCATACCCGGTGCCGCTTACGAGGTGCGGATGCGCTACTCGTGCGAGGATCGCTTCTCGCCTTGGTCCGGGGTGCTGGTCTTCACCAATCCGCTGGCTCGCGAAGCCGCAGCCCCTGCCGCGTCGGCCTTCGAGCTGTCGGTCTACCCCAACCCGACGCGGGGCCGCTTCACCTTGACGGGTCCAGCCGAAACAGCCGCCCAACTGACGCTGACCGACCTGCGGGGCCGGGCTGTCTTGCGGCGCAATCTTCCACCAGCTGCCGAGGGCCGCTGGTCGGTTGAGCTGCCCGAAGGCATCGAACCCGGGCTCTATCTGCTGCGCTTTGCAGCGGGTGAGCAGGCCCGCAGCCTGCGCCTGATCGTGGAGTAAGGCTACCTGAAACTTCTCTTTATTTCTCTAAGGGCTTCCGGCAGTCCCCGTTCGATTTAGCGAACGGGGACTGTTTTTTTTAGGGGGGGACTGTCCGGTAGCATTTTTCAGTGTCGAGCCAGCAGGGGCGGGTGCGAAGCTGCCAGCCCGATGGCTGCGACATCCTGTGATGAGGCTTGGGCGGTTTGTTTGTCGTTTTTATTTGTTTTTATCAGATTGCTTATTTTATATTTTGTTTTTAGTAAGAAGAATGATTTTTTGGAATAAAAAACAGTTTCCGATGATCAGGTTCCGTGCCGCCGTGCGATTTCGGCACTCAGGGCCTCGTAGATCGGTTCCAGCTCGGCGGCCAGTGTGCGCAGCAGCTCGCGGTGGCGGGTGATGGTCGTACGGTCGCCGCGGCGGGCGGGGCCGGTCTGGGCCTCGGCCGGCGAGAGGGTTTCGAGTTTGTCGATCATGCCCCGCATCAGCGGCAGGTAGACCCGCGCATCGACGGGCAAGCCCGCCCGCTGCATCAGCTCGCCCGCCACATCGAGCATCAGATTGGAAAAGTTGTTGGCCCACACCGCCCCCACGTGCAGCACCAGCCGCTGCCCTGAATCGAAGGCGTGGACGGCTCCCGAAAGGCTCTGCGCCAGAGCTTCGACCTCGGGCTGGGCCGCCGCTTCGGCTTCGATGAACAGGGGGTAGCGGGCCAGATCGAGGCTTTGCCCCCGCGCGAATGAGGCCAGCGGGTAGATGACCCCCGTCCGCAGGCCCGCCCGCTGGATGGCAGTCAGGGGCGTAGCTCCCGAGCTATGGAGGACCAGGCTGCCCGCATGGCTGTGGGCCAGCTCGTCGGCCAAGGCTGGCAGGGTGTCGTCGGGGGTGGCCAGCCAGATGACGGCGTGTGGCTGGCACGGGGGCCAGCTGCACAGGGGCACCTGGGCCACAGCGGCCAAGGCCTCGGCGTTGGGGCCGGCCGGCGCGTAGAGGGCTGCCAGGTCGAGGCCCGCCTGCCGCAGAGCCGGAGCCAGGCTCCAGGCCAGCCCGCCCGCCCCCACAACCGCCAGACTCATGCTTCGGGGGTGCGCGATTCAACCCCTTTGCGTTCGCCCACCCGCCGGACAATGGCCGCGATAAAGCCAAAAGCCATCACAAAAGTGCCGAGCCACAGCAGGTTGATCCAGGGCTTGGCAATGGCGTTGACGACGATGTAGTCGGGCTGCTGCTGTTTCTGGAGTAGGCGCAGCACCACGCGGTCTTCGTCGGGCAGGGCCGTTACGAAGGCGCAGCGCAGGTTGAGCGTATCGATGTAGCTGTCCACCAGCACGGGCAGGCGGTTCTGCTGGTCGAAGACGAGCATGGGGTGGGTCGAGAACACGCGGTCGCCGTAGGTTACCTCCACATGCATGCGGGCGATGAAGTCGGTGCCGCTGAACTGGCGTTCGACCTGCTTGACCGAGCGCACCCGCAGCACGTAGTCGCCCACGGTTGTATCCTGCCCCACGCGCAGGCGCAGGTCGTCGGCCAGCAGGTTCCATTTGGCCTTGGGCTGCTCGTAGAAGCCCGTTACGTGCACGTAAATGTCGCGGTGGGGGTAGATTTTGCGGCTGGGGTGGGGGGTCATGCCCATGCCCTGACTCAGTTCGGTTTCGGGGTAGACGGTGAAGCGGCTCCTGCCGTCGGTGCTGGCAAATTCGACCTCGTAGAGCGTGCGCTCGTTCATCATGGCCGGATCGAGCAGGTCGAGCTGGTTTTCGATGAAAAACTTCAGTTTTTCAAAGTCAAATTTTTGCCTCACCGGCACATCGGCTTTGGGATCGACACCCGAGCGGACAAAGAACTTGACGGGGAAATCGAGGGCGTAGCGGTGGCCGTTGGCATCGCGGAAGCCCACTTTGGCACTGCCGCCTTCCTGATTGACGATAAACAGATCGCGAATGGGGGCCTGGGCCTTGACTTTCCCTTTGTAGGTTACGGTATAGCCTTTGAAGGGCTTGGGGGTGTGCTTCCAGAGCTGGACGTTTTCGCGGCGGGCTTTTTCGTCGAAGTTCTGGCTCAGCTCGGCAGGGGCCAGGTTGAC
>CALDDN010000010.1 GCA_937936615.1 uncultured Bacteroidia bacterium | reverse complement strand
ACTCCATGACTCGAACCTCCGCTCTGCTGTCGGTGGCCGCCCGCTGGGGCTGCCCGCTGATACTTGCCGTGCTGTTACTGGCCCCTGCAGCCCTTCGGGCTTCAAGCGAAACCCCGTCGCAAACGGGCGAATTCAAGATTTCGGAGCTGCTTTTCCACCACATTCTCGATTCGCACAGCTGGCACCTTGTCGACATTCCGGCCGGTAACGGCCACTATACGCCTATCAGCATACCGCTGCCGTGGATTGTGTATTCGTCGGAAAAAGGGCTTGATATTTTTACGCTGACGGGCCACAGCGAAGCCGAACTGCAGGCCCAAGCCGCAGCCCGAGGCTATGAACTGCAGCACGAAAAAATCCACCTGGCCGGCCAGCCCGATGCCCTGGTGCTCGACCTTTCGATCACCAAGACGGTAGCCCAGATGCTGATCGTGGCCTTGATTCTATTTTTGGTGCTGACGGCGGTAGCACGGGCCTATGCCCGTCGCCCGGGTGAGGCTCCGCGCGGGCTGCAGAACTTCTTCGAAGCGGTAATCGTCTTTGTCCGCGACGAGATAGCCAAGCCCAACCTGGGCACAAAGCACGAACGATTCCTGCCCTACCTGCTGACACTTTTCTTTTTTATCTGGACAGCCAACCTGCTGGGCCTCACGCCCCTGAACTCGAACATCATGGGCAACATCAGCGTAACAGTGGCCCTGGCCACGCTGACCTTTCTGCTCGTGCAGTTCAACGGTTCGAAGGATCACTGGCAACACATCTTCTGGTTTCCGGGCGTGCCGGTTCCGGTCAAGCTCATCATGCTGCCGGTGGAACTGGTGGGTCTTTTTGCCAAGCCCTTCTCGCTGGCGGTGCGTCTCTTTGCCAACATCGCTGCGGGGCACTTCATGGTGCTCTCGCTCATCAGCCTGATCTTCCTGCTGGGCAAGCAGGGTGCCAATCCGGCGGGAGCCTTTGCCATTCTGCCCCTTTCGATCGCCTTCAACCTTTTTATCATGACGCTGGAAGTGCTCGTGGCGGTCATTCAGGCCTATGTTTTCACCTTACTGACCGCTGTTTTTCTGGGTATGGCCATGGAAAGCCACGACCACGCCGAGCACGAACAGGCCCATCACTGATTCCGCAGGTTAACCGCTTTTTTTCACCCTTCTATTTTTATTTGACATGTTACTCGAAGTAACGGGACTCGCCCAGATGGGCGCAGGCATAGGTGCCGGCATCGCAGCCATTGGTGCCGGCATGGGCATTGGCCGTCTGGCCGGTTCGGCTGTTGAGTCGATGGCCCGCCAGCCGCAGGCCACCAACGAAATCCGCGGCTCGATGATCCTGACGGCAGCCTTTATCGAGGGGGTTGCCCTCTTTGGCGAGGTTGTCTGCCTGCTCATCGCCCTGGCCTGAGTACGGTCTGCTGCAGCGGGGTCGGTTGGGGCTAGCCCGCCGGCCCCGCTGCCATTTATTACGCGGAGTAGCTCCAAGACCCGCGTGTGCTTCGCTGCGATAAAGCCGGCATCGATGCAGACTCGGAGCTGCTGGCCTGAAAAAAGCGGGGAAAAGCAAACCGCAGAGGGCAGCAAACGCAAAGCCTGCCCCCTTGACAAGGCATGCCAGCTGCTTTGAGCGAAGCCAGCCGCGGCAGCGATTTACAATTTGTTAACTTGGGTGGAAATAAATGCAACAGCTGGTGCACACTCGGATGAAGGCTCTAGGGGCATGGGGATGGGGTCTGATCCTGCTGCTGCAGCAGGGGCTTGCCCAACCCAGCCTACCCACCGTCCGTTACACCGATTCGCTCAAAAGTGCCCTCAAGATCGCTCGGCCAGAAGACGAGCGGGCGGTCATTCTGGCCGAGCTGGCAGAGGCCTATCTCGAACGGGGCCAGCTGGACAGTGCCCTCAAGGCGGCTCAGGCAGGGGCCGAGCAGAGCAAGCGTGCCCGGGCCGATGCAGCCAGCACCCGCAACCTCATCGCCCTGACCCGTGCCCTGGTGCAAAGCGATCAGGCCGACGAGGCCGAGCGACCCTCGCGAGATGCCATAGTTCGCGCCCGTGCAGCACAGGACCCCTGGCTGCTGGCTGCCGCTTTCCTCAACCGCGGCGACTACTACCTCGAACGCCAGATTACGCGGCTGGCCCTGGCCAACTACGACAGCACCCTCAGGGTAGCGTTGGCATCGCAAAAGTCCGACCTGGCCGCCCAAGCCTACGCCCGCCGCGCCCGAATCGGCCTGAGCCGCAAGCAATACAAAGAGGCCCAGCGCGATCTGGAACGAAGTATCCGGCAGGCCGAGCTGGCCCGCGAACCCGCCCTCAGGAGCCGCAGCCTCATCCTGCTGGGCGACCTGCACCAGATGCAGTACCAGGAGGAAAAAGCCTTCACCGCCTTTGAAACTGCCACGCAAATCCTCGATTCCTGCCGCTGCAACGCCTACGAGTACGTCAAAGCCCTGACCAAGATTGCCAACCTGCGCCTGCAGACCGGCGACACAAGCCAAGCCCGCCAGACAGCCTACCGCGCTCTGAAACTGGCCCGCAAAACGCGAAGCGAGCGCGAGCAGGCGTTCGCCTTCCACGGCATGGCCGAGCATTTTGTCAACGTGGGCCGTTTCGATTCAGCCGAGCACTACCTGCGGCGGGCCGAGCCGCTGGCCCGCAAGCACCGCGATTTCGACGGGCTCTACAACCTCATCATGAGCGACCGCATCAACCTGTGCATCCGCCAGGGCAAATACGACCAAGCCCAGAAACTGGCCCAGCAAGCCGAACAAGCCGCCCTCCTGACCGACGAACGCGACTTCGCGCTGACAGCCACCCGCAAGCTCTTCGAAACCGAACTGGCCAAAGGCAACTACCAGGCCGCCCTGCGCATCCAGGAACGTGAATTCCAGATCAAAGACAGCCTCAAAGAAGAAGAAAACCGGCGCAAGTTCAACGACTACGTCGATCGCATGACGCGGGCCCGCGAGCGCGACCGCATGGAGCGCGAGCGTGTGCAGCACCGCGCCGAAATTGCCCAGCGCAACCTCATCCTCGGGCTGGTGCTGACGGCTCTGGCCCTGCTGGCCGTTCTGACCTGGAATCTCTTCCGGGGACGGCAGCGCGAGAAAAACGCCAACACCCAGCTGCGCCAGCTCTACGAGCAGGTCCAGAACCAGAAAACCGAGATCGAAACCCAGAACGCCGAAATGCGGGCGATGAACAGTACGCTGCAGGGCACCCTCGGAGAGCTGCAGCTCCAGCGCGAAGCCCTCGAAACCCAGCACCTGAAAATCGCCGACTCGATCAGCTACGCCTCGCGCATCCAGCGGGCCATCCTGCCCAGCGACAAGCTGCGAGCCGCCCACCTGCCCCCGCATTTCGTCTACTACCAGCCCCGCGACACGGTCTCGGGCGATTTCTACTGGATGACCCGCATCGAAGGGCGGACGGTGCTGGCAGCCGTCGATTGCACGGGGCACGGCGTGCCCGGTGCTTTCATGAGCATCCTGGGCTCGAACCTGCTCCACCAGATCGTCGATGAAAATGGCATCCACCGGCCCGAAGCCATCCTCGCCACCCTCGACCGGCGCATCAGCCGCATCCTGCAGCAGCAGTACGGTACAGCCGACCACGACGATGCCCGCGATGGCATGGACGTGGCTCTGGTGGTGCTCCACGACCCCCAGGCCGACGGCAGCCGTCGCGTCGAGTTTGCCGGCGCAGGCCGCCCACTCTGGTACCAGACGGGTGGCCAGATCAAAGAACTGAAATCGGCCCGCTACCCCTGCGGCGGCTCCCAGCACGAAGACAAAATCTTCCCCAACCGGCAACTGACCCTGCAACCGGGCGAGAGCCTGTATCTTTTTTCCGACGGCGTGCCCGACCAGTTCGGGGGGGCTGAGGGACGCAAGCTCGGCAGCCTGCGCCTGCAGCAATTCCTCCTCGAATCGGCCCAATGGCCCATTGCCCGACAGGAAAGTGCCTGCGCCCAGTTCCTCAGCGAGTGGATGGGCAGCCGCCGCCAGATCGACGACATGCTCTTCATCGGCCTGCGCTCCGAGTGAATGAGCGGCGTGTGCCCTCGGCTGCGTATCTTTGCCCACCGAGTCTTCCCTGATATGAACTTTCCTGCTGATCTGCTCTATACTCCGGACCACGAATGGGTCCGCATCGAAGGCGAGATAGCCACCATCGGCATCACCGACTACGCCCAGTCCGAATTAGGCGACATCGTCTTCCTCGATATCAACACCGTGGGCCAAACACTCGAAGCCCAAGCGGTCTTCGGTACCGTAGAAGCGGTCAAAACGGTATCCGATCTCTTTATGCCAGTCGCCGGCGAGGTCATCGAAGTGAATCCTGCGCTGGTCGACCGCCCCGAGCTGGTCAATCAGGACCCCTACGGCGAGGGCTGGCTGGCCAAAGTGCGCATAAGCCCGGGCGGAGCCACCGAGCACCTTCTCGATCAGGCTGCCTACACCCAGCAGATCGGCCACTGAACCACACACGAATACAGAACGATCCGGCGTTGAACGAGCGTCGATTGGCTTTTTTGAAAAAAACATTTTATTCAGGCACCCGACCAAACCTCTGGCCGGAAGTAAGCGGCCAGCGTATGCTTATGGCCCTGCGATCCTGCTTGCTGCTGCTTGTTCTGGTATACTTGGGAAAGCCGGCTGCTGCCCAGCCGCTGACCGCCCTGCACCGCGCCGACTCCGACAGCGTGATCTATGGCGCATCGGTACGGGCCTTGGTTCAAGCCGCCCGGGCAGGCGACACGCTTTACCTGCCGGGTGGCTTTCTCGATCTGGAAGGCGACCTGGTCATCGACCGGCGGCTGCACCTCGTAGGTGCCGGCTTCCGCATCGATACCTCGGCGGCCACGGGAGCGACCGTGCTCACCGGGGGGCGGCTCATCCTGACCACGGGGGCTAGCGACGGTTCACTGACGGGGGTCTGGCTGCGGGGCCGCCTCCAGCTGGGTACCGATTCGGCCACCAACGGCCTGAGCCAATACAGCATCACCCGCTGCCGCTTTGGCGACGAAGTCTGGCTCTCATTCTGCCCCGACACCGGCTGCCCCGGCCGCGGCGAAACGCTCATTTTGACCGAAAACGTCTTCGAGAGCCACATCCGCGGGGCCGAGGGCCTGCGCAACATTGCCCTGCAGAACAACTTCATCGGGGCGAGTGTCTGGAACTTTGGCCCCGAAGCCCAGCTCCGGCTCTGGAGCAACGTCTTCCTGGGGCGGGCCGACACAGCCGCTTACCTGCGCAACATCCGCGGAGCCAATGCCAACTACAACGTTTTTGTGGGCGACAGCATCGCCGACAGCCTCTGTGCCAACGTCAATTTCCTGCTCAACCTCTTCGGCGGAACGTTTGAGCCGACAGGCAGCCTGACCGAAAGCCGATCCATCGAAAACCAAGGCCCACCCGAAGCAATTTTCCGCCAGGTGGTCGATTTTGCCTACCGCTACCGCGAGGAAGACAACTACCGACTGGCTCTCGATTCACCGGGCCGCGAGGCCGACATCTTCCGTCGCGACCTGGGAGCCTATGGGGGCCGTTTCCCTTTCAAGGCCGGAGCCAAACCCTTCAACCCGCACATCCGCACCCTGGAAGTGGCCCCCTACACCCAGACCCCCAACCGCCTGCGGGTGCGCTTTGCGGTCGAAGCCCAAACCAACTGACCCGACAATGCGTGCCGCGCTGCTCCTTGGCTGCCTGCTGCTGGCCTTCATCCGACTAAACGCCCAGACCGCCCCCCAAGTACAGGGCTGTGTCTGGTGGTTCGACGACGGCCCTGCCGATACACTCTACTTCAGCAACCCGCCCACAGGCCTGCTGCAGGGGGAACTCGAATTGCCGACCGACACCCTGCGTCCGGGCACGCATACGCTGCATCTGCGCTTTTTTGACGGCCTGCGTGGAGCCGTCCGCTGGACGGGGGTTGTCGATCAGCTCTTTGTTCAGCCCAGCACCGAGGCCCCAGACCAGAACGTGATGCGCAGCTTCCGCTACTGGTTCGATGCCCAACCCGACGACATCATCGATTTTCCCCTCTTTCCCGAAACGGTGCTCAACGAAACCGAACTGCCCTACCCTACCGACCGCCTGCCCGTCGATACCCTGGTACTCTACCACCAGTTCCGCGACGCACGGGGGCAGTGGAGCAGCGTGGCAGGGCACGCATTTTTCAATTCGACCCGACCCGTAGCCGATTTCGAACTGCTGGCCGAGCCGCCCTGCGCCAATCAGGTTATGCGGTTCCGCAGCCAGACGACCTTCGTACGCGATTTTTACTGGGATTTCGGCGACGGCAGCACCAGCACCCAGCCCCACCCCGTGCACACCTACACCGAACCCGGCAACTACACCGTAACCCTCCGGGCCTCGAATCCGGTCTTTGCAGACAGTGTCGTTAGCCGCACCCGGCAGTACACCCTGCGGCCGAGCACGCGGTCCGTCTACACGCCTTTTGGCGATACGGCCATCTGCACGGGTCGCGGACTGGTATTTTTTGCCGAAGCCCGCGGACCGGAATACGGCTACGCCTGGCTGCGCAATGGCGATTCCGTGGCGACGGGTGCCCTGTTTCGAGCAACGGAAGCGGGCCGCTACCAGCTGGTACTACGCAACGCCGAGGGCTGCCGCGACACCGCCCGGGCTTCGATCCTGGAACTGATCCCCCCCCAGACGCCCCGCATCCGCCGCGGCGGGGGCGACAGCCTGATCGTCGAACCGGGCGGGCTGGCCTACCAGTGGTTTGTCGATGGCGAGGCCATTCCCGAGGCCACCGGCCGCGTGCTGCGTACCCATTTCGACGGCCGCTACACCGTCCGGCTCGTCGACAGCTGCGGCTTTGGGGCCCAGTCCGACGAAGTGGAATTCAGTTACGTGGGGCGGCGGGCAGGGGCCAGTGGCGCAGTCTGGCTCTATCCCAATCCGGCCCGGGGGGGGGGCTGGCTGCGGGCAGGCGGCGGTACGTGGCACAACCTGCGGGTGTTTTCAGCTACAGGCCAGCTCGTCGAGCAACGCGACCTGCGTACCCTCGACCTGAGCCGGCCAGTGGCTGTGGGAGGGCAGCTGCCGGCAGGCCTTTACATAATAGAACTGCAGGGATCGGATAAGAGCCTGCGCCTGCGCTGGCTGCTGGTGGAGTAAGCGGCCCGCTCGCGCGTCAGTTGAGCCGCAGGGCCTCCCCAAGCCCTTCCAGTCCGGCAAGCCGGTTCACGAGGTCAGGGACCCCGACAAGTCGAAACCGCTTGGCGAAAAAAAATTTTTCGAAAAACCCAAAAACGGAAACTTTGAAATTAGTACGAACATTTACATTTAATTTAGTTCAATAAATCAAGTTTATAATAAAATTTAACATTCGATTGGTCAGGGAAATCGACCACTGAAACCGCACATCTGCGGGCTAAACGCACAAAAAACCCCGCAGACTGGGTCTGCGGGGTTTTAAATTACAGGCAAAAGAAGACACGTTATTCAACCCAAAGCTTGAGGCGAGTTTCGAGCTGGCCGCGCTCCAGGCGAATCAGGTAAAGGGCAGGCTCGAGGCCGGCAGGAAGCTGCACGGGCCAGGCAAAGGCATGGGTACCTGCTGGCGCGGGCATTTCACTGCGGAAGACTTCGCGGCCCCGAAGGTCGAAGAGTTGCAAGCGAACCGGCCCTTCGGCCGCAGGTACCTGAATGGTCAGCGGACCGCGGGTCGGGTTGGGGTAGAGCTGCCAGCTGCTGGGGGCGGTGGCTTCGGTCAGGGTCTCGCGGGCGGCCGTTCGCGTACGTGCTGCAACCAAAGCCCACTCCGAAACCGTGGCGTTGCACACCGAGCGGATGCGCACCTCGTAATCGGTATCGGGGATCAGGTTCTGAATGAGGAAGGTCTCGGTGGCCGGGTCGGTGATGTTGAACGAAAGCCAGGTCGCGAAGGATTGAGCGCGGCGGTAGGCGATGGTGTAGCGCAGTGCGCCCGGCTCGCGCGTCCAGTTCAGGCGCAGACTTGTCAGGCCCGGTTCGGCGCGGAAGTTGGCTGGGGCGCGGCAGCCCTGGAAGTTATCCGTAACAAAGTCGTGGAAGAGCGAGAAAGCCGAGGGGCCATTGCCGCAGAGGGTACGGATGCGGGCCTCGTAGCGTTGGCCGATGCGCAGGTTGTGAATCGTGAGCGTGGTGCCGTTGACGAAGGCCGAGTCGTAAGCCTCGCCGAAAAGCGGTGCCCGCCAGTAGACCCAGTAGCCTGTGGCCCCGGGCATGGCCACCCAGTTGAGGGTCGCCGTGATCGAGGTAGTAGTGCTCGTGATGAGGTTGGGCGGGTTGCAGCCGGTGGTCGTCGTACCGATGATGCGCCGCGAGGGCTGGCCCGAACCGGTGATGCAGTTGGCCACCACCTGCACCTCGTAGTCGGTCTGGGGCATGAGGTTCGAGATGGGGTATTCGGTCTGTTCGACGACGAGGATGCGCTGCCAGCGGTCGGTGCCGCGCATGCGGTATTCGAGGTAGTATTCCACCACGCCTACCACCGGCGACCAGCGCACAAGCAGCTCGCTCGTCGTCCGGCTCACGATTTCGATGCTGGCAGGCGTGCCGCAGACCTGGGTAACGAAACCGCCTGCCAGGTCATCCGAAATGGTGTTCTGCTCGCAGCGGGCACGCAGGCGCACGCCGTACTCGGTGTCGGGGAAGAGGCCCGTAATCGTGAAGCTGCTGCGGCTACCCGGAACCGTTAGACTCGTCCAGGTGGGCGACTCCGCGCTGCGGTATTCGAGCACGTAGTTCAGGGCACCGCGCACCGGCGACCAGCTGACGAGTGCCGAAGTCGAGGTTACCTGATCGACCGTCAGGCTGGTGGGCCGCTGGCAGATGAGTGGAGTTACGGCCTCGCGAATCGGCCCTAGGGGCGAGCGTGTACCGTTGGCGCAGACGGTGCGCAGAGCCAGCTCGTAGCGGGTGATCTGGTTGAGGCCCGTCAGCGTAACGCTGTTGGTGGTGATGTTGGTGCGTGCCAGCCATTGCACGTCGCCTTTGCGGCGGTAGTAGACTTCGTAGGACTGCACGCCCGGCAGCGCATCCCAGGCCAGCGTCAGGGTCGTACCCGTCGAATCGGTTACGCGGATGGGACCCGCATCGGGGCAGAGGCGGTCGGTGGTGGCCTCCTGGGGCCGCGTCCAGACCGACTGGTTGCGCAGGCCGCCGCAGTTGGCACGCACCCGCACCTCGTAGCGTGTGCCGGGCAGCAGGTTGCCGATCAAAAACTGCAGGCCTGTTGTGGATACATTCACCCAACGGAGCGTGCCCACCGGTCGCCACGACACCTCGTAGCTTTGGGCACCGAAGGTGGCCGACCAGGCAACCGTCATCGTCGTAACGCCCACCTGAATGATACGGAAATTGGTGGGCGGGCCTTCGCAGGCACCCGTCAGCGTGCTGAAGAAGGCGGGCGGCGTGTCGGGGGCGAATTCGTCTACATCGCACTGCGCCCGCACGAAGAACTCCCAGCGGTTGTTGGGATCGAGGTCGCGCAGCGTAACGAAGGTATCGATGACCACTAACCGCTTCGGCTGGCTGCCGATGATGGCCACGCGGTAGTAGACCTCGTACTGACGGGCCCCCGGTGAACGGGCCCAATAGAGGTCGGCGGTGGTGGCGGTGGTGTAGTCAGCGGCGATGAAGGCCGGCGCGGTGCAGTTGCCCAGCGTCGTAAAGATTTCGGGCGTGGTGAAATCCGACTCGCGGCCCGAGGCACAGACCGTACGGATTTGCAGCTCGTAAGTGGTTTTGGGAGTGAGACCCCGCAGAGTCAGCGGGCTGGCCACCACCGGCTCCAGTTCCGTCCAATTGGTTTGACCTTCGACGCGGTAGCGCACAATGTAGAGGGCGGCGTTGCGGGCAGGGTTCCAGCTGATTTTCGCGCCTTCGCGCGTCAGTTCCGTAGCCAAAACCAAGTCCGACGGCTCGCAGGGCTCGACCACAGCCGCCGGGCAGAGCTTGGCGACAAAGCCGTTGCCTTCGCCCGACGCTCCCACCACGTTATCGACGCTGATGGTTACCTGGCCGCCAAAAAGCCCCCCCAGGTATTCGGTGCCGTCGGGCGCGAAGTCGTAGCCCAGAGCCAGCACCACGGCATTGGGTGCGCCATAGGTGCGCACGTCGATCAGCTGCCCGTTCGTCCGATCGAAGCGGGCCAGGTAGCTGTCGATCTGTCCGGCAGCAGCCCGGGCCGGGGCGTTTCCGAACTGGGCACTGCCCGGAAAATAGCCCGCCGCAACCACGTTGCCATCGGCATCAAAGTCGAGGGCATCGACCCAGTCGTCATTGGGACCGCCAATCTGCATGGCCCACAGGCCATTGCCGCCCGCGTCGAGTTTGGCAACAAAGGCATCGAGACGTCCGCGGCTGTTCAGCGTCGTGCTGCCCGAGCTGAAGTTCTGATTGAACACACCAGCGATGTAGGCCTGCTCGCTGTTGTCCACGACGATGGCTGTCGGGATTTCGGCCCCCGTGCCCACGCCGCCCACAACCCCCAGCAGGACACCATCGCTGGTATATTTGGCCGCAAATACATTAGGTGTAGCCGGGTTGGCAATAGGCAAGGGCGTGCCGCTGAAATCGGCTTCCACGCTGTAGTAGCCCGTAACGTACACCTGACCGTTGGAGCCGGTCGTCAGGGCAGTGGCCGCGTCGATGAAAGGACTTTCGCCTGTCTGCACCCAGCGCAGGCGGCCTGTCGGTTCGTAGCTGGCTACAAAGGCATCGGTAAAGATGTTGTTGAAATCACCCACGAACTTGGGGGCACCGCCAATCGAAGTGAACTCGCATTCGTCGGCGTACTGACCGCAGATGTACAGGTTGCCGTCGGGACCGATCGTCAGGTCATAAACCACGTTGATGGTATCGTTGTCGGGCGATACGATGGCGTTGGCACTGCCCATCTGCACGACCCATTCGACATTCCCCGTCGCGCCGAAGCGGGCCAGGAAAGCGTCGGTGCCGGTACCAAGGGCCGTCGCCCGGCTGGTATGGAAGAGGCATTCCTCCATGAAATAGCCCGCTACATAGACATCGCCCGTGCTGCTGATGGCCACCGAGGTGGCGGCATCCATAAGACCGCCGCCAATCTGGCGCGCCCACAGGTACTGGCCGTTGGCATCGAGCAGACCTACGAAGCCGTCGCGCTGGCCCGCTGTCGATAGCGTCGTCGTGCCAAAAGTTGCCGACCCCGTAAAGGATCCTGCAACAGCCACCCGACCGCCCGGCCCGCGGGCCACGTCGTCGACGCGCACCTGCTGCTCGCTGCTGCCCGTGCGGGTCCAGCCCGTGCAGTCCGAGGGACCGGTACCGGTAGTCGTGAAGTCCGAAGGCCTGCCCTCGCGCGAGCTACCGCCGGCGCATTCGGTGCGCAGCCGCACCAGGTAGCGCGTCGAGGTCTGCAGATTCTCCAGCACGATTTCGGTCGTGGTCGTCGTAACCGAAGCCCAGTCCAGATCGGTGATGCGGCGGTATTCGACCGTGTAGCGAATGGCTCCCGTAACGGCGGACCAGCTCACTTGAGCTGTTGTGCCGGTGATGTTGCTGAAGCTCACATCCGCAGGCACAGCGCAGTTGGGATCGAGAGCCAGGGTGCGGAACTCCTCGGCCCGCCCGAAGCCCGAGCTGACTCCGGCGGGGCAGTTGGTGCGCACTTCGACCTGGTAGGTGGTGTTGGCCTGCAGGTTGATGATGCGGAACTGGTTTTCGGGGGTTTCGGCCGTAGCAAACGCGCCGTTGGGTGCCGTACGCCAGCGGATGGTATAGCTGCGGGCATCGGGCACTTCGGGCCATTGCACCGTAGCTTCCGATGTCGTGAGGTTGCTCACCGTCAGCGTGGCCGGCGCGTTGCAGACCAGCTCGGTTGTTTCCAGGTCGCGCGAGAGGGTGAAGTTCGAGGTTTTATCGTTGTCGCAGACGACGGCCACCTGGAATTCGTAGACCGTGCGCGGGCGCAGGTCGGCCAGGTCGGCCACGGTGCCCGTCAGGTCGCGCTGCTCCGTCCAGCTGCCGCTGCCTTTGACGCGCCAGCGCAGGATGTAGCTCACGGCATTGGCCACCGGCTCCCACGAAACGCGGGCCGTCGTGGCACTCACGTCTTCGACGGCCGTGCGCACGGGAGCCAGGCAGCGTTCCGAGCGCGGCGTCTCGAACTCGGTGGAAGGCGTACGCTCCGACTCGAAGCCCGGCCCGCAGATGGCCTTGATCTGCACCTCGTAGCGCGTGCGCGGTTTGAGGTTGAGCATGATAAAGGGCGAGGACGCACTGAAGCGCACAATCCAGTTGCCACTGCCCCGTTCGGCGTAGCGGATTTCGTACTGCTGGGCGTTGGGTACAGCCGACCAGTTCAGGCGGGCGAAGTCCTCGGCGATGTTCGTTACCTCGACCGTGGCCGGGGTCAGGCACTTGGGCTGAAAATCCGCCGTCGTTACGTTGCGCGTAACCGAGGGGTCGGATACGACGCTGCCGCATTGCGTGATGACCTCAATTTCGTATTCGGTACCCGGACTCAGGCCCTGAATGAGGAAGGTGGTGGCAGGGGTGGTCTGGGTCGTCCAGAGGCCCTGACCGCGCACGCGGTAGCGCACCTGGTACTGCGAGGAGCCGGGCATGGCCGTCCAGCTCAGGGCGATGGTTGTTTCGCCCACGTCGCCGATGATCACTTCGGCAGGCGGATCGCATCGCTCGGTACCTTCGGTGCGGAAGGTGCGGGCCTCGCTTTCGGGCGAAACCTGGCCGTCGCGGCAGAGGGTGAAGATGCGGACAAAATAGGTCGTAGCCCGCACAAGATTGCCCAGAGCTGCCGAAGTGGGCAGAGCCGGTACCACGATCGTCTGCCAGGTCGTAGAATTGCGGTCGCGGTATTCGATGCGGTAGTTGGCGGCGTTGGCGACCGCCGTCCAGGTGATGAGGGCCGAGAACTCGCCGGTAGGCACGGCCACCACGTTCGTAGGGGGCAGGCACGGCTCGAAACCCGTCTCAAATTCCTGCGGAGCCGTCCAGTCCGAAAGTTCACCCGTCGTCGAGCAGACCGAGCGTACCTGCACCTCCCAGCGGTTCGACACGCCCGCAGGCAGCACCAGCGTAAACTGGTTGGTCGCCGCAAACTGCGAGGGATTCCACGTCGGGCTGCCGAAGGGCCGGAAGCGGACTTCGTATTGCGGTGCGCCGGTCGATTCCCAGGTCAGGCGGGCCAGGGTCGTCGATTCGACCACCACGGTAACCGTGCGGGGCGTGGGGCAACAGTTTTGCAGTACATTGACCATCACCTGAGCGCGGTATTCGCAGCCCTGCGCGTTGGTGCCGGCATAAACGATGAAGTGGTCGCCGGGGCCGGCATTGGCCGGAATGAACTCGGCGATACCCGGGGCCAGCTGCCGGATGCCTGGGCCAGCAAAGGTACCGCCCGTCGGCAGACCCGTCAGCGGTATGGGGGCCGTGCTCGAGAGGCAGTAGGGACCGCCCTCCAGGCCCAGAATGCGGGCCTCGACCACGCCCTCGCAAACCCGCTCAACGCGGGCCTCGCCGGTGGTTACGCAGGGCAGGGGGCGGCTGTCGCGGATGACAATCGGAAAGGTATTCGACGGCAGATTGGCAAACGAGACTTCACGGTTCGAGGTCTCGATCGGCGGCTGCAGGCCAAAGCTGACCACAAAAGGCGGCGTGCCCCCCACAATGCGAAAGACCACACTGCCGTTGTTGCCTGGCGGTATGGTTTCGGGCTGCGTTACAATATCGGCAATCCTGAAATCCTCGCAGTCGGGCCGGTCGGGTCCCACGACTACAGTCCTGGTGATTCGGCAGCGCGGTCTGTCGGGATCGAATGCTTCCAGGATGTAGATCCCGGGGCTCAAGTCCTGCAGGCGAAAAATCCCTTCCGCACTTGGACGCGAGACCGGAATCTGGTTGCCACCCAAAGCCACGTTGAACTGGTAGCTCGGTCGCCAGCCGCGAATCTGGCCATTGATGGCCCCGTTATTGAAGAGCGGCGGCGTCGGATTCTCGACGTTCACCTCGATTTCCAGGCCACAGTCGTTGCCCCCCTGCCCGTAGACAGGGAGTGAACCGACCAGCCCAGCCAGCAGCAAGAACCAGAGGAGCGGTTTCCGCAGTAAAAAAGCTTTCATACTACAGCTCAAATTTTACAAATTTAGCAAATTACCACGCAGCGGTCCGAAACCGCCATCCGTCCATGATCGAAACCCAAGCCGTCCAGCTCATCGAATGCCCGCGCGACGCCATGCAGGGCCTACCCGTTTTCATCCCTACGGCCACCAAAATCGACTACCTCAACACGCTGCTGCGCGTCGGTTTCGATACCCTCGACTGCGGCTCCTTTGTCTCACCCAAGCACGTGCCGCAGCTCGCCGATACGGCCGAGGTGCTCGCCAGCCTCGACCGTACCGGCTCCGAAACGCGCCTGCTAGCCATCGTGGCCAACGAGCGGGGCCTGCAGGCCGCCCTCGACCACTCCTCGATCGACTGCATCGGCTACCCGCTCTCCATTTCGGAGACCTTCCAGCAGCGCAACACCAACCGCAGCATCGCGCAGTCGCTCCCCTTGGTACGCGAAGCCGTAGCCGCCTGCCGCGCCCAAGGCAAGGAACTGGTCGTCTACCTTTCGATGGGCTTCGGCAACCCCTACGGCGACCCTTGGAGCCTTGACCAGCTGGCCGGCTACGCCGCGCAGCTGGCCGAGCTGGGCGTTCCGACCGTGGCCCTGGCCGATACCGTAGGCACCGCCCAGCCCGCCGACATCGAAGCGGCCTTTCGCCGCCTGCGTACCGAGCTGCCCGACCTCAAGCTGGGGGCGCACCTGCACGCTCGCCCCGCCGCCTGGCGGCCCAAGGTCGAGGCGGCCTGGCGGGGCGGCTGCCGCCGCTTCGATGGAGCCTTGCAAGGCTTTGGCGGCTGCCCTTTTGCCGAAGATGAACTCGTGGGCAACGTGGCCACTGAAAACCTCGTTGCCTTCCTCGACGAGCAGCAGGCCCTGCTCCCCAAGTTCAACCGCGGGGCCTTTGCCCAGGCTCTGCAGGCTTCGGGGCGGGTCTTTGCCTGAGGCGGATTTGTTTTATTCTTTTAATTGAAAAAAGTACACACCTGTAGTTTTGTCTGCCCCGATTTCCTGAATGAAAAGGAAATCGGGGCGACCGGCTGCAGGTCGCTGCAACAGCTGGTACCCGAAAAGATGGGCGGCTGCCGGCTGCTTTTGCTCTACTGCACGAGCACCCGCATCCGAAGGGGCGGCACTCCGGCACCCGACACCTCCAGCACATAGACCCCCGCCGAAAGGCCCGCTAGATCGAGGGTGGCCGTGGGAGCGGCGGGCAGCTCGTGGCTCAGCAGGCGGCGGCCCTGCAGGTCGTAGAGGCTGGCGTGCCAGCGGCCCTCGGGCAGGTTGCGCAGGGTCAGCGAGCCGCTGGCGGGGTTGGGGCCGGCCTGCAGAGCCGCCAGTTCACCGGCTGGCAGACGGGAAACGGCCGCGCCCTGCCCTTTGGTCAGGGTATGCCGCTGGTTGAGGGACAGGCCCCAGAAGCGTTCCGTCGTGCGGGCACTGTCGGGCCATTCGACCTCGACGTATTCGATGGCCGGACGGTCGCCCAGACCAAAGTGCAGGCGCGTGGGCTTCTGCATGCGCTGGCCCCGCCCCGAAACCACTTCCTGCAGCATGCGGTAGTCGCCGGCCACGAGCCGGGCCTTGGCCCCGATGGCGAAGTAGTTGTCGCGCGGATCGGGGCTGCGCAGTTCGAGCTGGAGCCAGTTGCGATCGGCAATGGGGCTGGCGTTGCGCCAGAGGCGCAGGCGGTTGCGGTCGCCGGCGCAGAGATCGAGCCGCCCGTCGTTGTCGTAATCGACCCAGACGGCGTCCTCGCCCGAAACGATGCGGTCGATGCCGTAATCGAAGCTCCGAATCGAAAAGCTGTGGTCGGGGTTCTGATGGTAGAGGTCGACGTAGCGGCAGCCGTAGTAGGTGGTGATGAAGAAATCGAGCAGGCCGTCGTTGTTGACGTCGCCCCAGGTGCCGCCCGCGTGAGTCTCCTCGAACTGGATGCCGTGGCGGTCGCGCAGGTCACGGAAGTTCCATTGGGGGCCGCCCAGGTTTTCGTAGATGGTGGTGCCGCGGTGGTCGTACTGAACCGTAAAATTGGGGTGGGCGAACTGGCAGAGCAGCAGGTCGAGGTCGCCATCGGCATCGAAGTCGCCCCAGTCGCAGCCCGTGCCGTGATTGGAGCCGGTGCGGTTGCGGTCGATGTCCTTGCGGCGGGCGATGTCCAGAAAGTGGCCCGCGCCGTCGTTTTCCCAAAGCTCGTCCTGTTCCAGAAAGTAGTTGACGACGTAGAGGTCGAGGTCGCCGTCCTGGTCAAAATCGACGAAGGAGGTGCCGCGGCTGCGGCGGTGGCTGGTGATGCCCGGGTAGATGCGCTCGTTGGCGATGGTCAGGCCCAGCTGGCCGTCGTTGAGCAGCAGGTAGTTGGGCCAGGGTTCGGGGTAGGGGTCCCAGAGCTGGCAGACGAAGACATCGGGCAGGCCGTCGCCGTTGAGGTCGGCAATGCTCACGCCCGTGGGTGCACGCAGCTCCTCGAGACCGGACAGCTCGCGGGCCGTAAACTGGCCCTGCCCGTCGTTGAGGAAAAGGCGGCTGCGTCCGCCCGCGTCGGCCAGCCCCAAAAAGAGGATGTCCCAGTCGCGGTCGTTGTCCAAATCGATCCAGACGTTGGCGCGGGGGCTGCCCGTCAGGCCGGCGGCCTGCGTGCGGTCCTCGAAGCGGCCCGAGCCAAGGTTGCGGTAGAGCCGCCCGACCACCAGCAGGTCGAGGTAGCCGTCGCCGTCGTAGTCTTCCCAGGCCATCGAGGCGTTGGAGAGGCTGCCGTTGAGGCCGGCTGCCGCCGTAACGTCCTCGAACCAGCGGGGCGACTGGGCTTGGGGCACGTCGACGATGGCATCGATGGCGTAGGCCCCGGGCGATGCGCCCCAGCGGCCCTCGTTACGGAAAAAGATGTGGTAGTAGTTGCCGCCGTCGGTCGACTCGCAGATGTCGGGCACGGGCTGGCCATCGGCCAGCAGGCGCACGCCCTCGCTCAGGTTCGAGACCCCCACAAAAAACTGGTTGTTGTCGAAATAGATGGGTTCGACCGGTTCGTAGACCAGCTGCTGGGGGCCGTCGGCCTCTTTGCGCAGGGTCTGCGCGGGCCGCACCTCGGTCAGGAACTGGGGAAAAGCCGTCCCCCCCTCGTGGCCGAAGAGGTGGACGCGGAGGCTGCCGGTGCCGCCAGCGGTATGCAGGATGAGGCGGCGCAGGGTGCAGGGGGCGGCCAGCTCGAAACGGGCGACCTGCAGCGAGAGTGGGGTCATGCTGCTCAGGGAGATGAGGGGACGCCCGGGCGTCCAGTGACGCAGGGTGTCGGTCTGGGCGCAGGTGCCGGCCCAGGTACCGAGGATCAATAAAAATCCCAGCAGCAGGCCGGACAGGTAGTTCACAGGAAACATGGCAGGTAAGTTCTGAAAAAATCGAAACGAGGCAACAATTTAATCGATTCTTTCTTGACTGGAACATGCGGCTGCTTTATTTCCATCCCAAGCCTCCGGTGCAGCAATAAAAAGGTCTGGCTGTGCTGCAAGGCTAGCACAGCCAGATCCGACTATTCTTATCTATTACTATCTATTACTTATTACTATCACTTATCCCGTTTACCGCTATCAATCATAGCTTTTATTCCCAAAGTAAGGATAAGGGAACTAATGGAGACATCGCGGTTGTAAAGCAAATCAATTTCTTTCTGATTGTAATAATACGAACCGAAACTGCCAGCATAGGTGAATGCTGAATTGAGCCATTCGCCGCCCAGCCGAACGGCAAAACCCTTTTTAATTCTATAATTCAGACCTAAAGCCAATCTAAATTCAATAGAGGAACTGGTCTGGTCATAGGCCAGCTTGTATTCTTGCAAAGGGCGTCCGTTCTGAAAAACCTTCATCGAATAGTCGCCCGATCGGATCAGCGAATAGCCTGCCCCTACAAACTGGTCGCTAAAAAATCTGGTTGTAAAAAGCTGAAAAAAAGAATAGCCCAGACCTAAGGAAGACATACTGAATCCGGTAAAAGTCATGCGGTATTCATAAGCAGGATTACTCTTGGACAGCAGGCTGTTGACCCATTCCTTGCTTTGTGGGAAGTATTCGGAACTGATATACAAGCCTATGCCATGGTAATTTCTGTGCGGGGGTAGCGGCCGGCCGAGCCATGTTTTACGATTCTGGCGAAGCTTCCCCGTCCAGTGATAACTGAACAGGATTGCTCCCGACCGCCCGATTCCGGCCCCTCCCGTAAAATCCTGGTATGCGTCATTGCTGCCAAATGCTCCGATTGGAAATCCAGCACCAAGACCCATAGTTACCGCTAGAACATTCTTGGAGAAGAGATCTTTTGGCCCTTCCGTTGGCTGATTGCTTTCACCCTGAAAACTGACGGCTTGCGCATTCTGAGCGGCTGCGACCCCCGGTCGGGCAATCAGACCTATGACTAAAATTGTGGCTGTCAGCTGTGCTTTCATTGTTTGTTTTAGTTTATTCATAGCTTGCATAAATTCGAAATGAACAGAAACGGGAGGTGATTATTATGGTCGGGTTTCGGGTCATTCGGTAGTCGCGTGGGTCGAAAGAGGCCTCACACATGGAATCATCGGAATCGAAAACATCGTAATCGTACAGCTCAACATACCAGCGACCGGTAACCGACGACATCGGAATCCTGATGTTGCAATCCCAGCCTTTCGGAAGCTGACTGAGAGCCACATTGTCATAGGTCGAACTGATAAAAAGAATTCTTTGGTCTTGATCGCGAACGACTGTGTAAATATCTGCCAGCGAATTTCCCGTTGCCGGAGGGTCCCATTCCAGGTCAAGAAAATTGATGACCTCAATGCGGGTAATCACCATGGCCGAGGCAGGAGTATTGTCACCACCTCCGCCACCTCCACCTGTTGAACTTTGAGCCTGCGGCTTTATGACCTCTTTTTCGCGGTTGCAGCCACAGAAGAACAGCGTTGACAGACACAACGCCACCAAAATGATTGGTTTCATTTGTTTGTTAGTTTAAGTAAGTTGAAAGTTTAAAACTGGATGCCAGATTTGCATGCAAGTTTACTGAAACTTTGTGGAACTGCGCAAATTTTTTTCGAAGAATTTTTAATCGGTTTTAAAAGTCAACAGAAACCAGGATGCTTGGTTGGGCCTCAGCCCAAGTTGATTTAATACATAGCTATTTTATCCTGGATAAACTCAGGTTGCCTTGCCTAGAAACAACGGCTTGACAGGTATCCCCGTTCTGCTGCGGCTGTCATGTTTGAACTAGACTGAACTTTAGGCGTATATTCAAGCACTTAATGCGCATATACCCTATGACCTTTCTGCGCCAACCCGTCTATACGTCGTTGCTGACACTCGCCTTGGCCGTCTGTGCCCTTTGGGCCTGCCAGAAAGTGCCCATCACGGGCCGCAGCCAGCTCAACCTCCTCAAGGAGTCCGACCTCATCGGCATGGCCCAGTCGAGCTACAGCCAGGTGCTGCAGCAGGAGCGCGTGGTACCCCTCAGTCAGCCCGATGCCCAGATGCTCCAGCGCGTGGGCCAGCGCGTAACGGCTGCCGTCGAAACCTTCCTGCGGGAGAACAAACTGACCGACCGCCTTCAGGGCGTGAACTGGGAAATCAACCTCATCGAATCGAATCAGGTCAACGCCTGGGCCATGCCCGGGGGCAAGATCGCCTTCTATACCGCCATCCTGCCCATCGCCCAGACCGAAGCCGGCGTGGCCGCCATCATGGGCCACGAGATTGCCCACGTAGTCGCCCGCCACGGCAACGAGCGCATGTCGCAGCAGCTGGCTGTCCAGCTGGGCGGCGCGGCCCTCTCCGTGGCCCTGCAGGAGCAGCCCGAGGAAACACGCAACCTCTTTCTCATGGCCTACGGGGCCGGTTCGACACTGGGCGTGCTCAAATACTCGCGCACCCACGAGAGCGAGGCCGACCGCATGGGCCTGATTTTCATGGCCATGGCCGGCTACGATCCCGAAGCCAGCATCGGAGTCTGGCAGCGCATGGCCCAGCTCAGCCAGGGCAGCCCCCCCGAGTTCCTCTCGACCCACCCCTCGAACGAGACCCGCATCCGCGAGCTGACAGCCCTGCTGCCCGAAGCCCGCAAATACTACCGCGAACCCTAAGCCGGTGGATGCGCCGGCCGATCTGTTCATAGGTCTGGCATGGGCCTTGGTGCTGGCCTATGGAGTGGTATCGCTGGCGGTGGCTGCGGCGGTGGCCCGCCCTGCCCCACCGGCACCTGCCCCGCCCGACTGGCCGCCCGTGGCCGTGCTGGTGGCCGCCCGCAACGAAGCCGCCCGCCTGCCCGCCTGCCTCGCGAGCCTGCTGGCCCTCGACTACCCGCCCGACCGCCTGTCCGTCCTCGTGGGCGACGATGCCTCGACCGACGGCACGGCCGCGCGGGTCGCTGCCTGCCCCGACCCGCGCGTGCGTCTGCATTCCATCCGCGACCCCCTGCCCGGCCTGCAGGGCAAACAGAACGTGCTGGCCCAGCTGGCCCAGCAGACCGAAGCTCCCATTCTGCTCTTCGCCGATGCCGATGTGGTAGTGCCTTCCAGCTGGGCCAAGGCCCACGTCGCCGCCCTGGCCGGTGAGCGCATCGGCCTGAGCGTGGGCACGACCGTGGTTATCGACCGCGGCCTCTGGAGCAGCCTGCAGGCCCTCGACTGGCTGGTGGGCACGGCCACGCTCGCGGCCGCCGACCGCTGGAAGCGGCCCCTCACGGCGGTGGGCAACAACCTGGGCCTGACCCGCACCGCCTACGCCGCCACCGGCGGCTACGAAGCCATCCCCTTTTCGGTTACCGAGGATTTCGCTCTTTTTCAGGCGGTGCGGGCGCGGGGCTACCGGACGGCTTTTCTCTGGGGACGGGATGCCTGCAGCGGCACCTGGGCGGTCGGGGGGCTGGGCGAACTCATCGAACAGCGGCGGCGGTGGCTGCGGGGAGGGCTGCAGGGGCCGTGGTATGCCGTGGCAGCCTACGCCATCTACCAGTTGGCCCCGTGGGCGGCACTGATGGCGGGCCTTACGGGTATGGGCTGGACTTTGCTGGGCGTGGTGCTGGGGTCTGATGCCGCGCTGACGGCTGCGGCGGCCGGTGCGCTGGGCCGCTGGCGGCTGCTGCGGTGGGTAGCGGTAGCCCTGCCGGCGCGGTTGCTGCTGCAGGGAGTGGTGGGCTTGCGGCTGCTGCAGGGTGGCCCCATCCGCTGGAAGGGCCGACGGTTGCAGGACTGAGTAAGCCTCCGGCAATTCAGCCCGACTCGAATGGCCGACGCAGATGCCCGCCAGTCAGGTAAAAAAATAAATACTTCATCCTCCCTTTCGGGCAAAAAATGGCCACATGGTTAGCAAGAATAAGATGGTATTAAATATTGAATTCGCTTCAGCAAATAAAAATCGACTCGGATCAATACCCCACCCCAAAAAACTATTTCTATTTAATACCGGACAGAAGAGCAGCTCAAAGCAGGAACAGTCAGGCACTTTCAGTGCACTTTTAAGATAAAATTCACGCCTGTCTTAACAAAATATTCAAAATATTTATTTCCGATCGTCCTGCGATCGACTCCGGTTAACTAAAATTGTAGCATGGACAAGCTGCCGTTTCGACCCGTCGCGCAAATCAAATTCGTTAATCAAGCTGGGGCGGACTCCTTTTATGCCATTTTGCGGGCGCGGGTGCAGGAGTGGATGCAGGCGACGGGCCGCCAGCCCTACGCCACGACCGAAACGTGGATCAAAGGCGGCATCTACGCCCTGCTGCTCGTAGGCAGCTACGTGGCTCTGCTCACGGTCAGGTGGGGCCTCGGCTGGAGCTACTTCTTCTGGGCCCTGTACGGGCTTTCGGCCCTGTTCATGGTCTACAACATCGGACACGATGCGGCACATGGTGCCCTGAGTTCGAACCGCCGCCTCAACCACTGGCTCTTTGTGGTGTCGTTCAACCTGCTGGGGGTCAGTGCCTACCTGTGGCGGCTGCGGCACCTGCACTCGCACCACCAGTTCCCCAATGTCAACGGCTGCGATGCCGACATCGATGCCAACCCCTTCGTCCGGCTTTCGCCCAACCACCCCCGCCGCCGCTACATGCGCTGGCAGCACCTTTACGCTCACCTGCTCTACCCGCTGGTCAATCTGCATTCGATCATCTGGAACGACTGGCTCTACCTCAAGGCCCGCAGACTGGCCAACATGGACGACCTGCGGCATCCGCTGCGCGAATGGCTGATCTTCTTTGGGGCCAAACTGGCCTTTGTGGTAATGACGCTGGTGCTGCCGCGCTGGACTTTGGGCCTGAGCTGGGGCGAAGCCCTGGCAGGCTTCCTGCTGATGAATGCGGCCATCTCGGCGGCCTTCGTCTACATGAACATCGTCAACCACTTTTCGTCCGGCTCGCTGTTTCCGGCACCCAGCCAAGGGGGACTGGGCCACAGCTGGGCCGTCCACCAGCTGGCCACCACCGTGGACTACTGGCCCCTGAGCCGCTGGTGCAACTGGCTGACCGGGGGGTTCAACGCACACGCCGCCCACCACCTCTTCCCGCAGGTCTGCCACACGCACTACCCGCAAATCAGCCGCCTGATCGCCCAGACAGCCGCCGAATTGGGTCTGCCCTATACGGCCGTGAGCTACTGGAAGGCCCTGCGCCTGCACCAACGCCTGCTTTACAACCTGGGCCATTACGAATCGCCCCCCGAGGGCCCCTACGTCCGGTTGACTGAACTGGCCCCGATCTGCTGAGACTGCCCCTGCCAATCTGCCAGAGGCATTTTCAGACGCATGTCCTGATTGCTCGGGGGAGGCGAGGCCCGCCGATGGGGCTGCGTCGCGGGGTTCGCGCCCATAGCCTCGGGAATGCGAGGCAGCCCTTCGTGCACCTGACAAACAGCCTCTGCAGGCATTTTTACCGGCCGCTGGCTTCCCGATGTGCAGTCAGGTAGCATGGAATTAAAAATCGCTTAACTTGGTCGTTTTACGGAACGAAAGCGGCGCATGGGTGTCGAAAAAGAACAGTGGGGCTCGCGCGTGGGCCTGATCCTGGCGATGGCGGGCAATGCCGTGGGCCTGGGCAACTTCCTGCGCTTTCCGGTGCAGGCCATCAACAACGGAGGCGGGGCGTTCATCATTCCTTACCTGGTCTGCCTGCTGGTCATGGGCATTCCGCTGCTCTGGATCGAGTGGACGATGGGCCGCTTCGGGGGCCGCTTCGGCAACCACTCGACCCCCTTCATTCTGGACAACTTCTCGAAGGGCCGCTACTGGAAATACATCGGCGTTTTCGGCATCTTCACCAACATCGGGGTGGCGGCCTATTACTGCTACATCGAATCCTGGACCCTGAGCTACGCTTTTCACTCGGTGGCCCAGACCTTCGCAGGCCTGAGTCAGGAAGAGGTAAAGGCTTTTTTCAGTACCTATGTCAACGTCTCGGAGTCGACCTCGTTCATCCCCTACGAGTCGGTGGTGTTCTACGTGCTGTGCCTGCTGCTCAATACCTGGATTCTGTCGCGGGGCCTGAAGGACGGGGTGGAAAAGGTGGCGAAGATCGGCATGCCCCTGCTCCTGACTTTTGGGGCCTTTCTGGCCCTGCGGGGCCTGACGCTGGGCGACTCGGCCGCACCAGTGGGCTGCACCGACTGCAACGCCTTTCTGGGGCTTGATTTCCTGTGGCGGCCTCCCTCGGGCGAAAGCCTGCTCGACTTCAAGGTCTGGCTCGCGGCGGCGGGTCAGATTTTCTTTACCCTCTCGGTGGGCATGGGCACCATTCACTGCTACGCCGCCTACGTGCGGGCCAATCAGGACATCGCCCTCAACGCCATGACCGCCGGCTGGATGAATACCTTTGTCGAGGTGGTGCTCGGGGCCTCGGTCATCATCCCCATCGCCGTGGGTTACCTGGGCTTGGACTGGGTGAAGGAAAACGCCGGCTTCTCGATGGCTTTCCAGACGATGCCCTATCTGTTCGGGCAGTGGGGTACGATGCTGGCTACGCTGGCGGGGGTTTTCTGGTTCGGGCTGCTTTTTTTTGCGGGCATTACCTCGTCGCTGGCCATGGGCACGCCCTGGATGGGTTTCATGGAAGACGAATTCAACTGGCGGCGCGAGCCGGCGGCCTGGTCCTTCGGAGCCTTGGTGCTGGTGCTGGGCCTGCCGACGGTCATTTTCTTTCAGGAAGGGGTTTTCGACGAGTACGACTACTGGGCGGGTACCGTGTCGCTGGTGGCCTTTGCCCTCTTCGAGGTCATTCTCTTTTCGTGGATTTACGGCGTGGACAAAGCCTGGCCCGAACTGACGCGGGGAGCCGATATGCGCGTACCCGAGGTCTTCCGCTTGATCATGCGCTGGGTTACGCCCCTACTGCTGATTGTCGTCTTTTTCGGTGCCCTCGTTACGCCCAAGGGCAACGACTGGAGCCGCGCCCTGCGCGAGGGCTGGGAACTGGATGCCAACAGCATCATCGGTAAAGTGCTCAATCAAGGGGTGGTGGCCAACCGCAAGTGGTTTGCCGACCGCTTCGAGGCCGAGGTCGGGGGCACGGTGCAGGCCATCGAGCGCGAGCCTGAGGGCGGCTTCCGCATCGTGATCGACGACGGTGCCGGACACTTCAAAAAGTACCGCTTCGATGCCCGCGACCGGCCGCTGGTCGAAACCGGCGCGACCGTGGCGGTAGGCCAGCCCATTGCCCAAGGCCATTTCATCAACAACCTCTTTTACGTTTCGATGGCCCGCCTGCTGCTGATGCTGCTCTTCATTTTTATTGCCGTCATGGTGCGCGTCGCCTACTTGAAACGCAAACGCGAAGGGAGACTCAACCCATGAGTGCGGGAGCTTTGCTCATGATGCTGACCGTTCAGCTGAGCGTAACGGCCATCACGGCCTATTTCTTTTTCAAGGTGCTGCGCACGCCGCCCAAGCCCGACGAATAGGAACTGGCGTTCCGCGTGCTATTTTTACCTGTGCAAATCGATGCGGGCCTGCCCGCATCGATTTGAGGCCTACAGTCGCCTGAACTAAGCATTCCGACACGCAGACAGCTCAAAATAGATTTCTACCTCACCCTGAAAAGCCGACCCTTTGTTCCCATGTGTGCCGCCATCCGCTCCGACTGGAGCCTCGACGAAGTCCGCGAGCTTTACCACCAGCCCCTGCTGGAACTGATCTTTCAGGCCGCCACGGTGCACCGCGCCTACCAGGCCACGGCCGAAGTACAAGTCTGTACGCTGCTCTCGGTCAAGACGGGCGGTTGCCCCGAGGACTGCGCCTACTGCCCGCAGGCCGCCCGCTACCAGACAGGGGTCAACGTGCACAAGCTGCTGCCGATCGAGGAGGTGGTGGCCGCCGCCGCCGAAGCCAAGGCCAAGGGTTCGACGCGCTTCTGCCTGGGCGCGGCCTGGCGCGAGGTGCGCGACAACCGCGACTTCGACCAGATCATCGACATGGTGCGGGGAGTCAATGCGCTGGGGCTGGAGGTCTGCTGCACCCTAGGCATGCTCACCGAGGAGCAGGCCATCCGCCTCAAGGAAGCCGGCCTCTACGCCTACAACCACAACCTCGATACCTCGGAAGAACACTACGGCGAAATCATCAGCACCCGCACCTACCAGGACCGCCTGCGCACCTTAGCCAATACCCGCCGCGCCGGCCTGACCCTCTGTACGGGCGGCATCGTGGGGCTGGGCGAGTCGGACGAGGACCGCATCGGGCTGCTCCACACCCTCGCCACCCTCGACCCGCACCCCGAATCGGTGCCGATCAACGCGCTGGTAGCCGTGGAGGGCACGCCGCTGGCCGACCAGCCGCCGGTCGATGCGCTGGTCATGGCACGGATGATCGCCACGGCCCGCCTGCTCATGCCCCGGGCCATGGTGCGCCTCTCGGCGGGCCGCGTCAACATGTCGGATGCCGATCAGGCCCTGTGTTTTCTGGCGGGGGCCAACTCGATCTTCGCGGGCGACCGCCTGCTCACTACGCCCAACAACGGCACCGACCGCGACGGTGCGCTCTTTGCCCGACTGGGCCTCAGCCCGCGCCCAGCCTTCAAGGACGTACCGGCCGAGCTGCCGCACCCGTAGACCCGCCCGACACCTTGCCCCTGCAGCATGGGTTTGAGGTGGCCCCGACGGAAATCGGTACGTCGCATGCAACGAACCGCTCTGAACTTCGTACCTTTAGAGTTGGTTAATGCATTGTATTTTCATTCCAAAATGAAAACCAGATCCCTCATTGCCTTAGGTATACTGGCCGCTTTCATGGCCCTGCTCATGGTCGACCTGCTGGGCAGTGCCAGCCAGTTTGCCGACTTCGAAACGGCCCAGGAAGCTGGCAAGCCCGTTCACGTCATCGGGCGGTGGGTCAAACGCGATCAGGCCGTTTTCGACCCCGTCAACAGTTTCAACCGCTTTTATGTGGAAGACACCCTCAAAAACGTGCGCGAAGTCCATTACTACCAGCCGTTGACGGGCGATCTGGCCCAGGCCGACAAAATCGACCTCGTGGTGCGCTACAACGCCGATAAAAACGTCTTTGTAGCCGATAAAATCCACCTCAAGTGCCCTTCGAAGTACAACGAGGCGGGCGGCCCGCCCGACCACGCCAACACGGGTACCTATTGATGTTTTTTTGACTGCAGAACATGCTTGCACTCATCTCCGGCAGCACGGGTACTTTCCTGACGTATCTGGCCTTTGTGTCGGCTCTGGTGGCCCTGGTGGCCTACTGGGCCTCCATTTTTGCGGCGCGGGGCCAGCGGGGCTGGTTCCGCATCGGACAGGCGGCCTTCGGGGTGCATGCCCTCTCGGTGCTGGGCACCATCGGCACGCTCTTCGGCCTCATTCTGACGCAGCAGTACCAGTACCACTACGTCTACAGCCACTCGTCGAACGAACTTCCGCTCGGCTACAGCATCGCCTGCCTCTGGGAAGGGCAGGAGGGCAGCTTCCTGCTCTGGATGAGCTGGCATTCGATACTGGGGGTGGTGCTCATGATCTGGGGCGGCACGTGGCGGGCAGGCGTGCTGGGCACGCTGGCCTCGATCCAGCTGCTGCTCACCTCGATGATCTTAGGCATTTACCTCGATAACCGGGTGGTGTTTGTGGTGTTTTTGCTGCTGCTGTGGGTGCCGCTCTATGCGGTGCTGCGGCAGGGGGCCGAGATTGGCGCGGGCTGGCCGCGGCTGGCCCGGCCGGCGGCAGCTTTTCTCTTCCTGTTTCTGGGGGTCAACCTGGCGCGGGCGCAGACGGGCTTCCTGAGCAGCGATACGCTCAACTGGGTGTTTGTGCTCGAACTGCTCTTCACGCTGGGGGTCATGGGCTTTGTGGCCTGGGCCTACGGGCGGGGACGCATCGGTTTTGTGCCGTTCGCAGGTACGATGCTGCTGGGCCTGCTGGCCTTAGCGGCCTTCTGGCAGCCCGTCGAAAGCTGGAAGATCGGCAGCTCGCCCTTCCTGCTGCTCCGGCAGGTGCGGCCCAACGACCCCATGTTCCAGCTCAACCCCGACTACGTGCCCACCAACGGCAACGGCCTCAACTCCCTGCTACAGAATTACTGGATGGTCATCCACCCGCCGATGCTCTTTCTGGGCTTTGCGGCCACGGCCATTCCGTTCTGTTTTGTGGTGGCCTCGCTCGTCGAACGGCGCTACGCCGAATGGGTCAAAGCCGGAGCCACGTGGACGCTCTTTTCGGTGCTGGTACTAGGTGTGGGCATCATCATGGGCGGCTACTGGGCCTATGAGACCCTCAACTTTGGCGGCTACTGGAACTGGGACCCCGTGGAAAACGCCTCGCTGGTCCCCTGGCTGACGGGGGTCGGCTCGCTGCATGCTCTGCTGGCCTTCCGCCGCAACCGCAGCCAGGCCCACTTGACCTACGTGCTGGTCATCGCTACGTTCATCCTCGTGCTCTACAGCACCTTCCTGACGCGCAGCGGCGTGCTGGGCGAGGCCTCCGTGCACAGCTTTACGGATCTGGGCCTCTCGGGCCAGCTGCTCATCCTGCTGTTCGTTTATCTGGCGGGCATCGTGCTGCTGCTCATCGAGCACTGGAACCGCCTGCCCCAGCCCCCGCAGAAAAAAGATGAGCGCATCTGGACGCGGGAGTTCTTCCTTTACTTGGCGGCAATGGTGCTCGCCTTCTGCGCCCTCGAAATTTCGGTTTTCACCTCGCTGCCCGTCATCAACAAAATCATTGGCACGCAATACGCCCCGCCCGCCAACGTGCCCTTCTTTTATTATAAATGGAACGTCTGGTTTGGCATTGCCATCGCAGTGCTCTCTGCCGTGGGCCAGTTTTTTTTCTGGACCAGAATCGAGAAGGAACAGCTGAAGCGGGCCATCTCGCGGCCCCTGCTGGCGGCGGTGCTGGCGGCCTTGGCCGTAACGATCGTGCTCTTTGTGCGGCGGCTCACCGACGCGCCGGCGGCCACCTTCGCCTTCCACGAGAGCTACGTCAAAGGCATCGAAGGGGCAGCCGAACAAGGCTTCTTCGCCCAGCTGCTCGCCATTCTGGGCAACGGCCTGATGATGATCGCCGACGACCTGCTGCTGGCCTGCGCCCTCTTCACCATTTTTGCCAATACGGACATCATCATCCGGCTGCTGCGGCGCAGCCGCAAGAACCTGCGCCACCTGGGCGGCTCGCTGGCCCACATCGGTTTTGGCCTCATCCTGCTGGGTGCGCTTTTTTCGTCGGGCTACCAGGATGTGATTTCGGTCAACCTGGCCCCTGCCG